>CAIVAU010000071.1 GCA_903903925.1 uncultured cyanobacterium
AATCCTGACTCCTGACTCCTGACTCCTGACTCCTGACTCCTGACTCCTGACTCCTGACTCCTGACTCCTGACTCCTGACTCCTGACTCCTGACTCCTGACTCCTGACTCCTGACTCCTGACCTAAATGCAGTCCAGTCACCTTACACTGCGCAACCGAACTGCATTTATACATTGAGGTTAGCCAGCCAAGCTCTCGACACTAAGAGGAACCATATCGCCATTCCTCGTGAGCCCTAGCAGCATCGGTTGTTGCGGTTGAATGAGTTGACCTGTAAGTACACAGCGTTCTTCTTGTTGAGCAGTTGCAGCTATGCTGGCACGAATATCAGCTTTTGAAAATCGGGGCTTCCACTCTCCTGATTTTTGCTGGACGTAATTCCAAAGAATATCTCGGATGAGAGCTTGATATCCCTGATTGCCAGCTAGTTCTTTCAGTTTATCTTTTAGTTCCCGCTCCAAGCGGATGCTGGTCACTTCCATGTCGGTGGTTGGGGTGCGAGCAATTGTATGCATCAGTTTTTCTCCTTAAAAGTATGGACAGGATAGTAATACAAGTGTAGTATGTTTAAAGGAATGTTCAATAGGTGAAATTTTTTGTGAAGTCCGTTTATCCCCCCTCTACTTCTTTGCGTGCTGAAATTTTCCCAACTTTTTGGGAATCAGTCGTCTTGGGAGTGGAGTATTTATTTATGGGCAACGGTCGTCGAAAGGATCGGCAATTCACACAGGGTAATCATGGTTTTAGATATGCCAGCATTAGTGTATCGGATACATTCATAAAAATAGATAACAGAAGCGGGAGGTACAGGCATAACTGATGCTGTACCGACGAAAGACCAAAACATTTAATGGTCCATTTCCAGCCCCCGCTTCCACTCAAGAAAAAGCGGGGGTTTTTTATGAGGAATCAAGCTGTGACGAGCGCAATGTCGATTTTAGAGCAATCCGTAGTGGTGTTTTCTCAAAATTACTTGCCACTGTGTCGGGTCAATATCAAGCGAGCAATAGTACTTTTAGTCACAAATAAGGCTGAGCCGCTTCAGCTGACCGCCATAGAAAGTGGATGGCAAGTTCACTCACCCAACTTGGTACTTGATGTGCCAAAACACATTCGCTTGAAAATGAGTAGTTATGAGCGGATGTGGAAGGTTCCTCCAGTGAATCGGAGGGAAGTGTTGCGACGAGACCATCACCGTTGCCAATATTGCGGTACGAGCAAACGTCTGACGCTGGATCATGTGATTCCCCGTTCCAGGGGCGGTCAACATACCTGGGATAACGTAGTTGCTGCCTGCGAACGGTGTAACTCCCGTAAAGGCAGTTGCACCCCTCAAGAGGCGGGTATGCAACTGCACAAGACGCCTAAAACACCAATCCACCCAGCGATTTCTTTTGCTGGCCAGTTCTGGATAGATGTGCAAGCAAACCTGGAATAACAGGAGAGCATAAGGAATGCTGAAATTAACATACACTGAAACTAGTTTTTACTTAGAATGTATCGCTCAGTCCCTAGAGGAGTGGGTGCAAGCGCGAGTGCTTTTGTCGCTGCGAGTTGGTCAATATCTATGCGTTAAACCCAGCAGGGCTTCCTTTTTGCTTCCTGTTGATTTGCCAGGAGTAGAGAGGCTAAAGGTTCTTGCATGTCGCGATGACAGAGAATTTATGGTGCTGGATACTTGCGATACCGATTACATGGAGGTCACTTTGCAGGGGTCCTGGCTATCAGATAGTTTTGAGGATGCTGATGGTTTGTTTGTCACAGCTATGAGCGATCGCACTGAGTTCTTCCTCCACAAACTTTGGTTGGAAGCCCAAGCCTGTGCCTCTTGTCTTTAGCGATAGATCATTACTTATCTATCTAACTGAGTCGGCACAAATAAAGCATCATTGGTTCGTAGTTGCGCTTTACAAAAAAAGGGAGCACAGAGCAGGGAATAAAGAAAAAAAAGATGTGTTGCGAGACGCACAAGCGCGAGAAACATTCGTGAGAAAAGTTCCAAACCCACAACTAAAGCCGTGGGTTTCCCTGCTCCCTGCTCCCGGCTCCCTCTTAATGCACCCAACAATGTGGAGATTTTTTCATTGGAAGTCTACCAAAAGAAAGATTGTATTGTAGATAAAATCCAGAAGAAACCTCAGCCTACAGATTGATGAATCTTCTGCATTATTAAAAGTAAAAAGAGATCACATTGGTAGTTTTTGAATTGTTTAGTGATTGGAGGGTTATTTAATGAAGAATAATAGTTTTGGTTTATCTATGTTTCGCCCTGTGCGCTTTCTTGTAGTCGCTTTTACCTGTGCTTTAGTATTTTTCTCTAGCGCTTTTCCTGCTGCTGCAGTCAACAACCCAACAAGTAGTCTTCAAGATGGTACTACACAGCTACTAGGAACCCAGAAAGAAACTGACAAAGTTGCTACAGAGCCACCTCTAGGCTTGAAAGAGGTTCAAAAGAAATCCAACGAGGGGCTCAATGAGGTTCAGGGATCTGCTGACATTGAGAAACAGAAGACTCCAGCAAATTCGCAGGATGCAACCACAGTAGAAGATCAAATCGGTAATATTCTAAACAAAGCAACTGGCAAGTCATAGTACGACTTATTGAAGATCTCCCATGCTAGGAAATCTTTTTAACCTACCTTGATTGTAAACATCTTGAACGCTGATTGTTATCAAGATGTTTTTTATTTTTTACGCAGATATTTTTTATAAATGATCGAACATGATATGATTGATCAATTTTGAATTGAAGCCTACCCCTACGGGGAAGCAAGCTACGTGCAGCGGCGACCTCAGGAGAAGCGAGGGTCATAATCTTTCTTAGGGCTGATGTTGGGTTGGTGTTGAATTTGTGAACTTAGATAAAGAAGATAGCTAAGGAATTCAACACAATGCGTAGAGTAAACATTGGCTTAACAGAAGAACAACGTAAAGGTGTAAGTCATCTGTTGAATCAAGATCTATCGGATGCTTATCTGCTATTAGTGAAAACGAAAAAGTATCACTGGGATGTCGTGGGACCTCAGTTCCGCACTCTGCACCTACTTTGGGAAGAACACTACACGGCATTAACTGAAAGTATCGATGCCATAGCTGAGCGGGTTCGTTCTCTAGGTGGTTACCCAATCGGCACTATGGAAGGATTTTTGAAGCTGACTTCTCTCAAGGAACATGGTGGTGACGTCCCGACTGCAACTGGAATGGTATCTAACTTGGTGGATGACCATGAACAAATCATTCGGAACTTGCGGGAGCATATAGACCGCAGTAGTGAAGAATTCCATGATGAAGGAACTGCTGACTTCTTAACAGGATTAATGGAGGAGCATGAGAAAATGGCTTGGATGTTGCGTTCCTTTATTGAAGGACAGGCACTTGAGGGAGATGGTTCTCAACCAGTAGCAGAAAAGAAAACCCCTGTAGGGGTGTAGAAAGAGAGTTAGGAGTTAGGAGTTTGTAGAACAACTAACAACTAACAACTAGACATATCCAAAAATGATGTAGGGGAGTATTGCAATACGCCCCTACCAAGGATTTCAACGGACGCATAATTAATTTTCACGCCTATGTCTACTAACAACTAACTAGTTAAAAGGAGGAGTAGAAAAATGGCTGAAGAATATAAAGCAGAGCGTACGGTTTCGGCTGTCTTTAAAGAACAAAAACAAGTCGATGATGTTATTCGGCGGTTACTAAATCGGGGTGTATCCAGAGACCATATCTCTGTGATGGGCAGAAACTTCCAGTCAGAAACTAGAATTGCTGGGTTCATTACTAAAAGAGATGTGATTCTGGGAGGTTTAAGAACAGGCGCAGTTTTTGGCTCCTTGTTTGGTTCCTTCCTGAGCTTGCTTACAGGCGTCGGTGTACTGTTCATTCCTTTTGTTGGTCCAATTGTAGCAGCTGGTCCTATTGGCGCTGTGTTGCTAGGAGCTGCAAGTGGGGCGATCGCTGGTAGTGCAGGTGCAGGTCTAGTATCTGTTCTCACTACATTAGGAATGTCAGAAGATAAAGCAGCCGTCTATCAAACTCGTTTACAAGCTGGGGAATTCCTAGTCATGGCAGAAGTTCGTGCTGATCGTACTGGAGAATACCAACTCCTAATAGAAAGTGCTGGTGGCGAAGAAATTCACACTGCAGAAAAAACATTACCTCGTGCTTGTGCTGGTGGTTGCAATAGCCCTGATGATTTATCTCCAGAAGTTCGCTCTCATCTTTCAGCAGAAGCTCAGGGCACATTTATCGAGCACTATAATACTGCGTTAAAAGAGAATAACGAAGAAAATAAGGCTGAACAAGCCGCTTGGGAAGCAGTTCATCAGCAATATGATGAGGATGAGAATGGCATTTGGTCAAAAGCAAAGACTAGGGTTTAGTCAATAGTTAATACGCAATCAAATTTTTGCCAAAAAAGATTTCTCATTAAAAGCCTTGTCAACTTAAGCTATAAACCATGGAAAAGGGGAACTCGTCGGAGTTCCTCTCACTAAGACCTATCTCAGGTTAGATGTGTTGCTGAAAATCTATTACTAAAATGTTAATGTTCTGCCTAAAGATAATATAAAGATATGAGCTTAGAAAAAAGAATAGAAGCAACTGCAAAAAACATTGAGGGAAAAGTTCAAGAAGTTGTAGGTGAAATAACCGGAAATCCACAAGATAAAGCTGAGGGACAAGCGAAACAGGCTGAAGCTCAAGTTAGTCACGTGGTCGAGAACATTAAAGACGAGATTAAGGAAGTTTTGAAATAGTTCGACTTTAGCAGGTTAGGAACACTAAAAAATAAATTATTCTAAATTGTAAGGACGGGGTAACACCGCCCTTACAATTTTGCATTGATCGGTCTATGGTTGGGATATTTTATTCTCTGGAAGTCTCTTACCTGTTTCTGGAAAATCCACCGATTAGTACAAATACACTATGAAGACTATTAAGTATACTGTGAATTTCCATTTTAATCTTAAAAAACTTAGAGAGCAAAGTATTTTTTACTTTAGCTCTCGATTAGATAAAAAAAGCTGTTCAGCAGTATTACTCCCTTCCCGCTAGAAGATTACCTATCTAATTAACCGCAGAGGCACAGAGATATAAGTTAGAGAGATTTGGGTAATTTTTGACCGGGAAGAGAGTAATTGGATTACACATTCAGAATAACAAAGCTTTCTTAAAACAGATTAATACTCACTCAATGAAAATCTGAAATAATTAACCTGTTTCACCAAAGTTGACATTTTACTCATCTTTAGAGTTATTGTTAGAGTTAGACACTGTTACAGAATGGTAATAAAAACTAGTAACTGCTGTTGCTAAAGGACCAATGAATGCATACAGAGATTTAGCAGTATCATTGATCAAGATTGAAGAATGTTCGACCTTTTTTTCTGCCTCTTCAAATGTTAATTGTGTAGCAACCAGATTGTTTGACATAGTCCCAATGGAAGTAGTATGCCAAAACATCACCCATAATAAAGCACCCCATAACATTACTGCTAAAGCTCCGCTTAGATAGGTGTTAAAGTTTTGACGCTTATCCTCAGGACTAATATCAGTTGTATTTTCTCCAAACTTAGGACTAAGTTTGTCTAAGCTATTTGATTTAGTTATGTCGTCCATTCTTATTGGTGTTATTTAGAGAATCACTAATGTTTGATCCCCTTTTTTTTCATTTTTTAGGATAAGTTCATTCTCCTTATCCTCTGCATATAGCGCAATAAGCTTTAATCCCTTACGTATAACTTCTGACTCGGATGTATTCATCTTAGCGGCTATTTCCTTAAGATATTCCGAATCTTGTTCGCTTAAGTTAACTCGAAATTTACGTGCTGTACTCATAACATAAACTCTCCTGTCCATGTAGTTTCGAGATGATCTGTTAGATATAAAGATAAAACCAACCTTTATATCTAACAGATCACTGTAAAAAACCTTACATCAAAGGCGACTTTAATGTAAGTTACAAGTGATATTGACGCTATCGTTGAATTGGCTATGAATAATAGACAACAAGGCTATTTGATTCAAGAGTTCAAAAATGGGTGCAAGAAGAACCTGGTCAGATACCCGTATTATATCCACTAAACGCCATTTTTTTCAATATATAAAATAGAATGTTAACTATTTCTTTACAAATCTTTACAGCCAAATCAACAAATTGTACAGTTTTAAGGATAACAGTGCAACGTAAAACCTTTACTCTATAAAGGTTACAGCACTTGTATTTGTGATGACTTTCACTTTATTTATATATAGAGCAGTTACGCAGTTACAGGAAATAGCTACCATCCAAAGGCTGAAATCTGGGTAATATGTTCAAAATCTTCCATCAGGCAGACAAAAAAGTCTCCTTAAAATCGCTAGAATACCAATATGGACTGTTTTTGTCCTATTTTCGGGTGTCTTTGTAGTAATCATTAGGAGGGTCAAAATGACAGCAACGACTTGTCCAAACTCTGATAGCAACTCCAATACTGAAAAAGTACTTTTCATAGAGGAAGATCTCTACAATGAAATTAGGGAGTTTGCAAATAGGGAAAATATGAGTCCTGAAGATGTAGTTCATCTAGCAATCAAATATATACGAGATCAACATGCAAGAACAGAAAAGTTAATTACTGAGCTTAGTAGAGTGCTTTGCGATTAAGCATTGTTCGACCACACCGAGTCCATTTCTTTGATCAAAAGTAACGTCCAAATGAGATCCTCAAAAAATTGATTAACGAAATAGAGGATTGGTTCACGACCAATTAATATGAGGTTCAATGAAAAACAATGTTCATATAATCAGTATCAACAGATGTGAATACACGTTGTAAGACTATAGTATGAACATAATCCTACAAGAATTAACATAATAATTGTCGTCCCGCTACCACAGCAGCCAACTGACAGCTAAACAATAGGAAGAGTATATGAGTTTCCTGGATTTCTCGCGAAACGAGAGCGCAGAAATGTCAGAGGCTAGGTAGACCATAGATTCCAAGTCGATGAAATGAAGGCTGAAAAATGACAGCGTGTTGTTTGATTGCTATTTGCTCACTTGTCTGGTCAGCCAGCATAAGGCATTGAGCCAGGATATTTGTAAAAACCTGTAAGATGACCTCAAAAGGCTTGATTTCTCGTTACCGAACAATTTCTCTCTATCTTTTGATAGGTTTTGTACAATTTTGACGGGATTTAGGTAAAAAATGCTACTCTTTGCTTGTAGCCATGCCCAAAACTAGGCTATTAATAGAGAAAAATGGTAGCCTTGTGTTACCCCTAAATACCAGTTATTCTCAAGATAAGTACCTCATAATACTGCTGCCGAATCTCTTTGCGGTAAAAAAATCGCCAAGGGTACGGGGGAACGAATCTTTTCAGTGGCTAATCCTATGCTTTCTTTAACAAGAGCTACTCGCAGCCAACTGCCATATATATTATGCTCTTGGGTATTCACCTTTTGCTAGGAGAAGCACCTTTCAGCTTTAGCCGATCACCTTACCTCGAAGGCCAATGAAAGGGCAGTATTATGACTGATACTCCAAAGTTTTTTGTGTAAGTTCCTCTTATTTTATATGGAGTTGAGAAACCTCAAAACTTAAGTACCACAAGCAATATAGTCTTTTTGGTTCTTGAAGTACGCATTCGTGTAAAGATCAGTAAAAACAGAGTGATGAAGCAATCGCTTCATCACTCTGTTTTTATCTATAAATATCTCCATAGCTTCAGCATGGGGAGTATCAGAGTGTGATACTCTCTGCCCTATGCCGTTATTTGACGCACTATTTTTCTGATAAAATGTCAATGATAATTGGGGAGCTCCATCACCAGAAATAACTTCTACAATTAAAGAAATCAAGAAGCGCAAAAGCAAGACTGACTATCTATTCAACAAGATTTTCACTCTATTATGGTATTTACTAAACATTACAGCAGATTGCTAGTAAGTGAAGTAAAATGCTTTTGTCCGAAAGCTAGACGCAAAGCCTTTTTTACTCCTGACTCCTGACTCCTAACTCCTGAAATTCAGCTTCATGCAACTAAACCAGAACGCAGGGCGCGAACAGCGGCTTGGGTACGATCATCTGCACAGAGTTTATTTAAGATATTCCGAACATGGGTTTTAACAGTGCCAACTGTTATGTAAAGCTTTTCGGCGATTTGCCCGTTACTACACCCACCTACAATTAACTCTAGAATTTCTAGTTCTCGTTGCGTTAGTGGGTATGTTTCTAGAACTTGCTCGTACTCAGTCGGCAGTGCTTCAATTTTGACAGTCTTAGGCTGGTCAGATACTTGTTTGCTTGGTAACCCTTGCCGCATCTTCTGCAAAACCACACTGGCGATCGCCGGATCTATCCAAGAGTTCCCGCTATGAGTTGCTTGAATTGCCTCTGTTAACTTATCGATGCTTGTATCCTTCATGTAATAAGAATCTGCCCCGGCTGCAAAAGCTGCAAGTACGGCATCCTCTGTATGATCCATTGTCAACACAAGAATTTTGGTTGCAGTTTCCCCACTTTCTATTTGGAATTGCCTGAACCTGCGCGTGAGTTCAATGCCGTCTATATCGGGTAAGCCAATATCTATCACCGCTACATCCGGCTTAGTTGTTTCCAAAAGTTTTAGCCCTTTAGTCGCATTTGCTGCTTCTCCAATAACTTTTAGTGTACTACTGGACTGTAATGCAGCTTTTAACCCCATTCTTGTCAAATCATGGTCTTCGATTAAAACGATACTAATTTCAGTCATCTCTACACTCACTTTTTCCTAATTGCATCTGTCAAGAGCCTAACATCTTGCAAGTCTTCTCTTTGTTTTTACCAGACCAAAGATAGACAATATTTTATCAAACTTGCATCCACCGATAGAAAGAAGGAATGCACTCTTTTTCCCTTGGGTGATCCTGACAAATATCTAGCTTAAGATATAGCTAGTTCATTACATCTTATGGAAGAATTACGGTAATTATAACTCGCCCCAATCCAAATCCGGTAATAGTGTGGAAACTTTCACTTTAAACTCACCTCCAACATTTGTCATAGAATACCGCCTCAGACGTTTTATGGAAGAAACACCTCCCCACTCCTGATTCCTGACTCCCCTGCTCCCTGCTAAGAGCTCCCTCTTGTTTCTTGAGAGGATAGCCCAACTCGCATCCGGCAGGTTCACAGAGTTGTCGAGTTGGGTTGGAGTAGAGGTTAAAGAAGTAAAACTATAATTTTTTTTTAAATAGCTGAGCGATTATGTTACGTAGTGCAGCATCTAAAGTAGAACGCATTCTAGCTGTTGATGATACTTCTGATAATCTCATTCTGTTACAGACGATTTTAGAAGTAGAAGGGTATGAAGTTGAATTAGTCGCTGATGGAATAAATGCGCTCAAAAAAATTGCACAAGATCCGCCGGATCTGATTTTGTTAGATGTGATGATGCCAGGGATGGATGGTTATGAAGTTACGCGTCGCGTACGTGATAATCCGGAACTACCTTATATTCCTATCCTACTGTTAACAGCCTTCCATGAAGTGAGTGTTGTCGAAGCATTGGATGTGGGAGCAGAAGATTTTATTCGTAAACCATTTGATCAAGATGAGTTACTGGCAAGGGTAAGATCGCTTCTGCGCCTCAAGCATAGTATTGATGAACAACAAAAGATGGCACGCCAGCGGGAGGACTTTGTTTCTCGGATGACTCATGATTTGCGAACTCCCCTAGTTGCTGCTGACCGGATGCTCAATTTATTTGCTGCGGAAACCTTCTGTAAGATTTCGCCGGAAATGAAAGAGGCGATCGTTGCTATGGTTCGTAGTAACCAGAATTTATTAGCAATGGTAAATAACCTTCTAGAAGTTTACCGTTTTGAGGCAGGTCAGAAGACACTACAATTTGAAAGCTGCAATCTACAGGACATAGTTCAAGAAGTTGTTCAAGAACTGAGTCCTCTTGCTATTGAAAAGGGCTTGACTCTCAATGTAGATACAAGCAACATAGACCAACTAGATGCAAATGCTGGTATGGTGAGGGGCGATCAACTAGAACTGCGAAGAGTTGTGAGCAACTTGATTGGAAATGCCATTAAGTTTACAGATGTAGGCAGTGTCAATATTCGGATTGCTGAAAAATTGGCACTTCCGAAGTCCAAAAATTGTGTAACTATCGAAGTCGAAGACACTGGATATGGTATTTCTCTAGAGGACCAAGCAATACTGTTTGAAAGGTTTCGCCAAGGTAAAAATAAACGCTCTGGTAGTGGCTTAGGATTGCATCTATCGCACTGCATTATTGAGTCACACAAGGGCAAAATTGATGTGTCTTCTGAACTAGGTAAAGGTAGTATATTTACTGTGTATCTACCAAAGTAGAAATTTCTCATTTTGCTTTGGGTGGAAATTCCTAGACAGACTTATCTACTTCTCCCTCTGAGGACAGGGCAATGCACGGTATTTTTTATCTCTAAAGGTTAACGGGTATGGGTGAAAAATACTAAATTAGAGTGGTGAGATTGAGCAATACCTGCCGCTAATATTTTAAGCAGTGATTCATGAGTCCTAACGTGCCGACCTACTTACACTGCTATCAACAACTCAAAAAGTTGGGTTAGCCTGTGGTAAAAATCCCAGGAAAGGATTTATTCAAAACTCTGCTTTGTGGCTTGTTGGTATTAGTTTACACCTTTAGAGACAAGAATTTAAAGAACCAATGACGACAACTCCAACGCGTGGTCAAGTAGAAAGAACGCTAGCACAGCGTATCCAAGCTTTATATCGTCAACATTTAGGACATCAGCCGAGTAAAGTGACCTGCCAACTATCTGAGCAAAATGTGGTCGTATTGCTCGAAGATTCTATCACTCAACCGGAGCAATTACTTGCTCAAACAGGTCGCCAAGAGCTAGCAGAGCAAGTTCACTCCGATTTAGATGATGCAATTCAGCCAAAACTAAAGGAACTGATCGAAGAGATTTTACACGTTTCCGTAGTCGATTTATTGAGTGATGCCACACTGGACACAGGCCGCACTGGAATTATTGCTCTCCTGACTGATGCGCCTAATGTTCGGATTAATGCTTCCAGTTCCAAGATTAAAAAAAGGAATTCACTCGATCAAACTGAAGCTTAAGAAGCTGCATTTATTTGGGCTATTCTTGACAAAGGTTAAACGCTTGGTTAGGATTCAGTTTTTTACATAGGTGGTGGCTAACTATAGCCTCTAAATCTTCGATCATGTAAGGCTTACTGATGTAATCGCTGAAGCCCGCTCTCAAGATACGTTGTCGATCTTCAAGAGTTGCTAATGCTGTGACGGCGATCGCCGGAATATTTTGAGTTAGTGTTTCTTGCTTCAGACAACGCACTACATCAATCCCACTCAGACTAGGCAACAGAATGTCTAACACGATTAAGTCGGGCTGATACTCTTTCGCTACAAGCACTGTATCTTTACTATCCTGTTGACAAATGAGTCTACACCCCAGCGACTGTAGGGTATAGCTCAGTAGCAGCAGGTTATCGTTATCGTCTTCCACCGCTAGAATTAGAGGGAGCCGAGAGTATTGCTTTTTGAGATCGCTCATAAATGCTTGTGCCAGTCCCATTTCTTCTCCAGAAGGTCAAGTCTAGAACAGAGGAGGCATTCTAAAAGCGGTCTAATGGCGCTCATTTAAGACTGGCTCGTGTTAAAACCCTGCCAGTCTTTGGGCTAGGAGATTCTTTTGGACATTAGCCATACTAGACTAAGGCTAAGAATATATCCAGCAGACAGAGTGACCAAGGTCTTCTCAAATTATAGACAAAATAGAAGGGTGATCATAAAGAACAAATCAGAAATATTTAAATATTATTAAATTTAATTTACCATCTTGACAAGAATTAAGCTTCATGGTAAACTACGCCACATCTATTTAGGGTGCGTTCTCCCAAACAATAGCGCACCCTTTCACAAGGAGCAACCTCAAAAATATGGGCAGAGATTGGCAAAACTGGTCGTTGGGTCGATAGTCTCATCTGTTTCCAACAGGTCATTGTAGGATGAGTCAAGATCAAGAAATTCGACTGTTTTCCCTTCTAGCCTGGAAGCAATATTGTTCAGGGCGATAGCAGCGATTGATCTATTTTCCCCTAATACTAAAGGTTCGCCGTGATTGGTGGAAATAATAACGCTTTCATCTTCAGGAATTACCCCAACCAGGGGAATGTCTAGGAGTTCCTGAACATCCTGTATCGACATCAAATTAAAAACTCGTGCCATTAAGGGTCTGACACGGTTAATAATTAAATGAAGATGCTTAATGCCCTGTGCTTCGAGCAACTTAATTGTACGATCAGCATCACGAATTGAAGGTATTTCTGGTGTGGTAATAATGAGTGCTTCAGTAGCAGCAGTGATCGCATTCTCAAACCCCGTTTCAATACCAGCTGGGCTATCTATGAGTACATACTGATACTTCTGTGCTAAAGCATCCAACAGTAACTTCATCTGTTCTGGAGTCACTGTTTCTTGCGAGCGTTTTTGTGACACTGGTAAGAGTACTAAACCGTCTTGCCGCTTATCTTTCACCAAAGCTTGTTCTAAGCGGCACTCTCCAGCTAAAAAGTCAAACGCACCGTAGACTATACGTTTTTCTAAACCTAGCAGCAAATCCAAATTTCTCAAGTTGAAATCAGCATCAACTAGTGCCACTTGACGCCCCATCTTTGCTAAAGCGGTGCCCAGATTAGCTGTAACTGTGGTTTTACCCACGCCGCCTTTGCCAGAGGTAATGACAATAATGCGAGTCATAATGGAAACTTGTTCTATTAAAGACCAGGGATGCAGCCCTAATTAATCTCTACTAAAAACTTAAGTAGCAACCGGAGTAAAAGTACTGATCCTTTATCAGATTTTCATAACAATGGGCATGGGGTATAAATTGGCAATTTATCTACAACTAACTGTTCTTTACCAACGCCCAATGCCCAATGCCCAATTGCTTCCTCAAAAAACTTGACACATATACTCACTTGTAGTATTATCAACTACACCTGGATTTGAGTACGCTAAGTTACGTTTATTTTAATTCTTAACTCTTAACTCTCAATTACTGCGACACAACTGAAAATATGGAATTTGACTACTATAGAAGTAATGAAAACACTCCGACAAATACTAGTACTAACAGTCAAAGCTTATTGGCAAGCGGTTGGCGACCATTTCATCGGGAGTTCGACTGGGAGTTTGTGTGGCAACTGTTGTGTAGCGACACACAAGAATTAACTCAAAAGAGTTTGAATTTAGCAAGTAATATTGCCGATACCTTGGGTCGAAATAATTACACTTGGTGGGCAAATTTATTGAATATTGCATCTGATAATACTCGCTATGAAGTTGATAAATTTTGGAATTATATTACACCTGACCCTCTTAACCCGGATTATCGTTACAAAGAAATTTTGAGTACGGAAACACCAATTGTCCAATTTGTCAGTCGTAATAGTATTCCCATTGATTATGTTCTGCAACGACTACAAGAAACTACTGTACTGAGAGTGTTAAATTTGTTGGATCGTCCTGATATTATTACCCAGTACTATTTAGAACGAGATTTTTATTACCCTGTAGAAAAATTTGTCAACTGGGAGCGCCTTGAAGTTATCCACACAGTTTATGCTTACTGGTCAAAGTACGACATTTGGTTACAAATTAACCCCTATGATCGGGGCAGACGACAGTATACTTTAATGGCAAAAAATCTAGCGCCACTCATCAACAAAGCAACTTATGATTTAGCAGTGATGCTGAGTGGATATCAAAGTCGTGTCGGCAAGCTTTACAGCCAATTTCCGATTCGCAGTTTTCCAGAGGATATTCAAAGTTTTACTGACACAGTACAGCAAGCAATTCTCTCTTCAAAGCAGCTAGCGGTTTTGGTACATGGGGAACCAGGTACAGGTAAAACTGTGTGGACACAAGCAGTAGCAAAAGAAATTCTTGTGCCCTTGGGTTATGTGATTTTTATTTTGGATCATGATGCGATCGCCAACTTTGTCCCACCAATATACTTAGAACGAGTTTGTATCATTATCAACGAAGCTGATAATTTAGCGCAAAATCGAGCTTCTGAAGTGGCGCAATACAGTAACAAAACGGAACACATTCTCAGTTTATTAGATGGGACTTTGTATCAGAGTGTGATTGATGATGATGGCATTCAGATGCAGCAAAGATTGGTTATATTAATGACTTGCAACACCACTGAAAGGTTAGATCCAGCGATGTTACGTAAAGGGAGGGTGGACTTGATGTGTGAATTTACGCAAAGGTTTGTTTAACAAGAGTCAGTTTAGTATACACACCGCCAGAGTACCGCAGAAAGGGATATGCTAGTGCTTGTGTAGTGGCTTGAAGTCAAACTTTACTCAATCAAGGACACCGATACTGCTTTCTGTTCGCTGACTTAGCAAACCCAACTGCCAACAACATCTACCAGACCATCGGTCATCAACCCGTAGGTGATTTGCATATTTATTCTTTCTCGTAAAAAATCTGTAACAGCAAATTGTCAGTCAATGCCACATCATCATTCAGTTGCCATAACCGATGTGGAAGCATCTGCCAAGCGTCTTGCTGGCATTGCTCACCGCACTCCTGTTCTTACTTCCAGAACTGTGAACGATCGCACCAATAGTCAAGTCTTTTTCAAGTGCGAAAATTTTCAACGTACTGGGTCTTTTAAGTTTAGAGGTGCATATAATGCTCTGTTCCAGCTATCTCCAGCACAAAAACAAAAAGGCGTTCTGACCTTTTCCTCTGGGAATCATGGCCAAGCGATCGCCCTCGCTGGACAACTGCTAAATATTCCCACCACTATTGTCATGCCTGATGATGCCCCAACCGTCAAGCAATCTGCTACCCGTGGTTATGGTGCTGAGGTCATTTTATTTAATCGACAGGAAACAAACAGAGAAGAATTAGCCCAAACATTAACACAAGAGCGCGATCTTATCTTCATTCCTCCTTACGACCATCCTCATGTAGTCGCAGGACAAGGTACAGCAACTCAAGAACTGATTGAGGAAGTTGGAGACCTAGATTTGTTGTTAGTTTGTTGTGGTGGAGGCGGATTACTTTCCGGTTCCGCCATCGCTACCAAAGCAGTTTTACCTAATTGTCGAGTGATCGGCGTAGAACCAGAACGTGCTGACGATGCCACACGCTCCTTTCACACCAAAACTCTGCAAACTGTAAAAAGCCCTGATACCATTGCTGACGGAGCACGTACCCCAAGCCTAGGTCAGATTACATTCCCACTGGTGTTGTATTACGTTGATGATATGGTGACCGTATCAGAGGAAGCAATTCTTCGCACCATGTTCTTTTTGTGGGAACGCCTCAAAATTGTGGTTGAACCAACTGGAGTACTAGCCGCAGCAGCCTTACTAGAAGGCGTGGTGAGTTTACCACTAGCAAGAATTGGTGTCATTATTAGCGGTGGAAATGTGGATTTTTGTTTATGGGGTTCTTACTTTTGACTTCCCCAAAGGGGCGTGACCTTTGAACCTTTATCCGACTCATCCGGTCTTATAAATACAAGCAACGGATGGATGGGGGGATTCCTAAGTGTGTTAGTTGTGCCAACTCATGTTTTCAATGACGGTCAACGCAATAGTCAATCGGAAAGTGAATCGGATCATGACCTAGTGCAACAATGCCTACGTGGTGATGCTCAAAGCTTTCGTCAACTTTACCGTCGCCATCAGCAGCGGGTAAGATCAATCCTTTATCAACTGTCTGACCCATCCAGTTTGGACGATTTAGTGCAGGAGGTTTTTCTGAGGGCTTGGAAAGGGTTGCCCAAGTTTCGCGGAACGGCAAAATTCTCCACCTGGCTGTACCGCATTGCCTGGAATGTGGCGTCTGACCAGCGACAGGCAATTGCTCAGAGGCAGACTCAATTGCGGACTCTCACCGAAAAAGCTCCTACCCAACAGGACGCCCCGGATCTGATGGATCTCCACTATCAAGACTTGGTACAGCGAGGACTAGAAAACCTCAGTTTTGATCATCGCACGATTCTGGTTTTGCATGACTTAGAGGAAGTACCACAAAAAGAGGTCGCCCAAATCCTAGACATTCCCTTGGGAACAGTCAAGTCACGCCTATTCCATGCCCGTGCTGCCATGCGTCAATTTCTTCAGCAACAGGGAGTACAACTATGACTCAGTTTCCTAATCATGACCAAGACAAAGATTTAGTTCACTTTCTCCGCCAACATCGCCCTGAAGTCCCACCAGCCTCTGCAGATTTGGAACAGCAGATTCTCAAAGATGTAGAGATGTGGCATCCAACATTTTTAAGCGCACCAACTCGGCATCGCCGTTCACCACTGTGGCTAATTCAATCCGTGGTTGCTGCTGGATTAGTGGCTGCTATAGTTGGTTACCGTGCCTTGATCCCTACCCAAACCAGCCCAGCTGAACTTGCCAAACTAGAAACATTCATGGAAAGCAATTGGCACGGCACTATCGGTGATCCCCCTGAAGGTGATGTCTTTTCTATGACTGAGCCCGTAACTAATTAATTTATGAACTATAACTATTAGGAGATTCAGTGCTATGTTACTGCGTCGTGTTTCCACTGTGCTAGCGACAATCATTGCTCTTGGTGGTATCAGTGCCCTGCAAGAGCCAAATTTACTGTTATCTCAAGCTGTTGCCCAGAACCCGACAAATTCTCCGAGTCCCCAAAAGAAACCGTCTGGGTGGCTGCAAGAGTTGAACCTTACACCCCAACAACTACAACAAATTAAAACCATTCGCAATCAATCCAAAGACCAGCTTGCCCAAAAAAGACAAGCAGTGCGTCAAGCACAACAGGAATTGGAAGCACTGATGGCGGGAACCAGTTCTAAAGAACAAGTGCGCGACAAATACAACGAACTTAAGCGGCTGAAGCAGGAACTAAATGATGCTCAGTTTGAAACTACACTTGCCACGCGAGAGGTTTTGAATGCACAACAACGCCAGAAGTTTACCTCTCACATGTATAAGCGATAACTAACCTTTCCAGCTTGCTGCTGAAAGTTTTGATACAAAACCAGTTTATGAAGCTCAAACTTAAGTACATTATAATACCACTATTCATCTTGCTCGGAGGAGTTAACCGCAGCAATGCAGTTCCCTCATCTGCTGACCCAAAAGTATTGCATGTGATTAATCGCCTCAGCTTTGGACCGAGTCCAGGAGAGGTGCAAAGGGTAGAGTCCATTGGTGTAGACCGTTATATCCAAGAGCAACTCTCACCTAACTCTATCCCTGAACCACCAAACCTAACAAGCCAACTATCGCAGCTTCAGACTTTAAACCTAAATCCAGTTACACTCTATAGAGAATCTCAGCCAATACGTCTGTCTAATCAAAAACCGAGCCCAGAAGAAAAGAAAGCTGCCCGTGACAGAGGTCGGTTGATCGAGCAACAAGCGGTTCAAGCACGGTTATTACGAGCAACAGAAAGTCATCGGCAACTCCAAGAAGTCATGGTAGACTTTTGGTATAATCACTTCAATGTGGATGCAAACAAAGGTCCAGACCGTTTCTGGGTGGGATCTTACGAACAAGAGGCAATTCGTCCCTACGTGTTTGGTCGCTTCCGTGACCTCCTGGAGGCAACCGCTCGCCATCCTGCTATGCTATATTACCTAGATAATTGGCAAAATACTGCTCCTGGCAGTCCTGGTGCCCGTGGTAAATCCCAAGGCTTGAACGAAAACTACGCTCGTGAGTTGATGGAATTACACACGTTAGGCGTAGATGGTGGATACACTCAGCAAGATGTGATTGCGCTGGCACGGATCTTGACTGGTTGGGGATATCGTGGTCTCAATCAGCCGACGGGAGAAGATGGTTCACCATTTTACTTTGAGCCGAAACGGCATGATTTTAGCGACAAAATTTTCCTAGGACAAACAATCAAAGGTAGTGGTGCAGCCGAAGTAGAACAAGCCCTAGATATTTTAGCCCGCAGTCCTGCCACTGCCCATCACATCAGCTACCAACTAGCTCAGTATTTTGTGAGTGACAATCCTCCTAATGCTTTAGTCAAGCGTCTTCAACAACGCTTTTTGGCAAGCGACGGCAATATTCGTGAGGTTTTAAACACCTTATTCCATAGCAAAGAGTTTTGGGACTCCACAAATTTTCATGCCAAGTTCAAAACACCCTATCAATATGTAGTGTCTACGGTAAGAGCAACAGGTATTACCGTGAACAATACAAGACCAATGTCGAATATGCTACAGCAGTTGGGGATGCCGCTCTACAGTTGCTTGACTCCAGATGGTTACAAAAATACGGAGGATGCATGGTTAAATCCTGACGCTATGACCCGTCGCCTCAGCTTTGCTACTACCCTTGTCAGCGGACGCGTACCGCTTCAAAGTCAGAATAACCAACAAAGTCCCAGTCAACCTGTAGATGCCTTACAACTCGCAGATACACTGGGAAATTCTTTTTCAGTGCAAACTCAGAGTGCGATCGCATCCAGTTCTCCTCAACTCCGCGCCGCATTAATCCTAGGTAGTCCAGAATTTATGCGCCATTAGCAGGGTGGGGTAACCCCGCCCTGCGGGAAGTCAAAAGTCAAAAGTCAAAAGTCAAAAGTCAAAAAAACAAAACTCCCCACACCCCATTTCTTATGAACCGACGTGATTTTCTCATCAACGCTGGCATCTTTGCAGCCAGTACCCTAACATCTGTTGGCACCCACGCTTATATCGCTAGATCTACGACCTCTAACGACAACCAGAAGCGCTTAATTGTGATTTTTCTCCGGGGTGCAGTGGATGGATTAAACATAGTGGTTCCCCATGGGGAAACTGCTTACTACCAGGCGCGACCTAAAATCGCTATTCCAAAACCAGGCGACCAAGAAGGAGTCCTCGATCTAGATGGTCATTTTGGGTTACATCCAGCATTAGCGCCTTTAATACCTCTGTGGAAACAGGGAACTCTTGCCTTTGTTCATGCCGCTGGTTCCCCCGATCCAACTCGCTCCCACTTTGATGCTCAATATTACATGGAAAGCGGTACTCCGGGAGTTAGAAATACGACAGATGGCTGGATGAATCGTCTACTAGGCATTGTATCTGGACGGACGCCCATCCAGGCAGTGACTGTAGGTGAGACGACGCCACGTATTTTGGCTGGAAGGATACCTGTCGCTAACTTAGCCTCTGGTAGAAATGCTGACAGACCCTTGCCATTAGATCGACCACAAGTGGCAGAGGCATTTGATAAACTTTATAATGGTAAGGATGAGCTAAGCCAAACCTATCACGAAGGACGGATGGCACGTCAGGCGTTGAAGAGTGATCTTGATGCTGAAATGAAAATGGCAAATAATGGTGCACCTCTGCCTTATGGCTTTGCTAAGGATGCTCAACGACTAGCAAAACTGATGGTGCAAGATTCCAGAATTCAGTTAGGGTTTATGGATTTAGGTGGCTGGGATACCCACGTTAATCAGGGTGGTAGTAAGGGACAATTAGCCCGCAACTTGCAACAACTGGGAAGCGGTTTGGCAAGTCTAGTACAAGGGTTAGGCTCAGCTTACCGGAATACAGCAATTGTAGTCATGTCCGAGTTTGGTCGCACAGTCAATGAAAATGGCAATGGTGGTACCGACCACGGGCACGGAAATGTGATGTGGGTTTTAGGTGGTAAAGTTCGCGGTGGCAAAGTTTACGGAGAATGGCCTGGTTTAGCAACTGACCAACTTTATCAGAAGAGGGACTTGGCAATTACAACCGATTTCCGAGATGTGATCACTAGTGTATTGGAACGTCATATCAATCTGGACAAAACAAAATTGAATCAAATTTTCCCAGGCTATGCACCCGCGCAGAAAATTGAATTGATTTAATAGAAATACAGCAGATAACGGTTGACTGTTGACGGTCAAGGATCAATGTTGTCTACACCCAAAGCACGTAATTGTTCCCGTAAACGAACATTCTCCTGTTCTGCTGCTTCAGCGCGTTGGCGTTCTGCTTCGGCGCGTTCATCTCCTGTAAGTAGCAGGTTTCCTTGGTCATCCCACCACCGCAGCCAAGGCAACTTTGTGTCTAATAAAAAGTTACCTTGCCAGATACCTAACTCCACACCCATGGGCGCAATTGGATAATGTCCTCTGGGATTGGGACTGATGTTTTGATAGCGTCCAGCAACTAATTCGTAAACTTCTATTGATGCTTTTTTGAATTCATAAATTCCATAAAAAGCTGGACGAATGACATTTTCGTAAATCCAAAATTTCCCTTCCCATGGTGTATGGTCTCGTTCTTCTTCGCCATTACCAGAGGCAAATTCCAACACAATCAGAGGTGCAATCAATTCTTGCCACAAAACATAAGAACGCCGGAACTCTCCGCTGAGGGTTGGTGAGACATTCGGAACATAAAACCAGTCTGGTGCTTCTGCGCCACGTTCTGGGGGGTCTGTCATTCGCCAGTAAATACCGCAGTCTTGTCCAATACAATATTGCCCATTGGGATGAAGTTCTTGCAGGTGCGGGAAGATTGAGTCTGTCAGTAAAATACTTTGGGGATGTTCCTGAAAATTTTTCACAAATGTACCATCAGACTCTGGAAGCTGTGTGTGGTCTGGCAAGACTTGGCTTTTGGGTTGAATCACCATCGCATTACCTCTGATTGAGAATACTTGAAAACTGCTTGCTGACTCATCGCTGTACCTTCAAGGAGCAATTTGCTCAGCATCTCCGATATCGGCAAGCGATTCTTTAAATGTACTCATCACAATACAATGCTATAATATCCTACCCCAGTTTATCTGGATCTACACCCAAGGCACGTAATTTTTCCCGTAAACGAACATTCTCCTGTTCTGCTGCTTCGGCGCTTTCATCTCCTGTGAGTAGCAGGTTTCCTTGGTTGTACCACCACCTCTGACACGGAGTCTAGAATGCGAGTTCAAGGCTATGGTTGAGAATGAAATAGCCCTGGTAACAATAGAAGCCTGCGGATTCGAGAAGATTTCTCCTAATGGATCATCTGGTGGTAGAAGACCTTTTGTTGACATTGAAAAGCTCTTGTTGGCACTTTAGTGTTTGCCCTGGCGATCGCAACAACATCATCGGTCAATTCTCTTACTTATTGGTAATGAGCAGTTAGAACTCTAGCTAGGTGAACGGGTAGTCTGATTCTGGCGTGTCACATCTGGACTTTCTAAAGCCTCCACTTGAACTTGTAAATCATTAACTTGAATTTCTAAGTCACGCTTTTGCTTTTCTAAATTATCCACAACAGTTTGCAAATTAGCCCATTGAGTATTCTTGTCTTTTAATTGAACTGCTATGCCTTTATTTTCATTCTTTAATTTCTGATTTCTAAATTCTAACTCCTGGTTTTCCTTTCTTAGATTTTGATTTTTGATTTGTGAACTTTGATTGGCAAATATTAATACTTTTACTAACAAAACAATTACACATAACATAAATATTAATCCCACTATTCTTAGTTTTTTTTTATGTGGTTTTATAGCAATTCCTGGATTTCCATCTTCCCAATCTTCATCTGTTGAATTTATTTTACTGGATAAACCACGCCATACTTTATCTTTTACAAAACCATTCTTGCTATTTACTTCTGTAGCAACTACTAAGAACTCTGCTTCATCAGGAAAATATTTTAATTCTGCAATTTCATCAGAAAGAGCTTTTTTTCTGTCTGATAAATTTCCTACTTTACGCTGGTTTATTGGTTCTTTTTTACCAGAAATACCTTGTGGAATTAACTTTTCAATATCACTCCACTTCACCTCAAATCCATCCTTACCCCCAGATGTCACCGCAGCGTCTATTTGTAGTTTCAACTCATCTCGTAGTGATTGAACAGTGAGCGCTTGTAAAACTGGGTTATCATCAGAGTTTTCACCAACCCATGCGATAGAATTACGGATTTTACGATGACGATCATCTGTGCGATCTCTTGTTTCTAAACCAGTGACTAGCAAGATTAACTTATGATCTAATCGTTTTAAAACAATTGAGTGGGCATCAGGATCTATCAAATGGTTCACTTGATGGGCAATAGGAGGTTCCTCGTGATATTGACCGTTATCAGTATTTGTTACCCAACGGTAATCCTGAGAAACTCCGCAACTTTGAACGTACATTTTCATCGCTAATTTCTATTGATTCTCAGTAAATTTGCACCTTGCAACACGGAAAAACCACCAGTATTTTTACAGCCATTGGCGAACTCGCTTATAGCATCTTTCAGTAC
Organism: uncultured cyanobacterium; assembly: GCA_903903925.1. Taxonomy (GTDB): domain Bacteria; phylum Cyanobacteriota; class Cyanobacteriia; order Cyanobacteriales; family Nostocaceae; genus Stigonema. The sequence continues at coordinate 22,255 of CAIVAU010000071.1, forward strand.
TGTATCTCTACCAAAAAAATTTAAAATAGAATCGATAATTGGCACACGGCGCTTTTCGAGATGGAGTCTGAGGAGAAAGCGCAAAAGGTACCTAAGCGGTTGTTCACTATCTTTGGGCTGGTATTTATCGGCAGAATCGCCTTTACGAAAGTAGAAATAAGGCGTACCATCCTTGTTTTCAACCCTAGAGAAGATCACACTACCCACGGTCTGAACTGGTGTAACAACTACAGCAACCTTAGACCGCAGTTCATCAGCACTAAAAAACTCAAGCAAGGTGGCATATTTCTCCCTGATTCGCTCTAGTAGGTTACTAGCATCCCGATCGTTTTGAACATAACTCTCACACTTAACAGGCGTAAATATCACTAGCCTTGGTGAATCGAGGTTTTGGTAAGCTTTTTTGAATAACTTTCTTACTGTTTCTGGTTGATTGAAATACTCATGCCATTCACCTTCTTTTTCCATAAGAGGGGGTGTATCAATCGCAATTAGGACTACAGCCGATTCCCTAATAAAATTTTCCACAGACTTAACTTGCTCGGACGTTGCTTCCGACTCATCCATGTAGCCACCCGGATAGTCTTGGAACTCAAGTCGCAAAGATGGAGATACACCCGTTTTACCTAAATCAAAGAAGAAGGAACGGGGCGAAGTTGTCTTGCTAGTTCCGTCTGTAACTTTAACATTCTTATTCTTATCAACAAAGTTTTTTAGTTCAGTCAGTCGCTGATCAAGAACATCTCTAGTTAAATCATCAGGTATTGTAAGTTGTAGGTTTGCTTGACCGACGATTTTATCAAACTGATCGTATATTGCTGCCAAAAAACTGGTTTTTCCGACACCACGAGCGCCAAGCATGGTAATCTTTAAGGTCTGTTCTGGAGCTTTCTTACTTTGAAATATTCTGGCAAACATTCTTTTGGACCACTGGAAAATTTGTATCATTGAGCCTTTAGATTTTTATTTCAAAAATCGCATAGTAGGTGATTCATTAAGAGAGCCTGCTCGCTCTACTAAATTTAACCACTCCTGTCTAAGACGAGTATTTTCAGCTAATGGTTGAAATTCGTCTGACCACACTTGTGTACGAAATTCTCGTAAGAATTTTCGCCAGTCATTTTTTACTTTTTCTGCTCGCAGTACCCGATCAATAAACTCTTCTACCATTGCAAATGCTGCTTGATTCGGCTCAGGAAGCAAGTCTTGTAAAGCTTTCTCACATTTATAAATTGCTTCAGGGTACAGTTCTTTCAAAGTCTCAAGAACATCTTGTGCAGAAGGATTCTGGGGAAGCCGAACCGTAAAATCAGGTGTTAGTCCATCTAGATGCTTGCGAATGCGATGGTGAATTAGTCCTCTGTATGAAAGTTGAAACTCTGAGATAATTTGAAATCCCTGCTTAAGGGTACTTAAATTGTCAGGTACTTGCTCTGCAATTACCTTGAGAAACTCAGAACCCCGTGCTGCTGTCAACCCTCCCAAATGTGCTTGTTCAACCAAAACTTCTGAAACACGAGACTTTCTCTCCTCTATAGAATGTTTCAAGCCATCATCCAGAGATAAGAAGCGCTTTGAGAGTCGTGTTCGGATTTGATGCAAATATTCATTGTAAGCAGTTGAGCAAGCGCCGTCACGATTACCACTCCTTTTTATTTCCTCGATTGTGGGAATACCAGTATCTTGTCGGCATACTCGGAAAACATCTTCTACTTGCTTTTTCAGGTAATCATCTTGGGAGTCACGCCGTTCAATGAGTCTGGTGCGCAGTTCTGCCAGACTGTTTGTAATCTCACCCCAAAAATTATCAAATAAATCATCAAATAGTGACTCTTCCTCATTACCCACCACTTTGCTTAAGGCTTTTTGTGCCTTGTCTAACTCCGCCTTCGCTGTTTCCTGAAATTCCTTTAATCTCTCTTGGCAGGAGAAAGCATATTGTTGGTCTAAATCAGTAATTTTTGCTGCCAGATAGTCGAGAACTTGATCTAGAACTTTGTTAGCCTCTTGAGGAATGGCACAGTTAGCCGTTACGCACTCGGAAACATTGATGCGTTTATTGGCAATGTCCCCTGCTAAATCTTGGCAGTTGTTGGAGTTGTCACCGTTTTTGGAGTCAGCACCTGTTTGATTGAGAACCATCAACGACCACGATTCGATAGGCAAGTCAACTAGTGCTGCACGCGCTGTGTCATACAAACGTACATCTACATCCGCCCAGTAGTCGCCAGATGACTTTGGCATCCGTACAAATAGCACTGCATCCACATCTTGTCCCAGAGTTCTCATCAGTCGTTCTTCGTCGCCAACGCCTGTATCCCCCAAACCAGGCATATCCACTAATGCAATCTTCCCGACATCAGCATTAGGGAAGTTACAAACAATCTTCACTTCTCGCACTGCTAGATAGTTGAAAAATACCCGATGTCCGTCAGGTGTATCTTGAGCTACATATTCCCGAATTTCATTCTGAGAAATCCTGCGGGGTGAGAGTTCTCGCAGCAGGTGACGATACTTTTCTAGATAGGTGTGATATCTGTTCAGATGTTCGTACATTGCTCCCGGTTCTGCGTATCCGGGAAGGTTTTTAGGTAAAGTAGGGAGCGGTTTGGTAGCAAAATCTTCTATTGCGATCGGCTTTGCACCCAAGTTAAGTTTCTCGTAATATGGACAAATGATCTCATCTAGGAACGATCGCTCTGAGTGAAACCAGACTTCTCCGTAAGTCTCCCCATTTGGATTGTGGTAAATCGTACTCCTAACACCCGTGCAGTGTTGCCTATCTCCATCTGGTATTTCCGCAGCAGTCAATCTAGTTAAACTTTGTAGTAGCCGACTCTTACCTTGCCTAGCTCGTCCAACTACCCCAATGTTGAGCGTATCACGGCAAAAGCGCATTTTCAGCTTACCTAAAGCTTCTAGTTCAGCAGCTATAATCGATTGAATCTTAGCTAAATCAATCTCCTGCAAACCTCTAGTAACATTTGAGTCGTTACCTCCCTTGAGTAAATCATGACGATGGTGATCAAGATTACGAAGTGCTGAGGAAAGAGATTTCAAATTCGCCTCCACACTTTCAATTTTCTGGGCTAGGGGGCGGCGCTTGTCAATGATGCTGGCAATTTTCCCAGTCCTGGTTGTAGTTGCGTTCATTTGGCTGATGGCGGGGTTTAGCTATTGCTTAGGGAAAAGCCACACTTCAGTAGATGCAAGATATACTTACTTAGTACTGACAAAAAGGTGACATTTTATATCCCTGATACATAGTATTCCCAGGCAAAGCAGCAAACTAACAACCTGTTACCTAGCAAATACTTTGAACTATAATCCCCGATAACTTCCGCTGATTCTCATGCCCTTTTTAGGCGTAGCATGAGATGATACAGAAAATACCATAAAAAGTTTAATGGATATTACAGACAAATTCTCTGCTCTATCCGCTACATCATCTGTGACCCAAGCACTTCACTAAACACTCAGCAATACGTTTAGCTGCTCCTGGGTTACCCATCCGCCGTATCCCATTTTCAGCACTTATATGCAATCGGTCGGGATTCGCTAGGAGCGATCGCACCACCCCAGCAACTTCATCTGGCTGTTCTACTAAGGTGACAGATTCCCCCAACAAGCGACTTTGTGCTTCAGCAAAAGCAGGAGTAAATTGAGGACCACCTCCAGGAATAATGATTGCTGGTTTCCCTAAACCGACAAATTGCTCTGTTGCTGTTCCTGCCATGGCGATCGCTAAATCTCCTAAATGTAAGCAATCATTATAGGCATTTTGCGTCAAAATAAAGTATGCATTTTTTTGCTTAAATGTCAAGGCAGCCGCATCGGGAATTTTGAGGGGAGATTCTGATTGAGGACGCCAGCCTTGGGATTGGAGAATTTGACGCATACTTTCATAGTGTAAACTGGGTGCGATCGCACCCAAAAACACCACCGTTCTTGAAGTGTGTCGAATAAAATCTGGCTCCTGAAAAAGTGACATCAATGCAGATACAGCAATCATAATGATCTGCCAGTTAGCGTAGGCTTCTGGGGGACGGGAACCAGGTAGAATAGTCACTACCATTGGTCTGGCTAATTCTTGCTTTTCTGTATCAGCGCTATAAAATTTTTGGGGTGGGAATGTCGGTTCTAGATCATCCATCATTGGGTTACCCAAATCAAAAGCGGGAACAAGCAACTTTTTTAAGATTTTGGTAGTCAGCGAGTCTCTGGGAAACACAGCTTTGCAGCGACGCCGACTCATCAACCAACGTTCCCAAGGGTGATAAACTGAACCAGAAAAGTTTTCCCAACCAGCAAATTTCGTTTTCCGTCGCAATAAATCAACCTCATCCCGAACATAGTATTCCGATCTGGCCGTACCGACAAAAGCATAGTTTGCACCGCTCAACCACGCAAACAATAGTGGCACAATATCCCCCACAGCTACAATGGCTATCCTGCCACCTAATTTTTTCTGAGCATTTACCCAGCGACGTATAGAATTGAACTGGTTAAAAGTAAGTTGCAGTAAGCCACCACGTAGATCTCGCACGAGTTGGCGTCCATCCTGATAAATAAAACCACCAGATGGCATGGTGCGTACTGAACCAATGAGGGGAATTTCCAACTCTTGGTAGGCGTATCCTCCACCGACTAAGGGTAAAGCGAAGATGTGTGGGGGGTTTGGCTGTTGCTGAAGTTCCCGCAAAATTCGGACTGCAATGACATCCTCCCCATGACCATTGCTTAAAACCAGTAACCGAAAGTGAGAATTTTGAGCTTGTTGGTTGGACGTTAGGGATAAGGGCGAAAAATCACTCATGAGAAATAAAAAACTACAACTAACTATCTTTTTTTTTTGGCAAGAGGGATAGAGGAAAAGGGTGTGGGGAGTGTGGCGGGTGTGGGGAGACAAGGAAATTAATTTATCTCCCCATCTCCCCAAACCCTGTTCTTTTAAAGTCCAGAACCCTAAATCAGTATATTATGGAAAAAACCAGCCCAAATAAACAGGTGAATAAGCCAGATTTGATATCAATCAAGATTCAGGGTAGACTCAAAACTTAAGAGCAGAGTTTTCGGAGTTTCCGGCTTGGTTCAAAACTCTGTGCTTTTTCACTCACTCGTAAACGCTGATTACCTCAAGTCGGGTTTCCCGACGCCAGTCGCGACAACTCCCAAGGATCAAGCAACGCGCTGGATCACCAGAGCGGTGGCTTTTTAGAACTCAGGACTTAGGACTGTCTATGCTAGCTGGTACAACTTTGCAAGGTGGCAAATATACTCTAGACCAGGAAATAGGGCGGGGTGGTTTTGGTATTACGTTCAAAGCGACTCATCACTTCTTAGACCGGATAGTGGTGATTAAAACCCTGAATGAGAAGCTGCGACAACATCCTGACTTTGCTAAGTTCGAGCGTCAATTCCAGGATGAAGCAAGACGCTTGGCTACTTGTATCCATCCAAATATAGTCCGGGTCAGCGACTTTTTTGTCGAAGATGGGCTACCTTACATGGTGATGGAATACATTCCTGGAGAGACTTTGGCCGATGGATTTGTTTTGCCAGGGATACCAATGCCCGAGGGAACGGCAATTCATTATATTCGTCAAATTGGTGCAGCATTACAGGTCGTACATAACAATGGTTTACTGCACCGAGATATAAAACCAGATAATATCATTCTCCGTCAAGGAACGCAAGAAGTCGTACTGATTGATTTTGGCATTGCACGGGAATTTAACAGTGGAGTCAGGCAGACTCACACAGGTATGGTTTCCGAAGGCTATTCTCCAATTGAGCAATACATGTCGCAAGCACTTCGTACACCTGCAACAGACGTTTATGGTTTGGCAGCAACATTGTACGCACTGTTGACAGCACAAGTGCCGATGCCATCGCTTCTGCGCGATCGCGAACCAATGCCTTCTCCCCGCGAGTTACAACCTCATCTCAGTGCAGCAGTCAATCAGGCGGTAATGCGTGGTATGGCTGTAGAAGCCCGCTTTCGTCCATCAACAGTCGGAGAGTGGCTGAAGCTTTTACCAGATGTTACGGTAGACGCTTTACCTCAATCATTACAAAATCAAGCAGTACCAACTATTGATTTATCTGCCCAGCAGTACCCGGAAAATCTGTTACAGAAAGTTACAGGTAGTAAAAGTACTCCTATACCTAGAAATGTGACTCCAATTCTGAAGAAACTCTGGTCGCCTAAGGTTTTGATTGCTACAGGTGTAGCCGTAATGGGTGCAATAGTAGGTTTTGGCATCACCGTTAGCATGAGTGCGAGAAAAACTCACTTACCTCAATCCCCACAGCCATTCATGCCAACGCCAAATCATAAAGCTGTTGAGAATTCTCCAGATATGACTCCCTCGCCTTCAATACAACTGACGAGTACTCCACAAGAGACTAACACCTCGTCTCCCTCTAATTCTGCACCTGTCTCTACTTATAGATCGCGCAAGCGTAGCCGTCATGTTTCCCGTCAGGACTCCCCAAGTTTGAATACACCAGAAGCTTCAGGAGAATCCCAACGCCATAAAGCCAACGTGGAAACCCCAGCGCCGACTTCTTCTAGCACCTCTTCTAAATCGTTAATGGAGAAACTCAGGGCAATACGGGACTCTCGCAGCGCTTCCCCATCACCAGCAAATCACTCATCCTCTGTTGTTGTACCAGTACAACCTTCCTCTAGAGAATCAAAGCCATCACATCCTCCGGCTTTAGTCGTACCAACGCAGGAACTAAATAAGCAACATTCATCTCCTTCTGACAGCCAATCGGGCACGGGAGACAACTAAGAACTAACCCTGTAAGGAGTTTCAAGCGATCGTTGAAAATATTTTCCAAAAAAGTGGAAAAAAAGGTTGACAGAGTGAAGTGGGCTCGCTACTATAAATGAGTGCCCAAAAGCGAGCGACAACAGAGCCGACGCCAGAGGGACGCCGAACCTTGAAAATATTATAGTTTGAAAGCCGTAAGACAATCAATAGCCTGC
>CAIVAU010000072.1 GCA_903903925.1 uncultured cyanobacterium
AGGGAATAGGGAATAGGGAGTAGGGTATAGGGAATAGGGAATAGGGAATAGGGAATAGGGAATAGGGAATAGGGAATAGGGAATAGGGAATAGGGAATAGGGAATAGGAGGAGTTTCTGACCTTTATAACGGGTGGGGCGCTCTTACAACAACCACGGTAGACAATACCCACTTCCTACTCCCTACTCCCTACTCCCTGCTCCCTGCTCCCCTGCTCCCCTGCTCCCTATTCCCTGCTCCCTGCTCCCTGCTCCCTATTCCCTGCTCCCTGCTCCCTCTTGTCTCTTAAGAGTCTCAATTTGAATTTTCCATCGATCTACCACCTTTTGCGGATCGAGTAATTCATAGGTTATTCCTGAGGTGACGCGGGCATATTGTACCTTATGGAAGCGCACCTGATGAACCTCCCCCTCGAAAATGGAAAGATTATATTCTGTTGTTGTGTCTGCTAGTTTGTTCAGGTTAAGCCTGATTTCGTACATACCATCATCAGCGATCGCTTCAAGCGTAGCCCGCTTGGAACGTTCCATGTTTTTCGCTGTGCTGGAAGTCGGCCATAGGATGATTCTCATCCTATTGGGATTGATCACCAAAATCTCCCCCACACTCAATAATGCTGCATGAGCCCAACCCTGTTCGTCAACCGTCGATAGTCGAAAGACTATCCCTAGCTTTGATTCAATATCCTTGCCATTTAGCAAGTTCAGTAAGGCTTCTGGAATGTTAGAATCTTGCACTATTTTATCTGCATTCATCTGCGGTTTTAAAATTCTTAACGTACCGCAATGTTTCTTGGACGTTCAAGAACGTCGTACATTCAAGCAACACCATTCTTTGCGTCGCCAAAGGGTAGCAACCACCCAGCCATTCGCTTCTAGAGTATCAGCAACAGCTTTGGATTGCTCAAGTAGAATACCACTAAAAATACCCCAAGTGCCAGGTTTAATAATTGCACTCATTCTTGGAATTAATTCAATAATGACATCAGCCAAAATATTGCAGACAATCCCATCAACTTCTTGAACCAATTCTGTCAAAACATCTATACTCCCCTCCCGCGTCACCAAGTATTCTGGATTAATCTCATTGAGTACAATGTTTTCTAGTGTTGATCGCACTGCCAAGGGGTCTGTATCAACTGCATAAACTTTTTTTGCTCCCAGTAGTAGCGCCCCAATAGAGAGGATACCAGAACCACAGCCAATATCAGCAATCACTGCTGGATCAGGTATTTTTTCATAACTAGTAAATGGCATTGTTGTACTTAGACGCATTTCTAATGATTCCAAACACAACTGGGTTGTTGCATGAGCCCCTGTACCAAATGCTACACCAGGATCGAGGCGGATAATCAGGCGGTTAGTCTTTTCTGGTATCGGTAGCCATGCAGGATTGATCAGAAAGCGATCGCCAATTTCCTGTGGTTGCCAGTATTGTTTCCAGCTACTCGCCCAATCTTGCTCATTGATCAATTGCCAACGCATGACAGGTACAGAAAGTCCTATACACAAAGCATCCTGACGTAGCCATAGCGACAACGCCGCCAAATCTAGGAAATGTGCTTGGAATTGCGGCAAGTAACTCTTGACCAAAAAAGAATTTCCTTGTCTTTCCACAGCTGTACCACGACAGCCAAAATTGTCCAGTCGCCAAAAGATTGAATCTTCTAGATCCGGTTCACATAGAATTTGTAGTTCCCACCAAGTGTTTGCCACAATTACATTTGAGAGTTATTAGTCATTAGTCAACAGTCATTAGTCAACAGTCATTCGTCATTAGTTGGGAGTGAGTAGGGGCGGACTGTCGTTTGCCCTTATAGGAGTTGGCAGTTCTCATTCTTCGTTCCTAACTAATGACTAATGACCAATGACTAATGACTAATGACTCCTTACAAAACTACCGTATAAGCGTCCCGAATTCCCGACACTTTAGTAATCTCTGACAAAATTCCATCGGGTAAAGGGTCATCTAGACTAAGAGCCATAACTGCATCACCACGGACAATTTTGCGTCCTACCTGCATACTGGCAATATTGACATTAAAACTGCCGAGTATGGAACCGAGTTTGCCGATGATCCCTGGCATATCGCGGTGCAGGGTAAATAGCATATGATGGCTTGGAGGAACGTTAATTGGGAAACCATCAATGTTAGTCAGGTAGATTTCCCCATCGCCTAACAAAGCGCCCGTAACAGAATGAGTACCCAGAGAACCTGTGGCTTCTAGATGTAGAGAACCTGCATAATCTTTCACTGAAGCATCTCGCGTTTCAATCACGCGAATTCCTCGTTCTTTTGCCTCTATGCTAGCATTTACATAGTTTACCCGTTCCCGTAGAGCTTGGTGAAGTAGCCCTTTCAAGGCTGCAACTACCAATGGCTGACTCTGATTTGTTGCCAGTTCCCCTTGTAGTCGGACGTTGAGCAATTCCACTCGTCCACCAGCCAACTGTCCTACCAAGTTACCCAAGGTTTCTGCTAGTTGCATGTAGGGTTTGAGTTCTGCCAACACGTTGGGATTCAGTCCGGGAATATTCACTGCTGAACGCGCTGGTAATCCTAATAGCACATCCCGAATTTGTTCAGCAACATCTATCGCGACATTTACCTGGGCTTCTGTGGTGGATGCGCCCAAGTGAGGAGTAAGGATCATTTCTTTCCCTAGTGACCTTAACGGGGAATCGCCCAGCGGTTCTGACTCGTACACATCTAGTGCTGCACCTGCTATTTGACCCTCTTTGATCGCTACGGCTAAAGCTTCTTCATCAATGATCCCACCGCGAGCACAGTTGATAATCCGGGTGGTAGGTTTCATCTTTGCTAAGGCCTGGGCATTGATGAGGTGGGTGGTTTCTGGAGTTTTAGGTATGTGTAGCGTGATGTAATCTGCTTGCTGCACCAGCAAATCGAGATCTACCAATTGACAGCCAAGCTGTTCTGCCCTATCTCTAGAAATAAAGGGGTCGAAAGCTAACAGTTTCATCCCCATTGCTTTGGCAACATTGGCAACATGAGAGCCAATTTTACCTAAGCCAACAATCCCCAGAGTTTTTTTGTAAACTTCTGCACCAACAAAGGTTTTGCGATCCCACTCACCACGTTTCACTGAAGCGTTGGCATCGGGGATGTGACGAGACATAGCCAGCATCATAGCGAGGGCGTGTTCTGCAGCTGCGATCGTGTTTCCCTCCGGAGAATTAACAACCACAATTCCCTTGCGCGTAGCAGCAGGAACATCGACATTATCTACACCTACACCAGCACGACCAATAATTTTTAGCTGCGTCCCAGCTTCAATGATTTCTTTGGTGACGCGGGTGCCAGAACGAATCATGAGTGCGTCGTATTCACCGATGATTTCTAACAGTTCCTCTGGTTTTAGAGTCGTTTTGACATCTACAGTAGCAACTTGGGAGAGAATATCAATCCCGGCTTGGTCAATTGGATCGGAGACAAGAACTTTAGACATAATTGCTTATTTTACACCTAGTGGTATTTCTGAAGATGGCGTTTCCAGTGTAGACTTCAGCGTTGGCAATTTAGTAAAAATGACCAGTTTTAATATTCAGTAGGTAATTCACACAGGAAGCACTGCGATCGCGACTCTTACCTCCTTCAAATCAGGCTTTACCTGCGGAGAATACTGCGCGAATACGCAACGCCTATATCTTTTGGTGATGCTATCAGAGGCTCAGAATACATCCGTCAGAATTGTTAAAAAATCGGTAGATAATAAGGTTGTCAGATGTGGAGACAGATACCAAACCCTTAATCAGTTCTGACTCCTGACTCCTGAGTCCTGAATTAGTGCAGCGCTTCCTCCTATACTTGAACATTCTGGCCTTTTTTGCCACTCACTCGGTAATATAAA
>CAIVAU010000073.1 GCA_903903925.1 uncultured cyanobacterium
AGTTCCCAGTGTAGGGCGATAGGTCTACTGTTACTTCACGGCTTCTAGTGTCCACTTATTAGCTGCCAAACTGTCCTAAAATTGTCCTAAATTTTGTCTACGTTCAACGATATTTTGCCATATTCTGGCATATTGTTAATGTCGGAAAACGTCCTTTTTGACCCCCGCTGTAGTCCCACAATGAGGTGGATCTTCAACCCGCGTCCGCGCCTTGCTACCTCACAAAGCTGCTGGTCGTAGAGTTTTCGTGGCTTCTCGTCGTAGGGTACTGTTCCTTTATATTCATCAATAATAAGTACCCAGGCCGGCTGCTTTGACAGCTCGTCCTTGGTCATTTGGTTACGAATGTCGCACTCCGCAAAATACTCACTCACATACTCACCGGTCCGCCCCATGTCGTTGAAGCTTATACTTGGGAAGCGAGCCGGAAAATCCTCATAGTCGATTACCTTCCCGCCACAGATATCGACCTTTGCCCCCTGCTGTAGTAGGCAGTAGGCGGCAGAGCGCAGGAAGTTTGACTTGCCCGAGCCGGTTGTCCCGACAACCAGCACCTGGGGCGTGTCTTCGGACGCTAAATCAATCCGCACCTCCCCGTCGAGACTCTTGCCGAGGATCAACAAACGTGAGCCAACGTTCCATTGCTGTAATGGAAAGTCGTAGAAAGTGCGCTCCTCGGGTAGGAGTGGCACTTCGACGGCAATCTGTTCTTTGCCACAAACATACATGGGCAGGTCGTTCCGTTCTCCCAGCGCCAGCTTTGCAGCTGCCTTCCATTTGGCCAGTAAGCCATAATCGTTGGTTTTAACGCTGAACACTAGGCGTTGGTAGCTGGGTGCTTTCTTTACTTCCACACATTCAGTTCTTATCCCGACGACGCCCCCTGCTCTCTTGATATCTGTTGCTGTAACTCCTGAAGGTTCGATAGATGCATGGGTGGGGGTGGCAACAACCGTTGCTGCTTGTGCCTGTGCTTGGGATTGGGATTGAATTTCCATCTCTCTTTGCTGGAGAGCCGCTGTCATTTTGGCTTGTTCTAGGCGAATCTCCGCGTCGGCTGTGGCGATCAGTACTTCCCCCAAAGGGGAACCGCCCTGCAACATTCCCAATGCCATCCGCTCGACAGCCCCGTTTCTCCCCGTCAAAGAGAGCAAGTCGCTGAATAGGGGTGCGGTTTCTTGGAGGAGTTTCAGCTGCCGTTCCATCTCTTTATCGGCTTTTTCATTTTCTAGTTTCGCCTCAGCTGCCGATTCCAGAAACGTTAGTTGCTCCTCCCCCTGAACTTCCTTCAGGGTAAAGAGCATATCCTCTCTCCGCTCAATGTCCTCGTATTCCTTCTCTTTGCGGCATAACTCTGTCGCAGCGCTCCCTGCGAGAGCGATCGCCATAATGTTAGCTGGCACAAATAATAGAGGATTGTGCTTGCTAACCACAGTTACAAGCAGGATCGACAGCAACCCTTGCGCCCCCGGCGCTATCCAATGAAGCATTTTGTCCACCCAGCTATCAGCCCAACCGCTATAACTTGCATTAATATCGATCCATCCTTTTGCCCAAGCATGTAGGCAATCGTTGCTGCGACCCCAATCACAAGACTTGACCAAGGGAGGAGAGCGACCACCTGGGCACTTGCAAACGAAATGATAAAAGCACACATCCATCTGAGGACTCTACAGACTTGGGACATAATTTATAAAGTGTGAAGTGATGATCCTTTGGGTCAGGGGTGCGGAATTTCCGCACCCCTTGTTACGTACCGGCGATGCGACGAGTGATACCGCCACTGCCCCCCGCGTAACGGGCTTCTCTTGTTTTTCTGAATCTGTCAACCAATGAGGCAGTCTGCTTAGCGTAGGGGGTTTCCTCCTTCTTGGCATCGGTCTGCTCCTTTTCGTCCTTCTTCGCTTTCGCCGTCGCGTACTGGCTAGCGATTCGTGCCAAACCTATATCTAGGTCATCTTGCGTTCCTGCGATCGCACTCCTATAGGTTCCAACTACCTGCCGATACCTTGACTCGATTGACGCCAGGGTTGTCCCCAACTCCTGCTCAAGTTCAGCTTGTCGTAACCTTGCCTCTGCCACGTTCTCGGCAGTTTCAGACTGTTTTTCTTGAACCTTATGGAAAGCTTTGAGATACCGGCTAACTGCCGCTGAATATTCAGTCCAATATTTCGACTGAATTTCCGCCCCTTTAGCTTTGTCTACGGCATCAGCGACAGTTTTCTCGTCGAGATCCCCAAACACCTGGACTTTTACTGGCAGCATATCAGCGATTCTTTGGGCATTATCCCAAACTGCTGATTCTAGTCCAAAGTGACTGTCTGGGAAAACTATCGCGTTTTTGACACTACCTTTTAGATCCGAAAGATTGAGTGAACTGTTTTCCGTTTTCTTTGATTTCTCTGCCATAAAATAATCCGGTATGCGCTTAACGAGCGTGTATTAAGACACACAAATTAGAGAGTCACACCGCTTGTACTCAACAAGTGGTGCATTTTCTATGAGAATCCATTCTTGGTTCCCTGTGGCACGAAAATATCTTGAGGGTGACTCAAGTCTAATTTCTAAATTCAATTCTTCAAAAACGAAATAATCACCCGCTTTCCTGACGTGAACCAAATCCACATCTCTGTCAATTTGAACCCCGATACTTAGGATTCTGTCAGCCTTTTTGTATTTGTTTCGATAATAATTAACCTCGTCGTCATCTAGAAAGTTTGTGTCGAATTTCGGAATCTCATCTTCAAAGACAAAGGCAATAATACCCAGTGCTTGGTAATGAATCTTGCCTATTCCGGTGTTTGATTTGTAGTCCCAAAATGCCCTATGAAATTGTGCTACTTCCACGTACAACCTCCTCTATTTTCTTTATTAATAACTTTGCTAGAGCCTGCCGAACTATCGACCAAGCGTGGTTCTTCTGCAATCTAAATTGGGCGGATACAATATCCGATGAAGAAGGAATGATACTGCCATATTTTTCTAAATTGTCAATAGCTTGGCGGAAGCTAATGACCTCATCACCAACTTCGGGAAGGTCAGGGGCGACAGCCGACTTTAGCCGCTCCATCACCCCTTGCATGGTGGCGGATTGCTCCTTGATTTTGGCCAGTTCGGTGTACATGGTTTCAATGGCAGATAAATTCATTTGTGAAACGCTGCCGTAAAACTCTTGTAAGTGCCCCTCTATCTGTAAACCAACTTCTTGTTGAATGACTTTTATAATCCCTTCTAGCTCCTTACCCTCTTGCAAGGATTCGGTGAGGATTTCCATTTCAGGTGAAAGTTGGAATGCACTCGAATTGTCCATCTTCTGACTCCTTCCACTGTAAATTAACGCCAACGGCACGAGCGAATTGATCGATAGTGCGCTTCATCGATTCGTATGGTAAATGCTCACAGCTATCCAATAACTGCGACAATTCAACTTCAATGAATTTCTTTTGTGCGGCAGCTTTCTGTTGCTTTTTCTTCTCCCGCATGATGCTACGCGCTTGGGCTTTTCCCTCGGATCGCGCTTTGTCCACAGCTTCAAGCCGAGCCAGTTCTATTGCTTGTGAAACTTGCCTTTCTTGGGTGGCAGCTTCCAGAATTAGCGCCTTATCCCGCACCAGCCGAGTGATTATTGCACCACGCAAGTCGTCGTCAAAGGCAATTTCTAATTCTTCAATGGCGATCGCCTCAGCATTCGTCTCTTGGGTTGTTATTTCTCCCTTTCTACGTCTGACGATTGACTTGGGTTGCGTCTCAATCTCTGAACTTTCTGGTCTTAGAGTTAATTCAGCAGTCTTCCCGTTACGCGCTGCCATATTTTTTCTCCTGTGCTAATCGTTTCCATTCGTGTAATTCCGCGATCGAGTAATGTGACTTCTTGTGGAAATCGCCCCATTTGTACAAAGTAGAAAGTGCTACTTTGTAGCCGTTTGCAGCAAGATATTTGGGTAAATCTTTGCCCAAGCATCCCTGCATTTCCCATTTGTGCTGCATCTGACCGCTGGATGCAGTCTCTAGGGTCATGTTTGACCGCGAATAATCGTTCATCATTATCAGCAATCGACGAACAGAGGGGAATGCTGTTGTTGGATGGTCTTGCCTCCAGCAAGCCATAAATACCAGTAACGCTGCGTTGTATTCCTCTGTGTATCGGCTATTTTTTTTAATCCCTAGATGCTGCTTCCATTTGGACCAGCATTCTCGTGAAAGGTTGGTGCAAGCAATTTGATCACAACACTGCTTTACTTGAGCCAACAAAAAAAGGGACGGCTCATCCACCTTTTTAGTTGGCTGCGGATTTTTGCAGTATTGGTCATAAGCTTCCTCAACTTTGAATTGGTTAGCACTCCAGAAATCTCGCACACTTTTGTACGTGACTTTTTCACGGGAATTGTGTCTCCGTAGCCATGCCAGACACAGCAGTAATTGTGTTTGTTCCAAGGTGTACGAACGAGAAGAAAATCTCTGTCCATTGTTATAAATTGCGCCGCATAATCTTTCCCAATCACGCCAAGTGCGATCGCTAATCCTCCCACCGCGAATCTTCTCGCATTCTCCTTTCAGATTGGATGCGATCGCCAGCCAATCATCGATCACCATCATGATTAAAACCTCCTAACGTTTGTGTGTGATGTGGTTGTGTATTCCGTGAGAATGGGGAAAGCCTCTTGTATGAATTGATGCGATTCCTGTACTACAAATGCCCTTCCTGGAGGCGAAAATGCATTCTCCTAGTACGGGTTTAGGGGATTGATTTTAGCTTTTCCCTCTCGCTGACATTGCCCAAGTCACTTGCACTGCAAGCATTATCAGTTTGTAGCATTCTTGTATGACAAGTTTTTTGTTTAGCTATCTGCTGGTTTTTTACTGTCTCCAAAGTGAACTGTTGGCAAAATGGTTGTCGCTTGTCAGTGATGACAAATAAGGGCTTTAGCGTTGTGGATCAAAATGTAGGAAGTGTAGTGGGGCGAAAAGTCGGTGGGATAAATTTGGCAGGCGATCGCTCTCCAAGCCTACTCAGTAAGGCATGTAACTTTTTTTGCGGTCGTTGATGACATATCAAGAGAACCGAGTTAGATTGGCTAATCGCCATTTTTGTATCTTTCTTGGATCGGCTGCCCACCCTGTGGCAGCTTTTGTCTGATTAGAAATTTATTTTGAATCCGATTGAATCGCTCCTCAATATTGATTCCATGGTTGGCAAAATCTGTCGCAAGTTCTTCACTTGTGTAATCACAAAAATCGCTTTTACTGTTGCGCCCGTGCTTCAATCCTAAGAAGGTTTGAAGTTCTAGAATCCGCCGCAAATCCTCCCAGCCGAGACGTTTTGAACCAAATAAATCGAGAGTTTTTAAATACTGATTCATCGTTTCGCGGGTTTGAATATCTAGGAGTTCCCGACACGTTTTAATGCTTAATTGTGCAGTAATGCACTCCATTAGTCTTCGTTCTGCTTGTGTTGTTTGGTCATTTGCTCGTCCAACGGTTGAACATAACCCTAATTAAAAACCCACCTCGCTGGGTGGGTCAAGGATTTACCGTTTTTTTATTCCGGTTTTTATTCACTATCGTCATAATCAAGTGTAAATTTGGGCAAAACGCCCAAGGTTTCCATGATGCGATACTGCTGGTGAGCCAATGTCAGAACAGGCTTAACATAGGAAGGATACCCCTTGTCTGGTTCCAAGAAATCCCAGTTTTTGTCCACGCTTGATGGCTTGACTGCACCTTGCATAAGTCTCACCATTTCTCGAATACAAGCTTTTCGATATAAACGATCATCAGGGTGTATGCCATAAAGCTTGGGTATCCATTCTAAACAAAACTCTTCGATGTTCAAAGCTGGTTTTTGGCTGTTCAGTCTAATATAGGCTTGAGTTGTTAGCATTCGCATAGTATAATTTAACGGTAAGTTATATCATAATAATACGTGGCTAACCAACAAATGTTAGCTTAAAAGGGAACTATGACCACAAACCAACCTGAGTCTACAGAAGCACGCCTATCTCGCTTAGAAACATTTCTGGCTGATGTAGGGGATCTGGTAGTAGCGCAAAATGACGCTATTGATGCCTTGACAGCCAACGTCAACAACCTTGCTGAGCAGGCAGCAGCGGACAGGCAACAAGCTGCAATTGACCGTCAAGCATGGCAGGCTGAGATTAACCGGATCTGGCAGTACTTGATCGGTCAGCAACCGGGTAATGGGAGATCTGGCAACGAGCAACAATGAACAAACCAACCTGAATCTCAGGCGGTGTGGTGAGTAGCGTCTAATTCATTCTTGCGAGCGATCGAGCAAGAGCGAGGGTGCGGATTTTCCGCACCAGAACGAATCATGAAAAAGTGCTCTTCATCAAATCTTTCTTCCTACCTCTCTTCGCTGCGAATAATGGTCAGGCGGCTGATTGTTAAGTATCCGCAATGGATGGTGGCTTGTGTGGAAGAAAAACTGGTGGATTGGAACGAGGGGTGAGGATGTATGTAAATTATTTGCATGAGTGCTTTATCGCAGGCGCAGTAGAAATCGTCCTTGGTAAATTATTTACAAACTGATTGCCAGTATGATATACTGCGCCTTAAAACGTACGTGAACATGCGCACCCCTCCAGCCATGCCATGATAAATCCAATGCTTACAACTGCGCCTCAATTATAAAGATACGGTAAAAAGTTGATTTTTTGGTGCGGAAGACAGCGAGAATCTGTTGTTGTAGAATGAAACTGTAGTTTTAAAAAACTTAGGTTTTTAAATTTATGACTTCTTTAGCTAGGTGGTCATGTAGTTGTGCAGTTCATGAACTGGTACTTTAACTCAGATGCACGCATTATTAGTTGATGGTGAGGGTTAATTATCTGATGCTTGATACAAATATTAAAGTTCGGGACTTTTCGATTGTTGTGGTGGCTGAAAATCAAAGCCCATCGATTTTGAATCCTGACTTTCTGAAGTACAATAAAATTGTACCGAGTGATTGGGAATTAGCAATGCCGCCTATTTCTATCCCTCAGGTGTCTCAAGTTTTTTTTAACAACGGAGTCAATATAGTAGCTGAAGTTGGAAAGATTTCTTTTTGGGAATCACTAGATACAGATCATCTTGATTTTAAAGTGCCTGAGATGACTTATAAGTATATTGATGCTGTTCCTTTTCTTGCCTATAAAGCGATTGGTATTAATATAAATGCTTATGTTATTCTAGACAAAGAAGAAGATAGCCAAGATATTATTTTAGATAAGTTAATTGCGCCTGGAAAATGGAAAGTCTTTCAAGGAGAATCACCTAATGCACTTGTTCAATTTACTTATAAGTTTGACAACACTAACCTGATAATTGCTCTTCAGAAAGCAGCTTTTCAGAAGACACAAAATGATTTATTAATACCTATTGTAAATTTCACGGCGAATTTTCATAGAGATTTAAAAGATGGTACACCTGATGAAAAAAACTCTCAAATGAAGAATATAATTCAATCATGGAAGACTGATTTAAACACTCTTCTCTCTTTTGTTAAAGAAGCTTTTCTAGAGTAATAGTAAGGAGAAAATATGAAAACAGGCACAGGCAAAAACACTTGTATTGACGCTATTCCAGTTACAAATATTTCTTTAGCTACAATAGCAGAACAAATTGACTTTTTTTCCATTTTCCAGAGTGTTTTCCTTAAGGCTAATTCGTTACATTTGAATGATGTTTATATTCCTCAGGACACCTCGTTATTTATTGATACTCGCAAGCAATCAGTTTTTGATTGGCGGAAAAATACTAATGCTTATCAAAGGATAATTCACTTATCTGATTTAGAAGATAAGTGGGATGGTTATAATGCTCCCAGATTTTTTACTGACCAGATTGATCTAGCTTTAACTCTCTATTCTCATCTTCGTACTTACTGCATAAGGAGAGGACTTGATTTTTCAAAAGTTGAGCCATTTATAGCTCCATGCTCTGATGGTATGGTTCTATTCGAGTGGGCGGGAAACCGTTTTCCTCAAAGGCAGGTAGAAATTTATGTCTCAACGTCAGCCGAACATCCGTTTGAATATTTAAAGACTGAAGGAGAATCAGATGTTGAAGGAGAATTCCATCTAGAGGAGTTATATCCTATACTAGATTGGTTATTTAAAATTCAATAACTGAGTAAATGGCTGAGCCTTATCAAGTTAAGCCTTCTGACACGTTGTTGAGGTGGTTGCATCCAGGTCAATTTAACTGGGAAGAAAATAGACCAACCTCAGCAGCTTTTAAAGACCCTGAGATGTCTGTTGACATACTTAAGCTAACAACAATAGAAGAAAGCTATATTAGGGCTCAGAAGATTGGCAAAAATGCTGTCGTATCAATCGAAGCTCGGCTTATTTTTGAAAAAGGGTTAGAAATTTATCATAAGCCTGTGGAAGGTAATTATGCCCATGCTGTTGTTTTATGCACAAAAAGCAAATCCATTGCTAAGTTTTTAGCAAACAACTGTGAAATAAAAATTTATCCTCCAAAAACTTAGAGCAGACTAACAGTGCTAGAACACTCGCAACAACAATTTGTTTTTTCATTACTACCGCTTGTAAGTGTGATAAATCTCCGCGATCTGCGCTTCTCCCAAGGGAGACGCTTCGCGAACGCTTTACTCGCTTCGCTATTGCAGCCTCCAGATGATTCGCCACCTTTTCCAGTCCTGGTTGTTCATTTGACCCATAGAGCGATCGCATCAGCAGGATTTCCATATATTCTCATAGGTGAAACCAAAATGAGCTTATGCACTACGCGAGATGACGGCGAGACGCTTTCCTTTCCACGGTTGAGATCTAGCCTGAGAGACGGATCTAGTTGGCGGGTTCTGGCGGTAAACCAAGCAGAGCACGAAATTCCTCGTCATACTTTGCTTTCTCCCAATTTTGGGCTTGCTTAACTTGTTCAGGGGTTAGGTTTTCGGCATTGATGAGATTAGCGCGATCGAGGTTAGTGCGATCGAGGTTAGCGCCAATGAGGTTAGCGCCAATGAGGTTAGCGTCAATGAGGTTAGCGCGATCTAGGTTAGCGTCTGAGAGGTTAGCGCCTGAGAGGTTAGCGCGATAGAGGTTAGCGACTGAGAGTTCAGCGCGATCTAGGTTAGCGCCTGAGAGGTTAGCGTCTGAGAGGTTAGCGACTGAGAGTTCAGCGCGATCTAGGTTAGCGCCTGAGAGGTTAGCGACTGAGAGGTTAGCGCCTGAGAGATAAGCGCCTGAGAGGTTAGCGCGATAGAGGTTAGCGCCTTCGAGATCTCTGGAAAATAGAATACTGTGCTGTAAATCTAAAAAGCTTAGACATTCGAGGGCGAGCACATTTTCAGATCCTGTTCTTTGACCTTGAAGCCTTGCAATCCACGCACCAAAAGCGTCACGAGAAGGCCATTTAATCTCTGAGATTGTCTTAGTCACTCTCGCGCAAGCATTTAATACTGCCAACAAAGCTTCTTCAGCATTGCGGGCTTGTCGCATTTCTTCATGGAACTTAGGTCTTGGTTTTATATCTTCCATTGGCATTCCATCATTCATTACGCACTCAATTAAGTGACACAATGTCTTCCAGGGCTATTTCATTCTAAATAGGTCTTTGAGTGTGTTAAGGCTAAAACCAGCCCGACGCTGGGCTTGAGCCATGTTCTGAAAGCCGTTGTCACGATATAAATTGAGGGCAAAGTTGCGTGCCAGTGCCCAAATTTGGACCAAGGGTGGGGTCCGAATGCGTGAAGCGTCTTCCCCCTGAGTGACATCTCGGACATAATGCACCTTGTTTTCCACTCCCCAATAGCCTCGAATTCGCTCCCCAAAGGCTTGTGCCGTATCGCGAAAAGAGGCAACGTAGTAGCGAGTTTCGAGGGAAACTTCAATCATGTTTGCCCGATGGACTTGACGTTCGGAATCGACTCGAATCAAAGTGCATAATCCTGGGAAATCAGGAATGCCATCGAGTTGATGACTAATGCTGACGGTGCGTTTTTCAATGCGACCATGCCCTTTCTCAATCTGTTGTACAGTTTGTTGGGCTTGAAAGTTGGCTTCTACCGCTGTTAACAACCCTGATTGGTTGCCTTTGAGGGCTCCCAGGTAATCGTTGCCACTCTCAAGGATGACCTGAGCCGTTTTTTTTGGGTGCTGATGGCATCAAACGCAAACACCACTCCCTGAAGTGCCATTTGTTGGATGAACGCGGGTAAAGCGGTGATTTCATTCGTCTTTGACTCCACCTCATAGGGTTCGAGAATCAGTCCTCGTTCGACAATGTAGGCGGTAACCAACATAATGGCAGGATGGGAATCCACTGCTGGGTCATCGCTGATGGCTTCATAGGACCCCCGCAGCACTTTGCCATCGGTCGCAATAGTTTCTCCCTTAGAGGGTTGCACCCCGAAAAACCGGGATAAACAGGCGGCATAAACCTGATACTCTAGCCGCAATAACGTGCGTCGAATCGTGCTGTAGGACGGTAAGCGTCCTTTGGGCGGTGAAAATAGGACCACCAATTCGTCGTGATAGGCTTTCAACCAATCCCCAATGGCGAGAAAACCCCGATTGCCCGCCGCAACCGCTAGGGTGAATCATGCCAAACACAGGGCTTGACGGTGGCGTTGTCCTGCAGTGCGGCGGGTATCCGGTAAGTCGGCAAAGGCTGAGACATCTCTTGGTGGCATCATGGAGGACCTCATTACCATATCGGTTATTCAAGTAGAATGAAATAGCCCTGGGTTATGTCCTTTCTTATCTTCCTTTCTGTGAGGCATTACAGCAATTTTTGCACAAACCATTGGGATTAATGCGTCGAGAAGAATTACGGGCAGCTATTGAACAACCTGCTCACAAGTTAAATGTACAGTTCCAAGCGCATTTAGCTGAAAGACTATTAGATGATGTTGGGAGTGAACCGGGTAATTTACCATTATTAGAATTTGCTTTAACACAATTGTGGGATAACCAGAAAGATGGGGAACTAACTCACAGAGCATATGATGAAATTGGTGGTGTAAAACAAGCACTAGTGAAACATGCTGAACAAGTTTATTCCAGACTGAGTGAATCAAAACAGCGGCAGGCGCAACGCATTTTTCTGGCATTAGTGCGATTGGGTGAAGCGACAGAAGATACTCGACGTGTTGCTACTCAAGAGGATATTGGGAGAGAGAATTGGGAATTAGTCACTCATTTAGCTGGTTTTGAAGCACGTTTGGTAGTGACAGGACGTAATGATAAAACTTCAGAAGAAACAGTAGAAGTTGTTCATGAAGCATTAATTCGTGAATGGCAGCGCTTACGAGAATGGATTGATAGTAATCGAGAGAAGTTAATACAACACCGCAAAATTGAATCAACCGCTACCGAATGGAGAGACCAGGGAAAGTCAAAGGATTATCTGCTTAGAGGTAAACAGCTAAATGAAGCTAAGGCTTTTCAAAAAGAGCAAGCTTCGCTCTTCACGCTATCAGGTTTAGCAAGTGAGTTTATTCAAAAAAGCATTAAATATAGGCGGAATAATCTCTTAAAATTAATTGGTTTTGGCTTGATTCCTTTAGTAGGTTTGACGATATTTCTAGGATTTTTTGCAGAGAGAGAGATAAGGACTCAGCGACTTTGGCGTACTGTTGATGCTGCTAAGGGACAAAAGAATAGTCCGGCTAGAATTTCAGCACTTCAAGAACTAGTAAAACTTGATGTTCCATTAGATCATACTCCACTTAACGAAACCTACCTCTCTGGTGCCGATCTGAAAAGTGCCAACCTCAAAAGTGCCCACCTCTCTGGTGCTTATCTTTTGGATGCCGACCTCTCTAGCGCCGATCTCTCTGATGCCTACCTTTATGGTGTCCACCTCGAAGGTGCCGTCCTCTGTGGTGCCCAC
Source organism: uncultured cyanobacterium (assembly GCA_903903925.1). Taxonomy (GTDB): domain Bacteria; phylum Cyanobacteriota; class Cyanobacteriia; order Cyanobacteriales; family Nostocaceae; genus Stigonema. The sequence goes on from CAIVAU010000073.1 coordinate 11,863, forward strand.
CTATCGAGTGCCCACCTATCGAGTGCCGTCCTCTTTGGTGCCAACCTCTCTGGTGCCACCTTTTATGATGCTAACCTCTCTGGTGCCTACTTCTCTGTTGCCTACCGTGATTATGACCTCTTCTTCTGTCGCAACTCTGTTGCCAATCTCTCTGGTGCCGACTTCTCTGGTGCCGACTTCTCTGGTGCCCACCTGCAAGAAGTGCAATACACAAATAAAAGTACTAGTTCTCAGACATGTAGACGTTTCCTTGTAAAATATCCATGTCCTACTATCTTCCCCCCTAACTTTGACCCTAAAGCAGCAGGGATGGTGTTGGTAAAATTATAGACCACTTACATGCGTGGATTTCAAGCTGACTGTTATCCTTGCTAATGTAGAATTAAGCAGCAGCGCTCACCAAAAAGCACAAAACAATGACGCGGATTCCATTAGCAGAAGCCCAACTTCGCTTACCTGAACTAATTGCAAGTCTGCAACCCGGTGAAGAAGTGCAAATTTTTTCTGGCGATCGCACTGTCGCTAGACTGATTGTCGAACCCCAACCACTCCGCCAGCCTCGCCAACCTGGTAGTGCAATTGGAACCCTAACTATCCTGTCTGAAGACCAAAACCACTTAGAAGACTTTCATGACTTAATGCCATGAAATTTCTGCTCGATACTCAGGCATTCCTCTGGTTTGTACTTAATGATCGTGCCCTGAGTCAAGTCGCCCGTGATTTGATTATCGATCCCCTGAATGACATCTTGCTCAGTCCTGCTTCCTATTGGGAAATTGCCATCAAAGTTAGTATTGGTAAGTATCAAATTCCTGGAAATTTTGAAGCATGGATGGAGCATCAAATCCATGTTAACGAATTGGAAATATTACCGATTAAAGTTGCTCATGCAGCCGCGATCGCGACTCTGCCATTCCATCATAAAGATCCCTTTGATCGGCTTTTGGTTGCCCAAGCACTCACAGAAACAATCCCTATCATTAGCGTAGATACGGTGCTAGACAATTATACAGTTACTCGTTATTGGTAAGTACGATGATAGTTATTGTGGTTGGTAAAGTCTTGGCTACTTATAAAGAAAATCCCGCCACCATTCCGAATGCCCAGAAAGCCGAATCACCAACCATCCATGCGTCCCATAGTACTTATCTTTAGCCCGACCAGTGGCGATCGCCTCATCAATCAACGTCATTTCCTCAGCCGTTGGCTCGTCGTTACTGTTTTCTGGCTTAACCTCTTTCTCAAGTACTTGGGGTTTTACAGTCAAATTCCAACCCTCTTCCAAGGACCGACGGAAGAAACCTTCTTTGCTTTGTTTGATTTTACCAGCTGCGTCCTGGGCTATGGTGTAAGCTATAGCAGCTTCAAACTTATCACTATACTTCAACCACAATCGCTCAGCCGTCCCTAACCCCAAGTCAATTCCTGCCGCTTGGAGCGCAATAAACACGTCTTCGGGAATCCCTTGCACGTTTACGGTCACGGCGATCGCGTTAATTGCCCCTACTCTCTGAGGCAACACTTTAGCAGGCTTATCGTCAATGAAGTTCGGGATTCCAGCAATTTGCTTGTACAACAAATCCACAGCGCGTTTCACAATGATTTGGCGCGGTTCTTTAGTCTCAGAGTGGATCGACTCAATCTTTTTGCCTGTGTCAGCATCTAGTTCCGGCAAAACATACACCCTGCCGATACCCTGACCAACATATTTCCATGGCGAATTAGGGGTGTCCACAGCAGGGACGCTAACATCAAGTTGTTGTTGTTCTTCTAACTCTTTTAAAGAAACAACAAGATTGTTGTTCGAGTCCGTCTCGCGGACTACCTCCAAGTTGCTGTTTAGTTGCTGTTCAATTTCTACTGACTCATTATTATGTGATGATGGAAACTCTAGAATTTTCTTTGTACGGGAGTCCTTAATACGGACTACTGGCTCAGGTAACCATTCCTCTACTGGTTTGAAGGAATATTCTGTGCTGGTTCCTGGCCGATCGCTCTTCTCAAGGATGTTTTGCTCCACTGCAATGGACAATCCCTTGAGAATTGTTTTTCTGTCACAGCCAGTCCTGGCAGCGACACTATCAGCCGACTCGGTGAAGTTATTGCCTGAAATTGCGCGGTAGAACACTTGGTTTAGGGCAAAAGACTCTACTAGCGTTGGTCTTGATTCGATAGCCTTAAGATGCCTGTAAAGCGCGGCATCCTTAAGCTCTGAGGGAAGGCTTTGAATCCACTCCAAGGACACTGCTGAATCAATGTCGTTGCTTGACGTGGGTTCTGTGTATCGATTTGAGGTGTCGATACTCGTGCGATCGTCTGAATTTTCTGGTATTGTTTGGGCAATAGTCATAACGAACACAAGTTATGTAACCTACCCCTAGCGATTGTTTTCGAGGCACGCGCTGGGGGCTTTGATTTATGTTTTGCTAGCCATGCAATTTGCTGACAGCGCAGCTGCTTACTGTCAATGGCGTTGTCTACTGCTTCTAGGATTTATATGGCATTATGAAACTACGCATCATGACTTAAAACCTTGACGCGCCTAGCAATATGGTCAACAAGGGCGATCGCTCCAATAGAAATTGGTAGGGGCGATCGCTTTTGTTGTCTAGTGACTATAGAATATAAAATCTGTTAGCCTATGTCAAACAGTAATAGACAAAAAAGAATAATGTTGGACACAAGGTATATTGCTTCTATTTATTGGGACAAAGAACTTGGTGAAAAGCTCAAAGCTTTGAGAGGAGCGCGTTCTGTTCGTGCAATCTCAGAAAAGACGGCTATAGCTGGAGAACGTATATCTCATCAGTACATTCATATGTTAGAAGACCCTGAAAGGTACGACCACTCAGCTTCTACAGTGTCTTTTCAAAAAATATCTGTCCTTCTTGAAGCGCTGGGTAGCGGTATTGAAGATTTTTTTGATACGGCGATCACAACCGTGTCTATTGCCTCTTGACAGTCTAGTGTGGGTAGACAATAATGGAGAAACAAAACAAAAGGCGATCGCCCAACCCTGAGAAAGTTTGCGATCGCCCTTTGTTCCAGCTACCCCTAGAGCGCCGGTCGAGTAGAAGGTATTGACAAATGAGGCACGGCATGCTTGAGAAGTGGTGTGAATTCCGCAAAGCTTTTACAACCTTGTCGGTTTGATAGTTTCAAAAAGTAAGCATCCAAGAAAGACACCCTCATTC
>CAIVAU010000074.1 GCA_903903925.1 uncultured cyanobacterium
GGGATCAGGGAGCATGGAGCAGGGAGCAGGGAGCAGGGAGCAGGGAGCAGGGAGCAGGGAGCAGGGAGCAGGGAGCAGGGAGCAGGGAGCAGGGAGCAGGGGGGCAGGGCTATTTTGATAATTCTTCTATACGCTTGCAAATGGCGAGAAGATTTAACTCGATATCTTTACTGAGGCGACGCTCTACGATAGTAACTGGCATAGTCCGTTTAGGCCAGACTTTGACTGTGTAGTAAAGATAAGTTCCGATCAGATCGTTCTGGCAATAAGGCTCTAAGCACCAACTACCTGAGAAGTCTTTGAAATCTCCCTCTACCATCTGGAAGCTAATTTTCTGAGGGAAGAATTCCTCTAAGTCAAGAATGACACGCGCACAAAAATTTAAGCGTAGTAGGCGCTGGGAGCCTATTTGTTCCAAACGAATCCCGCCAGTAGGATGCTCAAGCCGACAACTTTTAGTAAGGTTGGGAATGAAGTCCGCCAAGGCTTCATAATTTGTCAGCACTTTCCATACTTGTTCCACTGGTTGAGGAATTTGGATTTTAGCAGTGATTTGTCGTTGTCGTTCTGCTATTTTTTCAATTTGGACTTGCACAGTTTGTAGAGCAACTGCACTACTTACCGAATCTGATTCTAGGTAGATGTCGTCGCTGGTGGCAGTGAAATCAAGTTCTTCTGGTTGGATGTTTTGTTCTTTAGTCACTTTCAGAATATGGATTGCTTTCGTCTGAAAATTGGGGCAGGGTTAAGGTAAAGCAAATATTGCTTAGGTCAGAGTCCTCTATGGGGATACTTTCTACAGCGATCGCCCCATTAAGATGCTGTACTAAAGACTTGACTAGCGCTAGACCCAGGCCAGTGCCTGGAGTCCATCTTCCTCTACCTCGACGGAACTTATCAAATATGTATTTGGCTTCTTCTTCAGAAATGCCAAGTCCCGTGTTAGTTACCTTAATAATAACCTGATCAACTTGTTGATTCACTTGGTGAGTGACTTGCAGTTGGACTATCGTATTTGGCTCCGAGTATTTACCAACATTCGCTAACAACTCCTGGAGAATTCGGTCAAAACTCTCTACCTCAGTTTCCAGGACGCAAGCCTCCTCCGGTAAATCTAGAGAAATATTTAATCCTTTAGCTGCCAGTATTTTCTCAAAAGATTCTGCTATGTCCTGTATTTTTGCATTTAAATCAATGCTTGCCAACTGTGGGCGTTCTGGTTGGGTTTCCAACCTTTGAAGCGTCAGCAAGTCATTAATCAAGTTGATTTCTTTAGTACATTCTTGCTCTAGGATATCCATATACCTAGTATGACGATCGGGAGTTATTCCTGGTTGACGCAAGTTACGCAACGCCAGACGCATGTTTGTCAGTGGGTAGCGCAGGCGATCGCTCATATTGCTCAAAAACTCATCTTTGAGATGGTTCAGTTCCCGCAACTGCTCAACGTATTGCCGTGTTCTTTCATACAATTTGGCTTGGACGTCCAGACTGCGTTGCAACTGCGCTGTGCGCTCATCAACTAAGGTCTGTACTTGCCGTAGTGTCTGTGTTTGGATGATGGCATTGCTCAGTTGGGCACAAACCATTTCCACCATGTTTAAATCTGATGATTGCCAGTTACGAGCAACCGCTTGCTGTATCACAACAAATCCTAACACTCTGCCCTGAGTTTCCAATGGCATTAATAGTACCGCTGGCAATTCCGCCAGAGCAAACACTCGGGCAACAGTTAAATTATCCTGTTGGTCTGTACTGCCATTGAGCGTCACTGGTTTCCCAGGGTCAGTAAAGGCACGCTGGCATAAACCACACTCGGAAAGCAAGAAGGAATTATCTGCGGTGTTTTCACGAGCAGTCACAGAAGTTTCTGTTTCTCTACACCATTCGCCAACAATAGTAGCCCTTGCTGTGGGAATTTGTTTTTTCTGTCGAACTTTAAATAACGGATCATTGTACCTTAGCAATATGAGTAGACCTCGATCTGCCCTTAATGCTTCAGCAGTAGAGGCTATCGCTACCTGAAGCATTTGATTCAACTCCAAGTTACTGCGGCTTAGTATTGTTAATTGCTTGATCAAGCTTTGATGCTGATCGCAGCTTTGCAGATCCTGCTGTTGAGAAGCGATGGTCTGTGCTTGTACTACTTGGGAAAAAGCGATCGCGCAGGATGGCTCGACAGCTTTCAGCAAATTTTTTTCTGAGTCACTCCAATCATAGGGCTGCGATTGGATCAGATGAATCACGCCGTTATTCTCGCCACCAAATCGGCAGGGGATTGCCAACACAGCTTTAATCGGTAGTGGTAAATCTTGACATCCAATTACCAGACTGTTTCTAATTGTTGAGATGTCCTCTATCGTTAATGGTTCAGAGGCACATTGCACTACTGGTAAGTCCACCTGTTCCATAGAAAACATCTTGCCTGAGTGCGACAGATCTAAACACTCTTGTGTAACCCAGTTAGCACTAATTGCCTCACTGGAAACTTCGCCCATAACTGTAACTAAGCAGCAACAATCCACTTGAAAGGCTGATCCTAGCACTTGGGCAATTTCTTGCAGCATCCCTGCTGGAGCGGAGTTATCAGCAATGATTTGGTTAATCTTTTGTGCCAACTGGTGGGCAGGTTTTTCCTGATGCTGCATCAGCGTTCCATGCGGGTATTGTGTTAGTCGATGTACTTTTTCATCTGGACACTGTAGTGGCAATGATAAACGCTTTTCCATTCCTGACAAGCTCTTGGATATTGCTCCCATGCTGTTTGTACCAAACCTCCTAGCATATTTATCACTCTTAGTTAACCGCTACACCCTGATGAATCGTAAATCTGTGATCAATACTTTCTCTCACCTGTTATAGCCCTTTTCTATTTCAGATGCCTCAATCCCTAGTATCTTCAAATTCTTTATCGAGAAAAAAATACCATTAATATACTAAGATGCCATAATTAAATAATTTATGGCTATTCTGCGTTGATGTAATTTACTAACTTTGACCTAGGATATCCTGTCTATTAATATACATAAACCGTAATTTCTCTAGATTTCGTGCAAAATATCCGTAAATCACATCCGCGTTACCACTGAGGTTTTTCTGACATTAGTGTAATATTTGTTATCAAACAAGAGCAATAAGTGAAAGTAAAATATCATAACGATCTGATCTCAGAGAAGAATTGTGCGGATTCGATCCTGAGAACAAAATACTTTTCAACTCCTATTCTCAACCATCACTACAGCTACTTCTTTCTTAGGCTCTAGTCTTGCGTATGTCAAGTGTTATCAGACCCCTCACCTCAGGGAGTGTGGGGTGGGTGGGGAGAGGGGGGAGTGTGGGGTGGGTCAAACTATTTATTTTTTATATAGTTAAACAAGTAGTTATTGAATTTACTTATAATAAAAATTTTGTATTTTGTTTAATCCAAGTTCCTGAGTATAAATGCAGCGTGCAACTAGGTGGAGTACGATGCTTTCGTCTAAAAGCCAGACACAGAGCCTTCTTTACTCCCCACTCCCAACTCCCAACTCCTGACTCCTGACTCCTGACTCCTGACTCCTGACTCCTGACTCCTGACTCCTGACTCCTGACTCCTGACTCCTGACTCCTGACTCCTGACTCCTGACTCCTGACTCCTGACTCCTGACTCCTGACTCCTGACTCCTGA
>CAIVAU010000075.1 GCA_903903925.1 uncultured cyanobacterium
AGAAGGAAGGCGTTGGGTACTTGAAAACTACACTCCCCTACCCACAGCATTACGTTTTCTGGAAATCATTGAAGGAGTTAGGAGTCAGGAGTCAGGAGTCAGGAGTCAGGAGTTAGGAGTCAGGAGTCAGGAGTTAGGAGTCATAATTCATAATTCATAATTCAGAGTATGCAGAACGAATATAACTCACAAAAATCTTTAGTTAGCGTTGTTACCCCAACGTACAATCGACCAGAATATCTCAAGCAGGCTATCGAAAGCGCTGTTAAACAAACTTATCGAAATATTGAAATTATCGTTTCCGATAATTGTAGTACAGATAATACTCAAGAAATTGTCGCATCTTTCCAAGATCCCCGCATCCGATATTGGAGACAACCAGAAAATCTGGGTATGTTTGCCAATCAAATTCATGCTTTTAAGATGGCAAAAGGAAAGTATATTGCTAGTCTCCATGATGATGATATGTGGAATGAAGACTTTTTAGAAAAGCTGGTTCCACATTTAGAAGAACATCCAGACATAATTCTGGCTTTTTGCGATCAATATATCATGGATGGTCAAGGTAAAATTGATGATGTTGTCACGGAAAGAAATTCGCGGGCTTACAAACGAGATCAGTTAAAGCAAGGTATTCATCAGCCCTTCTACGAAATTGGAGTGGTAGATAAATCTGTACCTACTGCTGCTGCTTGTGTGATTCGCAATGAGCTGGTTGACTGGGATAGTATTCCAAAAGAAGTCAGCGGTATGTGGGATTTATATCTAACTTTCCTTTGCTGTCGTACTGGTCGTGGAGCTTATTATCTTCCGGAAAAACTGACTCGATACCGTGAACATCAGCAAACTGATACAATGCAAAGCGGTGGACAAAATGCTCAGGCACAAATACGCAAAGCCAAGGCGGAAATGTTCTGCTATGAACGTTTTATGACAGATACTTGCCTAGAGAAATTTCAGCCATATTTTAGGCAGAAATGGCTTGAGGCAAATACAACTTTGGGGATTGGTTTGCTGCGATCTGAACAGTCAGCCCAAGCACGACCTTATCTTTGGCATGCGTTGAGTAAACAGCAGTTTGATCTGCGAACTATAGCAGCGCTGTGTCTCAGTTTCTTTCCCCGATTTTTATCGAATTTCTTTCTAGCAGTGAGATAATTAAAATCGCCCCCAATGGGCTCTCTAATTTGTAACCTTTACAGGAATTAAATACGTGAAACTTTGTATTGTTACCCACAAGGTAAAAAAAGGTGATGGTCAAGGACGGGTGAACTACGAAGTTGTCAAGGAAGCAATTCGTCAAGGATATCATCTTACCTTGTTGGCGAGTGAGGTAGCACCAGAATTACAGCAGAGTAGTCAAGTTAACTGGATTCCGATTTCAGTTGAGAAATGGCCTACTGAATTGGTAAAAGATTTCATTTTTTCACAAAAAAGTGCAGCTTGGTTGCGGAAAAATCGTTCTCAATTTGATTTGCTAAAAGTCAACGGAGCGATTACAATGGGGGACTCTGGTGTGAATGCTGTACACTTTGTACATAGTTCTTGGCTGCGATCGCCTGTTCATATTTCCCGAACTCGTCGAGATATTTATGGGTTTTATCAGTGGCTGTATACTGCTCTAAATGCGTATTGGGAAAAACAGGCTTTTAAAAAAGCAAAAGTCATTGTCGCCGTGTCTGTTAAAGTAGCACAGGAGTTGGTAGATATTGGAGTACCCAATTCTCAGATTCGGGTGATTGTCAATGGAGTTGATTTGGAAGAGTTTTCTCCTGGTGTAGCTTCTCGCCAAACATGGGGTCTTCCGGAGAATGTCCCCTTGGCACTTTTTGCCGGAGACATCCGTACACCCAGGAAAAATTTAGATACAGTCCTTCATGCCTTGGTGAAAGTTCCCGATTTACATTTGGTAGTTTTGGGTACTACTGAAGGTAGTCCCTTCCTGGAACTGACAGAATCTCTAGGGTTAAATCAGCGCGTACATTTTCTGGGTTATCGGCGTGATGTGGCGCAGATTATGCAGGCTGTAGATTTATTTGTCTTTCCCTCGCGTTACGAAGCTTGTACACTGGTGCTGTTAGAAGCTCTTGCATCAGGACTTCCCGTAATTACGGCAACGGCGACAGGAGGTGCAGAATTGGTGTCAAGAGAATGCGGGATCGTCTTACCTGACTCAGACGATATCGATGCTTTGGCAGATGCACTGTCCTCCTTGGTGAGCGATCGCACTGTGATGCAGCAGATGAGCAAAGCTGCCCGGTCTGTTGCAGAACAGTATAGCTGGACGACTATGGCACAAACCTATGTGGATCTATTCAAGCAGTTAAGGCGAAATCACTTATCGCCATCCACAACACCGATCACCCTACCTGAAGCGCCTGTATCTTCTAACTATATATAATACATTCTAAAAGCCTACCATGAATAATGGATAAGATTACAGTTATTATACCGACTTATCGCCGTCCGCAAGACTTAGCACGTTGCTTACAGGCACTGCAAAAGCAGACTCGACAACCTGATCAAGTCATCGTCGTCGTACGTGATACTGATGCACAAACCTGGACATTCCTTGAAAGGTTCAACCCAGAAAAAATGCCACTACTTACCGCGACGGTAAAAGTTTCAGGGGTAGTAGCAGCAATGAATATTGGTCTTGATGCTGCCTTTGGAGACATCATTGTATTTACGGATGACGATGCCGCACCTCACATCGATTGGCTGGAACGTATTGAAGCTTACTTTATCTCAGATCAGCGTATTGGTGCTGTAGGTGGGCGTGATTGGGTTTACCAAGGGAAAAAACTGTTAGATGGTGCGCAACCGGTAGTAGGAAAACTACAGTGGTTCGGGCGAGTGATTGGCTACCATCACTTAGGCATTGGTGAAGCCCGCGAAGTTGATGTCCTCAAAGGAGTCAACATGAGTTATCGCCGCAGTGCGATCGCTGGATTGCGCTTTAATCAGTTGATGCGAGGTACGGGAGCGCAGGTACACTTTGAACTGGCGTTCTGTCTCAAATTGAAACAATCTGGATGGAAACTCATTTATGATCCAAAAGTGGCGGTCAATCATTATCAGGCACAGCGTTTTGACGAGGATCAGCGCAATCAATTTAATGAAATCGCATTTATGAATGCAGTTCACAATGAAACCCTAGCTTTGCTAGAATACCTATCACCTGTGCAAAGGGTTGTGTTTGGATTCTGGGCAATACTAGTAGGGACGCGAGATGCATTAGGTTTTGTGCAGTATTTACGATTATCCACAACCGAAGGAACTTTGGCAGGGCGGAAGTGGCTGGCTTCTATCCATGGACGCTGGCAGGGCTTTTGTACATGGCGTGAAAGTGTTCCAAAGGTTATTTCTCAAACTGAGACTGTTACACCAGGAGACGCTGAGTGACTTACAGGCAAGCTTTTTCCAATGATCTTTCCCCGACAGAAGTTTCACCAAAACAGCAACCAATCCTACCTTGGCTAGCGATAGGAGCCCTAATATTCTTTTCTGTGGTTTGCTATTTTGGCGGTGCTCTCAATCTGCTACGCCAAACATTTCCACTGGCGTCTTTTGCTGTAGGCGTGTTACTCTATGTGCGATATCCCATCCTTTACATCGGCTTCACCTGGTGGTTGTGGTTTCTGATTGCATTAATTCGCCGCCTCATTGATTATCGCAGTGGCTGGGACGAACAAGGTTTCATTCTGGTCACACCTTTTTTGGTCTCACTCCTGACCTTTGTGACATTCGTCCGCTACTTACCTAAGGCATACCGGATGGGCGGCTTACCATTCGTCATGGCGATTTTCGCTGTGATATATGGTGCACTTGTGGGACTTGTAAACTTCCCGCCGGTAGTGGTTTTCCGCACCGTACTGGATTGGCTCACCCCTGTCCTATTTGGTTTCCACTTATTTGTGCATTGGCGAGAGTATCCTAGCTATCGCAAAAACATGCAGACTGTATTCATTTGGGGTGTGTTAGTCATGGGTGGTTACGGGGTAATGCAATACATGATAGCACCGGATTGGGATCGGTTTTGGTTAATCCAGACAAAACTGACCAGCATGGGAGAGCCCAAACCATTGGGGATTCGTGTTTGGAGTACAATGCACTCACCAAGTCCGTTCGCAACTGCCATGCTGGCAGGACTATTGTTGTTATTCACGATGAACAAACAGCCAATAACTCTCCCAGCCTCCGCAGTGGGCTACTTGTCATTCTTGCTCAGCATGGTGCGTGCGGCTTGGGGAGGCTGGCTATTGGGATTAGTCACCTTGCTAGCTAATCTCAAACCGAAGCTACAAATGCGCTTGATGGTGACAATCTTGGTACTTGCGGTGTGTGTAGTGCCATTGGTAACCATTGAGCCTTTTGGCAGTATTATTCAACAGCGTTTTCAAAGTTTCTCAAATCTGGAACAAGACCAAAGCTATAGAGACCGCTCAACAAATTACAACCTAAATATAAACGTTGCCCTCTCTAGTGCATTAGGAAGGGGTATGGGTGGCACATGGATTATTGACCCAGATAGTGGAAAACTACTACCAATTGTCCTTGACAGTGGGGTTCTAGACTCGTTTTTCGCACTGGGCTGGTTCGGCGCTCTACCTTATCTAGGGTCAATGATGCTGCTTTTATACTACTTATTTCAAGGTTCTGAAAGTCGCAGTGATTCGTTTGCCAATGCTGCCCGTTCAATTAGTCTTGCTATCTTCGCACAACTAATTTTTAGTAGCTTGATGATTTCATTCTCTGGAATGGTTTTTTGGGGCTTTCTGGGCATAGCGATGGCAGCCAAGAAGTACAACCAGCAAACACGATAGTTAGGAGTTAGTATGTAACGAAAAGTAACGTAGGGTGTGTTGTCGCGCAGCGCACCGACAAAAGTTCAAGAAATGTTACATTCATGAGGTTTTTACGCAAGCTTATCCAATTCTTTATAAAAAATTATACCTCTTTAGTTGTACTCTGAATATCAGACAAAAATTCTCATTTGTCCTTTTACAGTAATGTGAGGATAATTTTTGGTGTTCTATTGCTAGACTTTATACCTTTACAAAGATGTAAAAGAGTCTTGTCAGTAAAGTAATAAGGGGATAAAAAAATATGAAAGTGGGGTATGAAATTTTTACTAAGGCTTGGGTAAATTTCTATTACCGTGTTCATGAATTAGCACGTCTACCACAAATCAAAAAGGTATGTGAAATTGGTGGTGGAGCCAACCCATTTCTTAAAATAGATTTCGTTCAAGAGCAGGGATTACAATATACTATCATGGACATATCTGCAGAAGAACTTAAAAAAGCTCCAGATGGCTACCATAAGTTAGAAGTAGATATTACAAGTTATTCTTTGCGATTGACAGAAAAGTATGATCTTGTTTTTAGTCACCAGCTAGCAGAACATGTCAAAGATGGAACCAATTTTCATAAGAATATAATGCATCTTCTTAATGATAACGGCTATGCTTTTCATTTTTTCCCAACTCTTTATGCTCCACCTTTTATCCTGAATCGCATCTTACCAACAGATATAGCTTATTCCCTGGTTCTTTGGCACGATCCTTCTAGAAGGAAAGAAGGCAATGTAAGCAAATTTCCAGCATACTATCATTTGTGTAAGGGTCCCACAAAAATGCAGATAAAAATGTTTGAAAATATGGGGTTTTCTGTGGAAGAATATATGGGATTTTTTGGTCATGATTATTACGAAAGTTACAAGCCCCTCAAACAACTTTCTAACCTTGCAGCAGATTTCTTGTTAAAGCACCCTATCCCTCAATTAACAAGTTATGCCTATGTTCTTTTAAGCAAGCAAGCTCAACCTGTGCAATTACAGTAGTTTGCTTTGTTTTTTTTGACTTTTGACTTTTGACTTCCGCGAAGCGGTGCTAGCCCCGACCATCGACGCAAGCAATCCATGTTCCATTATTGATACAGTGAGGATCGATGTGATGCATACCAGCGCCGTTCCATCCAGAACCGGTTGGTGTGAGGACTAAGCTTTTCTCAATTTCCTGTTCTTGATAACTAGTCGTTGATAATTCGGTAATCTCGAATGCTCTTAACTGAGTCCCGTATTCATACTGGCAGTCTTGGGTGTATCGAATAATACGATCATCGATGCGTAAAACTCTACCTCCTGGTCTAGCAATCTGTGCATTGTCTTGTATTATTGGACTTTTTGGATGTTCCAACCAAGGACCAAGTAATTCATTTGCGTAGTATAACCGGAGAGTATCAAATCTTTGTTGAGGATTAGTTTCCGCAAACAACCACCATTTGTCAGCGTAACGAAAAATAGAAGCATCTAAAAATAAAGAACCACTGAGAAGATCGCCAACAAAAGACCATTCTTGGGGAAATTTAGATGCTTTATATAAGCGAATCGCACCTGCTTCATGAGTTTCTGGAATCATGTAGTACTCATCCATCCACTCAAAAACGTATGGGTACGATAAGTGAAATGGTTCAGCCAGTATGATCTGTTGATACTTCCATTTTATGGCATCTTCACTAGTTGCAAATCCAATTTCGCCTCTACCCGTCTTTTGATTCAACACTTCAAAGAACATGAACCAAGTCGATCTAACCTTAAGCATAAAAGGATCTGCAACAAACGCAGCTCTTACATCCGACACATCGCGACGAGTCAATACAGGATTTTTGACACGCTTATCACTTGTTAACTCAACAGGAGATTGACCTGCATAAATTCCAATTGACCACCTCGCCTTCTTCGTGACTCCACCTAGCGGTAGCCTTCTTGCTATTGAAACCGGCAAACTATTAACGAGTAAAAAATGGAGATATTTTAAATTTTTCTTCAGTAAACTCATGCAATAAAATCTGATTACCTTAATACGATTGAATTATGAATTATGAATTATTGGTAGGGATCAGAATCCACATACTCATACTCATACTCCTGACTCCTGACTCCTGACTCCTGACTCCTGACTCCTGACTCCTGACTCCTGACTCCTGACTCCTGACTCCTGACTCCTGACTCCTGACTCCTGACTCCTGA
>CAIVAU010000076.1 GCA_903903925.1 uncultured cyanobacterium
CCCCCTGGCTTGATTGACATATTTCCTCTGCTGCCCTTCCCGACAGAGCTGGCTCATCGACCCAACCATCGACCCCCCCGCGGGGGTCACGGCCCAGCCGCAGGACCTGCACTCGGCCATGGAGTGGACGCGGAAACAGAGGTTTGCGCAGCTGGGCAGGGAGGGGATGTAACCAGCAGAGCCCGATGGAGCTGCGACGGTTTGGACCGGCGGTGTGGACGCTGGCCATTTCACCATATTCAACCCCATACACCTGAACATAATTATTTAGCCATCCCTATAGTGTAGAGATTGCCCCATCGATATTCTAGATTAGCAGTTGGGTGCCAGTACCCTTAGTGACCGTAGATACCCCTGTGTCTTTGAGACCAGCCTGTGTCTTTGAGACCAGCCTGAGTGACGCACATCTTCCAGAACATTGACGTAAGGTCGTGTGCCTCTTCCATTCTCCCTGCTCCCTGCTCCCTGCTCCCTCTTAAGGTACTTCAATTGGGATCAAAGCATTTTCTGGTAAATAGTTGCAGAAACGCCCTTCATCTGAAAGCACCAAAATCAGACGGAGATGATAATCTGGCAGAACTTGCAAATCTGCCCAAGGGATCGCTAGTTCTAAACACTTATTTAAAGCTACTTGAGCACGACTCACACGCGGTAGCCATTGATAATACTCTGTTGCTTCTCGAAAATGAATTGATTGTGTTAGCAAATCAATCTGAATATGATGGTGGAACAGATAATTAAGTGGTGCTTTGTCCGGCACCTCTGCCAAGAGAACAGGGCTATTATGCATTGTCCTATCGGGGTAGAACCATAGCAAATTCAACTCTGGTGGCAAATCTCTCCCTGGCTGAACACCAGTTGAGAAGTCTAACCGTAAGTAGAAATTTAGGTGATCCACCCCATACCAAAGCCGCTGGATGACACTACTATTGTGCATTGTTCCCCGCGATCCGCCTATTTCTATGCGTCCGGCTTTATCCCAGTCTTGTTCATCACCCTCACCATCAATCATCGGATGAATAAAGCTTTGTGGTCGATGGTCTACTGATGGTTGATGAACCTCGACAGGCTGTCGGAGATAGGGAGGTATAGGTTCATTTAAGGCTGTGTAAATGCTTGATAGATGTGAGCGAAATAACTGGTCGAAGATCGCATCCTGATTCGACGAATGTCCTTCACCAAACCACCAAAACCAGTCGGAACCCTCTGCTGCATACAAAGCAGCCCATGCTTCTGGGTTGTTTTCTTCTGTTGCTTCTGGGTGATTTGCAAGCATGATCCTTGCTTGTGTCAGGTAGTCCCAAGCGCGGTTTTTGGCAGGATCGCCAATCCAGGTTGTGAAGCTTCCATCTACCCAAGAACCACTATGTAGTTGTTGTCCTGGAATGGTTGCTGTCGCGGGAAACTGTTCAAGAAATTCTGAAACGGTGACGAGTTTTAGCTGTGGTTCATTTGAGAGGGTTTGATACAAAGCTTCTAAGAAGGGTTTGCCATCTTGGGGATAAAATTCCCAGCAATTCTCACCATCTAAGGCGATAGTTACTAACCAAGGTTGTTCTGTTTGATGGTCTCTTTGCATCCGGCTAATCTCTTGCAAGTGCCCAACTAAGTCTGCTGCTGCTTGCTTTGGCTGCATCGAACTGTAGGTAAAGCCAATTAAATCTGATAACCTATGGTCGCGAAACACGATCGCCAAATCACCTACAGGAGTTTCCAAGCGGTATGGTCGGTAAAGTACGTCTGGTTCTTGGACATTCCCCGCCCCATCCCGTTGGAAAAAGTGATTCAGCGTCCACCCTAGCACTGCTTCATCTGAGCAAATCCACTTAAATCCTTGCTGAATAATATCCGGTAATATATCGGGACTGACTGATT
The DNA here is from genome assembly GCA_903903925.1 of uncultured cyanobacterium. GTDB lineage: Bacteria > Cyanobacteriota > Cyanobacteriia > Cyanobacteriales > Nostocaceae > Stigonema. The sequence continues at coordinate 1,876 of CAIVAU010000076.1, forward strand.
GTTCTGAAGGCCACAAACCACGTGGCTGTTGTCCAAATCTATCTTCATACAATTCCCAAGCTTTCCGCAAATGTCGAGGAATATCTTCTGCCCACTGAAACCGATACTGAGGTAGAGTCATGTTCGGCACTGCTATCCGCCCGGAATTCGTATCGGCAAGTAGGGGTAAGATGGGGTGGGTGTAGGGCGTGGTTGTCACCTCAATCTGCCCAGATTCCTGCATCTTCCGGTGTTGTGGTATAATTCTGCTGAGAATTTCTCTTTGCTTAGAGTAAATTCGTTGGCGATCGCCTAAAGTAAAATTCTCCCCCTGCTTTAACCAAGTTGCAATTTCTGGGTCATCCCAAAACAGTGGGTCAATCCATGCTAGATTATGCCAAGCTAATAAATCGCTATAATCTTGCGGTTGCCAATTTTCCAAACACCAAGTTTGCCCTTGTGCCTGTCGCTGTTGATACAACTGGGCATAGCGAGGATGGGGATCAATGAGGGTGTGGTGATTCGCGTCAAAAAAATGTTGAATGATAAATTCCCGTTGTTGGAAAGTGAGTTGTTCTGTAGGGGTTAAACAGACTTCCAGGTAAGGGTCAAAGGCGGTGCCCGCAATATAATCTTCTAGCTGCAATATCAGTGATGGTACCAGATTCACCGTCTGGTGTAACTTGGGATAGCGCTCTAGAATCAGCATGAGATCCAGATAATCCTTTGTACCATGCAACCGCACCCAAGGCAAGCGATAGTGCTGAGTACTTTGTGAACCACCCTTGCCAGGAGATTTGTACAGCGGCTGATGTTGATGCCAGATAAAAGCGACGTAAAGAGGATGGGACATGAGAAATAGGGGGAGTAGGGAGTAGGGAGTAGGGAGTGGGGAGATAGGGAAGATAGGGAAGATACGGGGGATAGTGGAGTCAAAAAATTATTCTTCCCCACTCCCCACTCCCCATTCCCCACTCCCTATTCTTTACATGACTTGCTCAATTTCCGCAATTTCTGGAATCATTTCCTTCAGGCGACGTTCAATACCCATTCTCAGGGTCATTGCCGAACTAGGGCAAGAACCGCAAGCACCTTGTAACCGCAGTTTGACAATAGGACCCTCAAGTTCTACGAGTTCGACATTCCCACCATCGGACATAAGGTAAGGACGCATTTCATCTAATACTGTTTCGACGTTTTCTGTTGTCAGTTCCATTGTCTGTGACATTGCTGTAGATTTATATGTTGAACGTTTCTTAAATAGATCCTAGACTGAATTACAGTTTGATGGTAATTTGTCTGCCCCTGGGCAGGGTCAAGAGAACAGGGTGTGGGGTGTGGGTTTTGAATAAATTCCCTATCCCCTACACCCTAAACTCCTTCGATTAAACATTTGCAGGTTCCAAAAGCTTGACATTGGGGTAGCTAAACTCAGTTATGGTACGAGCGTCGCCTTTATACTCTTGTATCACCTGCTTGGTCATAATGTAGTAGTCGCCCACTTTTTCATAGGTATCCTCAAATTTGAGGATGCTTGTGACTTCGTCTGTTTTCGCATTCCGGAAAACCGCATCATAGCGAGTTGCAATATAGCCTGAACCTGTGTCTATGCTCTCATGGGTATCAATAACAAAAGCCATACGCCCCATCACTCGACTGACCTGGCAAATTTCCTTACCGCGAATTTTATAATTGGAACCCATAGAGTCACCCTTCACCAATATTTCTACAGTCCCTATTGGGTCTTCTTGACCTAAGCTAAACTCGTGCTTGCCATGAGACTGTTCAAAATTAGTGCGTTTGCGGTGAGTGACGATATCTCTCATCTGAGTATAAATACCTTCTAAGACTTGTTCATCTTTAACACCGTTAGCTTCTACGCTCATGTCATGGTTAATACGAACATTACCTTTGTAGACTTCATCACCCTGTACCAGTTGCACATCTGCACTGTAGCCAGGAAAGTTTTCATCCCAAGTGTAACGACTTTCGTAAGCGGTTTGGAATAACTCGCGGGCTGTTGTTGGATGTGTCATATCACCTAATTTTACTTTTCTTTTTTCAGTTTAATCCAAACCCAATATCTTGAGTGGCTATTGGGTAGGTGTGGGTGACGCGCCTTAAGTGATGGAAACAGCCCTTGGACTAATTTAGTGGCAAAAACCCGCGATGTGTGGGTTTAGGACTAGCTAACTGCACTTGAAAACTGACCTGATCGCCCATTTCACCGCTTCTTGCTTCCAACGTCCAACGACCTGGACGCAAGGACCAAAATAAAGAATGACCTGACTGTGTAGCTAGCTTCTGACCATTCAACCACCACTCTACGGGCATTTCGTTTGTCTCTACCAGCTTAAACTCCAGTCTTTGCGTTGCTTCTTCACCTGGATGCAGTAAAAAAGTATCGCCAAGATGAGGGGACAAAATCTTCAACTTGCTAGAACTAACACTAGATTGGGACTCTTGAGATCCGTAGTCACTTTTGTCTTCTGGGTAAAAATATTCCTGTACCACTGAGGTACAATCTGGTGTAGGTGGTAACCCAGAAGTCGCACAAATAGGTAGCTGTACCATACGTGCTGGAGGCAGAAAACTAGCTGGTTCTTGGTGCTCGTGCAAGTGTAACATAATCCGATTCCACAAAGGTGCTGCTCCTGTCACGCCAGAAACTTGGCGCATCGGTTCGCCATCAAAATTACCTACCCAAACGGCTACAGTGTAATCGCTAGTAAACCCTACCGTCCAAGTATCACGAAAATTAGAGGAAGTGCCAGTTTTCACAGCCGTAGGGAATGGTAGACTCAGTACTGAATCCACACCAAACGCCGCTGCACGGGCATGGCGATCGCTCAACACATCGGTAATGAGTTGCCATGTTGTTTGATTTTGAACTGCAGATGTAGATGCTCTCCGGACATCTACATCTGCGGTTATCATCTTGAGTGGAATAGCTTCTCCCTGTCTTGCTATAGATAAATAAGCTTGAGCGAGTTCCCATAAACTGACTTCGCCACTACCCAGAGTTAATCCCAGTCCATAATATTCTGCGGGATGAGTGAGGTGTTCAAAGCCTAAATCATGGAGCCGATCTAGAAAAGACTGCACGCCAACTTTTTCTAAGACTCTTACTGCAGGGACATTGAGGGAATTTGCTAAAGCTACACGTACTCGTACTGGACCAAGAAAGCTTTGGCTGTAGTCTGTCGGACTATAGAGTTTTGCGCCGGGAATTGCGTAGTGGGTAGGCACATCTGCCAAAATTGTATTAGGGCGAACCACACCTTTTTCTAAAGCCAACTCATACAAAAACGGCTTGAGAGTAGATCCAGGTTGACGCAGCGCCTGTACTCCATCATTCCGCCCCAGGTTTGTTTCATCAAAGTAATTAGGCGAACCAACATAAGCCAAAACTTCCCCAGTATGGTTGTCAATGACCAAAGCCGCAGCGTCATGAACATTGTTGGTGGCGAGGGTGGAAATAACTTGCTGTACCTGTGCTTCGACGAACTGTTGCAAGGGACGATCTATGGTGGTGCGGATCGGGGATGATTTTTCCTCTGTTTGCGCGATCCCCGTATCACCAGCTAGCCAAAACAAAAAGTGTGGTGCAGCGATAATTCCTTGGTGGCGAGACGGAAACAAAATTTCTTCAGTGAATGCTCTTTCTGCTTGAGAACCAGTCGTATAACCATCAAGTACCATACGACCAAGGACGTATTTTTGCCGATGCTTCAAACGTTGCCAATGATCGTCAGGATTAAAGTAAGTCGGGTTATTGGGAATAGCCGCTAGGAGACTAGCTTGGGCAAGATTTAGGTCACTTGCAGGAATGGAAAAATAGGCACGCGCTGCTGCTTCTACGCCATAGATATTTCCCCCCATTGGGAGACGATTAATATATGCAGAGAGGATTTCATCTTTGCTCATCCCAGATGCTAACCGCCAAGATAGCCAAATTTCATGAACTTTGCTGTAAAGGCTGCGGGGGACAGGATCTAACATTCGTGCTAACTGCATGGTAATTGTGGAAGCACCGGAAACAATCCTTCTTTTGTGAATTGCTTCAGTGAATGCGCGGGCGATCGCTTTGTCATCCAGCGCCCCATGTTCGTAAAATCTCCCATCTTCAGCAGCTAAAATGGCATGGATAAATTGGGGAGACACTTGACTTAATGGCACGGTTACTGTATGTGATTCGTCATGGCTAAGTAATGTGCCTAATGGTAGTCCATTGCGATCTATAAACTCAAGTGACAGTTGTGTTTGTGCAATATCGGCGGGACGAATTGGGGCGAGATAGGGAAGTAGGCGCACTGTTAGGCATATCAGCAGCAAAGCTAAAAGAACTTGATGCCAAGCTTTCTTTTTAATTTGGGTCAGCCATAGCGAAGCTTGTTTCATCAGGGAATCCTCCACAACCGACAATATACCTTAATTTCTGTACGTTCGCTCATTTTTAACCGCAAGCCATAATTAAGTTTTACAGGGCTTGTAATCTAGGCGATGCAATGGATTCAGACATTTTGTTCATTCGAACATGATATAACTCATCAGTCAGATAACTTAATAAATCGCAATACTGCTTGTTTAAGAAAAAATAGAGGTTGAGATGAAAGCTTGATTGTTCTGGTACAGTGGAGGTTTAAGAATCAACAGTCTCAACGCTTATTATAAGCTGCCGCGCTCAAAACAAGTTCTATCTGGAATAGAAGCTCATGAATAGTGCAACAACTTTATTAGAAGATTATTTCGAGTTTTTGTCCCCCGATGATATTCGCATTAAAGGACATCGCATTGGCATTGACAATGTGATTGACTATTACCAGCAAGGATATACACCTGAGCAAATTCGAGAACATTTTCCCTCACTTTCTTTAGAAAAGATTTACGCGACTGTCACCTACTACTTGCATAATAAAGAAGATGTCGATGCATATATGGAGCGATTAAATGCTTGGCGCTCTGAACGCTATTCTGAATGGCGATCTGCTCAACCATCGCCTATAATCCAGCGCTTAAGAGCAATCCGAGACTCTATAACTAGAGAGTAGGTAACCTGAGAGTGAAAATCCGTTTCTTACTTGATGAAAATCTGTCAAAGCAAATCAAATTAGCTACTCTCCGTCTCAATCCTAGTATCGATATCCTGTGCGTGGGAGATGTAGATGCACCACCATTCGGAACTTTAGATCCTGATATCCTGCGTTATCTGGAGGGAGCACATCGGCTGTTGATAACAGACAACCGGAAATCAATGTCAGGACATTTAGAATCTCATTGGGCAGAAGGTGGACACAGTTGGGGAATATTCTGGGTACGCCCCCAGACACCGATAGGGCAGTTAGCGCAAGAATTAATGCTGGTTTGGGAGACGACTGAAGCACAGGAGTGGATAGATCAGGGAGATTGGATTCCGCTTTAGGCACAAACCTAGTACAACAAGGGTGAGGACTGATGAAGTTCTGACTACGAACTGAACAGTTCCCTGTTGCCATAATAGTTATAACTTTTCAAAAATCTTTGCCTTGAAGACGTTGACTACACCATTTTTGAAAAGCTTGCTCATAAGCTTTTCCTTGATTGTGTAAAATGCCCCAACCATGAAAAAATAAACCTAAACCCCATCCCAATAATGGAAATATCGCCCAAAAATAACTAGGACTGGTGAATAAATTTAACAAAATCAGGAATGAATTTACGGCTACAAAAGAGATGAGATGTTTCGAGAAACCTTGGCGTCGAAAATTATTAAATGCTCGTCGTTGGCGTTGTTCTGATCGCTGAGTTAGCCATTGTTCTTCAGCTTTTTCTAACATTTGAGGAGAAATGTTTAACTCAGATGCCATTTCTAATAGCTGTTCCTGTGAAAATTCACCTTCCTGTTTTTGAGCAAGTGCCATTTGGAGAATTTGTTGTATATCTTCTGAATCGTAGGTCATGAAAATCTCTCGCCTAGGGAACTTGATAATTTAAGGTTAGCATCGCAAATCAGAAGCGCGTTTATTTTATCTGCGGATTATAATTTAACCGGGACTATACATATTATGTGCGGTCGTGTAGATGGATTTTATACTAATTTTAAGTGTAAAAAATAACTGGGTTGAAACAAGATGTTAATGCTTGAATAGAAAGGAGAACATAATTATCGCCATCGCGAATCCCCGTTGCAAAAGCAATGTCTACCATACCCAACATCTCCCAACAACAAGTTAATACAACTCCCCGATATGAAACAATATCGGGAGTGGTAGAGCGTCTGACTTATTACTCTCAGGAGTCAGGCTACACAGTAGCACGCCTAGTGCGTAAAGGAGAGTCTGAACTTACCACTATTGTGGGGAGTTTCGCTGAGATTCAACCAGGACAGACGCTGCAACTTTTGGGTTTTTGGCGATCGCATCCCCAATACGGTTCCCAGTTCCAAGTCGTTCAATATCAAGAGACGAAACCCGCCACTCTTACTGGAATGGAGAAGTATTTGGGTAGTGGTCTGATTAAAGGTGTGGGACCCGTCACCGCTAGGCGTATTGTTGCCCATTTTGGACTGGAAACCCTTGAGATTATTGAACATCAAATAGAGCGCCTAGCTGAAGTGAAGGGGATTGCTAAAAAACGCATTCGTCTGATTCAAACGGCTTGGGAAGCACAAAAAGCCATCAAAGAAGTGATGATATTTTTGCAAGGGCAAGGGGTTTCAACGACTTATGCTGTCAAGATCTATAAGCAGTACGGAGATAGTGCTATAGAGACAGTGACCCAAAACCCCTACCAGTTAGCTACCGATATTTATGGTATTGGTTTTCTCACTGCTGATAAAATTGCTCGTTCTCTGGGTGTTCCTCCTGATTCAGAATTTAGATACCGTGCTGGTATGACCCATGTCTTGGGTGAAGCGGCTGAAGATGGACACTGTTACCTACCACAGCCAGAACTGATCAAGCAGGTGGCTGAGTTGTTGAAAACTGAGTCTCATCAACCTATGGAAGATGCACTAGCTGAAGTGATTCAAAAGATGACTTTAGCTTCAGAGTTGATTCGGGAAAAAAGTCTAGAGGAGACACTGCTTTGCTACAAACCCAGTTTCTTCTATACAGAACAAAACTTAGCACAAAGTTTACAACAACGTTTAATCGAACCCACCAACCCAGATATAGACCGTGTTCGTTCCTGGATTGATCGCTACACGGCATCTCGCAACATTGAACTTTCACAGCAGCAACAGCTTGCTGTAGAGATGGCAGCTTATTCCAGACTTACTATTTTAACAGGTGGGCCTGGTACTGGCAAATCCTTTACAGTTGGCACAATAGTTGCTTTGTGGAAAGCGATGGGGAAATCTATTGCCTTGGCTGCACCAACGGGACGCGCTGCTCAACGGTTATATGAGATGACGGGATTAGAGGCAAAAACTATACATCGACTGTTGGAATTTGACCCCAGGACGATGGGTTTTAAGCGTAATAGTGAAAATCCATTGTCTCAGAGAGCGATCGTCATTGATGAAGCGAGTATGCTGGACTTATTCCTGGCATATTCAGTGGTGCAAGCTTTATCGTCAGATGCCCAGCTACTTTTGGTAGGGGATATTGATCAGTTACCATCTGTAGGGCCAGGAAATATCCTTGCCGATTTGATCAATTCTGATCAAGTCAGAGTGGTGCGACTCACCCAGGTGTTTCGTCAAGCCCAACAAAGTGCAATTATTACTGCTGCTCACCAAATTAATCGCGGTCAGTATCCTACAATGGAACCTGTGAGCGATACCCCAAGTTCTGATTGCCTTTGGCATGGTGGTGGACATGAACCTGAGCATGGAGTGCAGGCAATTTGTGAATTGATTGGGGGTTTGATTTCTAAGTTAGGTTTTAATCCAGCCACTGATGTCCAGGTTCTTTGCCCAATGACGCGGGGTATTGTTGGGACTCGTAATCTTAACAATGTCTTGCAGCAGCTGATTAATCCCCCTGATTCCAGTAAGGTTGAAATCACAAGAAGTGGGATGACTTTGCGAGTAGGCGATAGGGTCATCCAGCAAACTAACGACTACGATCGCGAAGTGTTCAATGGTGATGTAGGGTTTATCACTGCAATTGACACAGAAGAGCAAGAAGTTACGGTTCAGTATATAGAACGCAGTGTGATCTACGACTATGCCGACTTGAATGAAATCTCATTGGCGTGGAGTGTTTCAGTGCATAAGTCCCAAGGTTCTGAATACCCGGTGGTTATCTTACCTCTTTTTATGCAACACTACATGATGCTAACACGGAATTTGTTTTATACAGGGTTGACTCGCGCTAAGAAGTTAGCAATTGTTGTTGGTCCTAAAAAAGCGATTTCCCTGGCGTTGCGCTCTACAGAGGCGCAGCAACGGTATACTCAATTACAGCAGAAGTTGGTGCAGGCGGTTCGCTTCCAGAATATTGATTAACTGTATTTTGTCGCTTTGTCTTCAAACAACATTATGAAATTTAATGATTTCTTCTTGATCAAATACGGTCCGGAAATTCTGCAACACACTCTGGAACACTTGTGGCTCGTCGGGGTTTCTATCGGTATTGCTACCCTTGTCGGTATTCCCTTAGGTATATTAATTACCCGCCAAAGGAACCTCCGTCAACCAGTTCTGATTATTGCGAATATTATGCAAACTATTCCCAGTTTAGCACTCTTTGGCTTATTGATCCCTGTACCTATCATTGGTGGAATTGGCACAACCCCCGCTATTTTCGCTCTGACTCTGTATTCACTGTTACCGATAATTCGCAACACTTACACAGGGATTATTGGCGTCGATCCAGCTATCCGGGAAGCTGGGCGAGGGATGGGGATGACAGATAGACAATTATTGTTACAGGTAGAGATTCCCTTGGCAATGGGGGTGATTCTAGCGGGAGTACGGGTGGCGACGGTGATTGGTATTGGTATTGCAACTATTGCAGCAGCAATAGGTGCTGGCGGTTTGGGAGAGTTAATTTTTCGTGGGATTTCAGCGGTGAACAATCAATTGATCTTAGCTGGCGCGATTCCAGCAGCGGTCATTGCTTTACTCGCTGATTTTGCGATTGGTTGGATGGAGGGGAGGTTAAGAATTAGAGGTAAGTAAGTAGGTTGGTACAAATAAATGTTGCGCTACCCTTGAGGGAAGCCACTTCGTGTCTACAGCGCAGCGTAGGGAGGAGAACAAGAAATAAATGACAAGATTTTTTCCATTTTGCCTTTTGATTTTGGCTTTGGTATTGGGAATCGCTAGTTGCAACCCTAATTCAAGTAGTAGTAGTGGTGATATTGTCGTTGCTTCTAAAGGTTTTACTGAGCAAGATATTTTAAGCGAACTTTTAGCACAACAAATTGAAGCGACAACTCATGTAAAGGTTGCTCGCCGCCGCTTTACGACTACTTTGGTGACGCATGAGGCGCTTGTATCTGGCAAAGTTGATGCTTATATTGAGTATACAGGCACTGCTTTTACTGTAATTCTCAAACAAAAAGTGCTTCACGATCCAAAGGTAGTTTATGAAAAGGTAAGAGAACTTTATGCCAAAAAGTTCAATCTAGAAGTGATGGAACCTTTAGGTTTTGAAGATACATTTGCCATGATTATTCGTGGTGAAGATGCAAAGCGTTACAATGTCCAAACTCTCTCCGAGTTTGCTCAGTATACACCCAAGTTGCGTGGTGGTTTTGGCTACGAATTTGTAGAACGAGAAGATGGTTTTATTGGATTAGCTAAAACTTATGGATTGCGTTTTGCCCAATCTCCTCGCACTATGGATTTGGGATTAATATACCGGGCGCTTATGCAAAAGCAAGTTGACCTGATCGACGGTAATTCCACAGATGGGCAAATTTCTCGCTTGGGTTTACGAGTGCTAAAGGATGATCGGCACTATTTCCCACCATACGAAGCAGCACCGATAGTGCGCCAAGAAACTTTGAAAAAGTATCCAGAATTAAGACAGGCGATCGCCCAACTTGTCGGACAAATTTCCGCAGACGATATGCGGCGATTAAACTATTTAGTTGAGGGTGAGTTACGTGATATTAAAGATGTTGTGAGGGAATTTCGCCTCTCTAAGGGTTTAGCCATGCTGTCAATATCGAGATAATGTAGTTTTAACTACGTTATTCCGTTGAATGAGTAAGATAAACTTGCCGTATGTATGTCATCAAACTGATGACTTTTATTTATTAGCAAAAGAGGGATAACCCATGAGTAAAGAAATAGTCAAAGTCATATTATGGGAAGAAAACCAAAAAGATTTTATGAAAAAGTTCTATGATATACAATTTATTCCCCGAATAGGTGAAGAAATTTACCTAAAAAAGGAGAAGTGGAGAGTAACCGGAGTTGAGCATGATTTAGAAGTTAGTGAAATTAATATATATATAGAGTTAATTCAAAAAGTGAAGCAGGAGAAAACATTTAATTCATAACTGTACGTTCATTCCTTTTGGAATTCTTGTCTCTATCTTAACTGCATCCTATTGTTTTATAGGTGAGTATTCATCGGAATCTGAATGACAAATTCTGTACCCTTTCCTAGAGATGAATTACACTGCAAAGTTCCGCCATGTTTTTGGGTGATAATTTGATAGCTCATACAAAGTCCTAATCCAGTTCCTTTACCCTCTATCTTAGTTGTAAAAAAAGGTTCAAATATATGATTTTTTACTGACTCTTCCATTCCCAATCCATTATCTGCAATCCGAATGGTTACTTTCTTATTGTCTACAGTAGTGCAAATTTTAATCTGGGGAGTGGAGGATTGGGAGTGGGGAGTTAGGAATTTACCATTCTCGGATTCCATACCCACTCCCTCTTCCAAGGCATCTATAGAATTTGCTAGTAAATTCATAAACACTAGATTGAGTTGTCCAGGATAGCATTCAAGTAGAGGCAAATTGCCATACTCTTTGACTATCTTGATCGTGGGGTGGTGGCGCTGGGCTTTGATGCGGTGCTGCAAAATCATTAGAGTTGTTTCTAACCCATCATGAATATCAACAGCTTTTTTCATGTCTCCATCTGTCCGCGAGAATTTTCGCAAGGACTGCATGATTCCTTGAATGCGATCAGTGCCAAGTTTCATTGAGGAAATGACCTTGGGCAAGTCTTCTAGTAAATGTTCTACATCAATGACCTCAATTTCCTTGTTGATCTCATACCCTGGATTTGGAAAATATTTTCGGTAAAGTTTTACCAGACTAACTAAGTCTTGGACATACTGGCTGGCATGATGCAAATTACTAGAAATAAACCCGAGGGGATTGTTGACTTCATGGGCAACTCCAGTAACAAGCTGACCTAACGAAGATATTTTTTCACTTTGTACCAATTGTAATTGAGTTTTTTTAAGTTCTTCAAGAGCTTGAGACAGTTCAGCAGTTCGTTCCTGCACTCGTTGTTCTAATTGCTGTTTTTGCTGATCTAACTCTAAGTTTAATCGCCTTAGTTTGACGTGAACTTGAATCCTGGCTAAAATTTCCTCTTCTTGAAATGGCTTCGTAATATAATCTACTGCTCCCAAATAGAGCCCTTTTACTTTTTGGATCGCATCTGTAAGCGCCGTCATAAAAATAATAGGAATATCTTTTGTCGCTGGATCGGATTTTAATATACGGCAAGTTTCAAATCCATCTATTTTAGGCATAATGACATCTAATAATATTAAATCTACTTGCTGAATCTTAACTTTTTCAATTCCACCGTAGCCATCTCTTTCTAGTAAAACTTTATAGCCAGCACTGTTTAAAGTAGTACTCAAAAAAGCAAGATTAGTAGGGCTATCATCTATGACTAAAATTGTTTCTTGGCTCTGTAAATATGTTTGTGATAAAAAAAATTCGTTGTTATTTGCTTGGGTCATTGAAAAAATACCTTCGATAATTATTGATGAGGTTGTTTATAAAAAATCTGACATAATATTAGGAATCCTAAATCATTAATTAAAAATTTTAACGGAAAGAACTCAGGAGCCAGAATTCAGTTTGGGTATTCTGTACTACTGGTGAAGCAGCGCAGTGAGTCAGTGCTGTCTTGGAGATTCTCCGAGCGACTGCACCAAGCCTTACCCCTAGTTTTGAGATAAATGGCACTCCACTCATAGGTTAAAAGCAGAAAAGACTCCTTATACTTAAAATTCCCGCTTTCAGCTAAAAACTAACGAGGTCATATTGTGATCCCGTAGCCACCGCAGTGGTTAAAATTTGGTACAATTGGGTTTTGTGTTCGTTTTTCTCTTGCGGCTCTTGAACTGAAAACTCAAGACAGCTCCCATCTCTATGAGTGAGCGCGAAGTCCCAATTGTAATTGGTAAAATGGTTTGGATTCTAGGGAAATGGAAAAATGAGAGTTTGGCTTGTGTGCTTTTTGATGCTTTTTGCCTTGGCAAAACTGTTTGAGTGGATACAAAAATTCCAGTTACCTCTACCCATCTATATTTTGGGCGGAGCATTTTTAGCCGTTGCTTCCAACTACGACAAGTTCTTTAGCTCCTACGTCAGTCATGGAAATGGCGAAGTACCGTCCGAAAAACCTCTGTTAGACTCACCGTCTCAACCTACTCCTTCTCTTCCCTTCACAATTTCCCCACACTGTGAAGATTTACCACAATCTCAAATAAAATAGTCGTCATCTTCACACATCTTGTTGACCTTCTACCACAATTTGTGAGAGAAAGTATCCTGTTATATCTAATAGCTGGTCAAGTGTAAAGCCAATGATCAGAATGTATAGCAGTGCTTCAATTATGTAGTTTTTGTTGCTTGTGCTATTGTAGCCACCCCAAATCACATAGCCAAGCCCTTGTCCACCTGTCAACATTTCTGAGGCAATCACTGTAACCCAAGCGAACCAAATGCCTAACCTCAAGGCTTTAAATGTATGATGGATAGCGACTCGAAAGTTATTGCCTTGCCTGCGAAATTGTTGCATACCTGTAGCTGTATCTATGATAATCGTCCAGAGAGCACTAATAAAAACTACGATAAAGATTGCGAGTTCAGTCTGTTTCAATACTGCTAAAGCAATGGGAAGAAGGGCTATAGGAGGAATACTATTCGCCATCTGTAATATCCGATTGAATAGCTGATAAACTAAACTATTGATACCAATTATCAGCCCAATCAAAACACCCAAAACAGCAGCTGGTATGTAACCTACAAACAAACGTTGCAGGCTAGTTAAAACGTCTACAAAAATACTATGTTCCATAACTTTTGGATTTTAGTTGGAACATTTGAGTAATACTGTGACATGATACACAAGATTTATGATTTGTTATTTGTCATTGGGAATGGGGAACCGTGGAATTTTGGCACAAGCCCCTAAATTTTAAGATTTCCCCGTTCCCTATTCCCTTTTTAATCACTATTTCCCCAAATTACGTTTCATCTGTTCCAACTCGTCCTCAGTTTCCCAGCGACGGAATTTTTCCTCTAAATCGTCAAAACTTCGATAAGAACTGCTAGTTTGGTTCCCCCAGCCAGCACTTTCTACACGCTGCTGAGCTTGAGACCTAGCACGTGCCTTTTGGGCCTCAGTTGCTTTAGCTTGTACTTCTTGTCGTCGTTGTTGAATTTTCTGCAATAGTTCCTTTGCTTGGGTAATGCGTTCTTTTATACCTTGCATTTGTCCCCAGCGTTGATTCCCTTCCCGTAGCAGTGCGGCTTCTCGTTCTTGAGCAGCCGCAGCTAAATCCTCCCTACCAGAGGTTTTTGCCTTGGCAACACGGATATGCCATTTTTGGATTTCTTGTGCAGTGGACAAAATTTCCTCTTGCGATCGCTTCTCCTGTAATTTTAAGTCTGCAATTAGCTTTAAAGTGTCTTCTTCTTGCTGTCGCAGTTGCTCCAACAGCGCTTCTAACTCCAAATGAGGATTGTTTCGCAAGAATTCCTCTAAACGATCTTCCAAAAACCGATTCAAATCATCAAATAAGCCCACTGCCAGAACTCCAGACGTCAGGTGTCTAACTTTATTGTAAGCTGATCTGTCTTGAGATTACAAAATGGGAGTGGGGAGTGGGGTTCGCAACTGTTCAATAAAATCTATTCATAGCTAGATAAAGCTTACTATTTGTCCATTGTCTAGCACATTGACTTTGAGCGGCAGTTAGTTTAAACTAAAGTAGAAATCCTGATTAGCGGGAAACGATTTGCAGATTTTGGCTCAAACCAAACACTCGCAAACACGTCCTTCCATATAGGTCAAGATTCTGCAGCAATACCATTGTCAGCTTTGGTGGAGATTCCTCCGTGAACACCGGGAGTACTGCCAATGCGGCAGTTACAAGGACTCTCAAAGGGTGCATCCCATTTTTGAAAATTCGTAGTGCGAGCATCTTGCTCGCTTATAATACACGTGAGCAAGATGCTCACACTACTGATCGTCTTTCTGCAAAACTGGGATGCTCCCCTCTCAAAGCTTCAGCAGGAGGATGGGAGTGTAAGCCCCGTCTGGTAATTCATTTAAGATTGCTATAGATAAATAAAGCGGTTCAAATCTCCACAGTCTACACGGTGTTTTCATTCTCGTTGGGGTGAAAATCCCATGTCAAAAATTATTTTTTCTTTGGTCGATTTTTTCGCCGAGCTTCTTTCTGCATTTGTTTCTTTTTCTTGATTTGATTTTTAGATTTATTAAATGAGCGATTAAATTCTTCTTTTGTCACCGAGATATTGTTCGCTTTGTTTTTGGTTTCCTGTTGAAAACAAGCCCACCATTTCATTTCTGATATTACATCTTCAATGAAAGAGTAGCGGTGATTTTCGCTCAGTTTATTCAAAGCTACTTCTATACCCAGTTGAAGACTATCATTTACATCTTTTTGTCGAATAAAGAACTGTTCAACTAAATCTTCTTCAAAGACTCTATCAATTTGTTCCTTAAGTTCAACCGCACAAATTTTCGCGCTATGAATAACTAGCTTAGTCCATGTGTAATCATATTCTTCTCCACCTATATTTGAGAAGAGTTCGTCATAATATTGTATAACTTTTTCTCTTGGAATAACTTGTTGAGCTATCAAAACTAGCAGGGATTCTAGGGCTGCACTTCTAACATATTCATTGATTGTTTTATTCTCTATTAGTGCCTTTATTGGTTCAATGTTTCCATGACTAACGGAAGCCAGTATTCTACCTAAATCCTCAGTTACTACATCTCCAGTTACATCAAGTGATATGTCTCCTGGAGTCGAAAAGAACTCGACAATCAGAGAATAAGCTAATGGCTCTTGAAATTGTGCTAGCAAATACAGAGCATAAATATGTAAAATATACTCAGGTTTCTCTAGTAACTCCTCTTGTTTATTTTTGTATTCTTCTAAAGAAGCTAATAGCACTGGAGTTATAGCTTCCCTCTCTTCGATAGCTCTCTCTAAAGCTAAAGAGGGAAATTTACCAGTGTTGTTTTCTAGTTCAGATAAAATTTCTTCTAATTGCATCGTCTATATATCATCACTAAAGTTAGTAGTTAGCGATTGGGTTCTTACCAGTTCGGCTCTTCTGCCAATGTTGATCTTACGATTTTCTGGCATGTTTTAATCTGGGTAAGTATTAAGTTGATAGAAATGTTGTTATGGTATTACTATAAATCTTAGCTTTGTGAGTGAGAATAGAAGATGCAACGTCCCAAATCGGAGTTTTGCTCATGCTTGCTACCCATGAACTTCCCCGCCTGACCCCACAGGAATATTTTGAGTGGGAAGCCCAGCAAGATCTACGCTATGAGTATTTTGATGGGCAAGTCTTTGCGATGACAGGTGGATCGTTGGCCCATGCTGACATTGCTCTGAATTTTGCCAGTGCGCTGCGGCAACTTCTACACAGACGCTGCAAGGTGAGAAACTCAGATGCAAAGGTCGGAATCACAGAGAAGGGTCCCTTTGTTTATCCTGATGTTAGCGTCACCTGCGATGATCGAGACCGCACTGCCCAAGAATGCTCTCGTTATCCCTGCTTGATTATTGAAGTCTTGTCTCCCAGCACTGAAGCCTATGATCGCGGAGGGAAATTTGCCCTCTACCGTCGTTTGGAGAGTTTGCAAGAGTATGTTCTGGTCGGATCTGAAACTAAGTCTGTGGATCTATTTCGGCGGAATCAATCGGGGAAATGGACGTTTATTCCCTATGCTGAAGGCGATGATATTGAGCTTATGAGCGTGAATTTGACGATTTCGGTCAATCTAATCTATGAAGACGTGTTGATGCTGCAACCGGAAAACTCAGCCAATGTTCTGCCTAGTAATAATGCTTCAGACTTCTAACTCTTAAAGAGGTGTCAGCCAATAACTAATTCCCCTGACGACTCTATTTTGAAACCCAAACTCAACCAATTTTTCTTGAGGCTGACCTAAATAAGTCCAATGGGGTACATCATTTTCTACTGTCTGAAACCAGCCATTTTCATTTAAAGCCTTTTTCTGTGCTAGATTTGTTAACTGTAAATCAACCGCTAATCCCCAGAGGTGTTGTGATGAGCCGGGTGGTGCAACTAAACCAAGAATTGCAGTTTCCTTACCTTCGCGCACTTTCTCTAAAGTTTTATCATTAGCATATTTTCGCCAAAATCTCAAATTTGTTTCAAAGGTACGAGTACAATCACTAGCACCATAACCGGATTTTAGAGAAATCGGTATTTGCGATCGCACCCTATTTAAAGCAGCAGCAGCAGATTGTTGTAAATAACAGTCATTGGTGTTCTTAACTTTCTCCAACGTCAGAGTGGCCTGAAATTCTTTTGTTTCCAACTCGTTACCAAAAACAACTTTTTGTGGAAGTTTAACCTCTGGATCTTCATCTACAAATGCAGCCCCATATGCGCGGAGCAAAATATAGTCAAAAGTCCCAGGTTGCGGAATTGTCAGTAACTGGTGTTTAATTGTTAACAAAAAACGTTCTTTATGAGTTAAATTAGTTAAATTTAAATTAGGAGTCGGCGAAGAGACAGGAAATGGGGTTGATACTGCTTGAGAAATATTGTCGCAGGCTTGGCTTAACTCTTGGTTATTGGCTACTAAATTAGTCATCGAGCAATCTTTAACTTGAGGCACTGCTGTAGTCAGTTGTTGGTGAGCGATTGGATGACTAGCAACTATGGCAAAAACCATAAAAAAAACAAGAGCTAAAAAAATAATCCTCTTTTTAATGTTTCTCATAGGTAAATGTTGTACTCCGTGGCAAGCAGGATGCCCACCGACCTTCAGTTTAATTACGATCGCCTACAGACAGCCATGAAACTAAACAATCGGTTAAGATAGAAATGACTTCAAGCCTGCCGATCCATTCCTAACTCCTAACTCCTATCAGTATGACCACGCACACTTCAGTTGAATTTCAAGACGCGTTTGATGTGATCGTCGTCGGTGCAGGTCACTCTGGTTGTGAAGCAGCCCTTGCTACCGCACGCCTTGGCTGTCGTACCCTACTGTTAACACTCAACCTGGATAAAATTGCTTGGCAACCTTGTAATCCAGCAGTGGGTGGCCCCGCCAAATCCCAGTTGACTCATGAGGTGGACGCACTTGGCGGAGAAATCGGCAAGATAGCAGACCGTACCTACCTGCAAAAGCGCATTCTTAACTCTTCACGGGGCCCTGCGGTTTGGGCATTACGCGCCCAGACAGACAAGCGAGAATATGCAGCAGTCATGAAGGCGATCGTTGAGAACCAGGAAAACTTGACAATCCGCGAAGGAATGGTCACAAACTTGGTACTGGGCAATCACGATGACATCATCGGTGTTGAGACTTACTTTGGTGTGGGGTTCGAGTGCAAAGCAGTTATCCTGACAACAGGCACATTTTTGGGAGGACGGATTTGGGTTGGGAACAAGTCCATGGCGGCTGGACGTGCTGGGGAATTTGCGGCTGTGGAGTTGACAGAAACTCTAAACCGCCTGGGATTTGAAACTGGACGACTGAAAACGGGAACCCCAGCACGGGTAGACAGGCGGTCAGTAGACTACAGCAAAATGGTACTCCAGCCAGGAGATGAAGAGGTGCGCTGGTTTAGCTTTGACCCCGAAGTGTGGGTGGAACGGGAACAGATGCCTTGTTATATGACCCGTACAACAGCCGAAACTCATCGCCTGATTCAGGAAAATTTGCATCTGTCGCCAGTTTATGGTGGTTGGGTAGAAGCGAAAGGACCGCGTTATTGTCCGAGTATTGAAGATAAGATCGTGCGGTTTACTGATAAAGAAAGCCACCAAATCTTTATTGAACCAGAAGGACGGGATATTCCGGAACTCTATATCCAAGGATTTTCCACAGGGTTGCCAGAAAACTTGCAACTGCAGATGTTGCGCAGTCTTCCCGGAATGGAAAACTGTGTCATGCTTCGTCCAGCCTATGCAGTCGAGTATGATTATTTACCAGCGACCCAGTGTTATCCCACACTCATGACGAAGAAAGTTTCTGGGCTATTTTGTGCAGGACAGATCAACGGCACAACAGGCTATGAAGAAGCAGCAGCCCAAGGGATTGTAGCTGGAATTAACGCAGCTCGCTTTGTTCGCAATCAGTCAATGATTATTTTTTCTCGTGAACAAAGTTACATCGGTACGCTGGTTGATGACCTGTGTACGAAAGACTTACGGGAACCTTACCGCGTACTCACAAGCAGGTCAGAATATCGGCTAATATTGCGTTCTGACAATGCGGATCAACGCCTCACACCATTGGGACGGGAAGTTGGTTTAATTGATCACCGTCGTTGGGAGTTATTTAGTCGCAAACAAGAAAATATTGCAGCCGAAAAAGAACGGTTGTATGGGACTAGGGTGAAAGAACAAGATGAAAAAGGAATTGCGATCGCCTCTGATACCCAGCAAGTGATCAAAGGTTCAATTACCCTAGCTGATTTACTGCGGCGTCCTGGATTTCATTACCTTGATCTTAATCGGTACGGACTGGGAAATCCCAGTCTCAATCAATCTGAGAAAGAAGGTGCAGAGATTGACATCAAGTATTCTGGCTATCTCCAGCGGCAGCAAAATCAGATTGACCAAATTGTTCGCCAAGCGCACCGCCAATTACCTGCGGATTTGGATTACGCAACGATAGATACCCTTTCCAAAGAAGCACGGGAGAAGTTAAGTCAGGTAAAACCACTGACTATCGGTCAAGCGACTCGTATTGGTGGCGTAAATCCAGCCGATATTAACGCCTTGCTGATCTATCTAGAATTTCGCAAAACTCACACCCAGTCGGAGTTTCCAGCGTTGGCTTAGATCAAACTTAATTCTAACTTTTTTTCTGATGGATTCCTTTAAGATTTCTAAAGGAAGCGTCCTTTTTAGCAAAAAAATAATCAATTATCACTTGCCTAGACTCGATCTTCCATGCCCATTCAAATAATGGTAGCCTACTTGAAGCGATTTATATTCAGTTCTGAATGAGCGCAACTCTTTACCAACAAATTCAGCAGTTTTACGATGCTTCCTCCGGTCTGTGGGAACAGATATGGGGTGAACACATGCACCACGGTTACTATGGTGCAGATGGGACACAAAAAAAAGACCGCCGTCAGGCGCAAATTGACTTAATCGAAGAAATTCTCAAGTGGATTGGGGTGCAGCAGGCGGAGAATATTCTTGATGTGGGTTGTGGTATTGGTGGTAGTTCGTTGTTCTTAGCAGAAAAATTTCATGCTAGTGCAACGGGAATTACTCTGAGCCCTGTACAAGCTGCTAGGGCTACAGAACGGTCTCAGAAGCTTGGTTTGAGTGATAGAACTGATTTTCAAGTGGCAGATGCTCAAGCAATGCCCTTTGCGGACAATTCTTTTGACTTGGTTTGGTCCCTGGAAAGCGGTGAGCATATGCCTGATAAAACTAAGTTTATGCGGGAGTGTTACCGGGTGCTGAAACCCGGTGGAACTTTGATTATGGTGACCTGGTGTCATCGACCGCTTGATACACCGCTGACGAATGATGAGCAAAAGCACTTGCAGGAGATTTATCGGGTGTACTGTTTGCCTTATGTGATTTCTTTGCCAGAGTATGAAGCGATCGCCCGTCTTGTTGGGTGGCAAAATATTCGGACTGCTGATTGGTCAAGGGCTGTTGCTCCGTTTTGGGATGTGGTGATTGATTCGGCGATAACTCCGGGGGCAATTTGGGGTTTGTTGTTTTCGGGTTGGAGTACTATTCAGGCGGCCCTGTCTTTGGGATTGATGCGTCGGGGTTATGAGTCTGGATTGATTCGGTTTGGGTTGTTATCTGGAAATAAGTAAATGAACCGCCAAAACGCCAAAAGGAGAAAATAGGATGAGTCAGGTTTCACCGCAGTTAGGGTTTCAGGGTAGTTGGCTTTATGCTTTTTGGAAGTTTTCGCGTCCGCATACGATTATTGGTACAAGTTTAAGTGTGTTGGCGTTGTACTTCATTTCGATTTCCTTAGTCCCTACTCCTGTAGAGACTAGGGCGATCGCCTCTCTACAAGATTCCCTAATCACTCATGTAGACCAACTTTTGGGAACTTGGATTGCCTGTTTGTGTGGCAATATCTATATTGTAGGTCTGAATCAACTTGAAGATGTCGCAATTGACAAGATCAATAAGCCTCATTTGCCCGTTGCTTCTGGGGAGTTTTCCAGAACTCAAGGCATATCGATAGTCGTCATCACTGGCATTTTAGCGCTAGTTTTAGCGCTGCTCCTTGGACCATTTTTGTTTGGTATGGTGGCCATAAGTTTGACCATTGGTACGGCTTATTCTTTACCGCCAATTCGCTTGAAGCGGTTCTCTTTTTGGGCGGCATTTTGTATCTTTTCAGTTCGAGGGGCAATTGTTAATTTGGGGCTGTTTTTGCACTTTAGTTGGGTTTTACACCAAAACTATTCGATTCCCTCTACCGTGTGGATACTAACGCTATTTATTTTAGTATTTACTTTTGCGATTGCTATCTTTAAGGATGTGCCTGATCTGGAAGGCGATAAAATGTATAATATCAATACTTTTACGATCAAACTAGGTAAGCTATCGGTTTTTAATCTTGCTCTTTGGGTGTTAACTATTTGTTATGTGGGCATGATTCTGGTTGGTGTGCTAAGCCTTGCCTCAGTGAACTCAGTCTTCTTCGTGGTCAGTCATCTCGTAATATTATTGTTAATGTGGTGGCGGAGTCGGCAAGTAGATTTACAAGAAAAAAGTGCGATCACACAGTTTTATCAATTTATCTGGAAACTCTTTTTCATTGAATATCTAATCTTTCCTATTGCCTGTTTTTTGGGTTAAGAAAATGCCTGAAACATTTCATTTAAATGATAGTATTGCCTTTGCGATCGTCATAGTTAGTATCTCATTTCTCGTCTATTTCTCTTGGAAAACTTTGATTACCTCAAACCTTTTTCAAAAAGGAGTGACTCTTTCGCAACAAGAAGATTACCAAGGTGCAGAAACAGTTTTTCGTAAAGTCATTTCCCTAAACTCTACGAATGATGTGGTTCATTTGCTGTTAGGTGATACTTTAATGCAGCAAGGCAAATTAGAGGAAGCGACACAACAGTTCCAAGAAGTGATGCGCCGTGCTCCTAAAAAAATCGATGCGTATTTGCGCTTGTCGAATGCTTTAATGCGTCAAGAAAAAAAAGAGGAAGCAATTGTCACTCTGCAACAAGCTAGAGACTTATTTCAGGCACAACGTCAACCACAAAAAGCTGAGCAAATTCAGCAGTTGTTGGAGAAAATGGTCACTAGCAAAAAGCATGGCTGAACAAATGGGCAAAGTCTATCTTGTAGGTGCTGGACCTGGAGATGTGGCATACCTGACGGTAAAAGCCTATAATCTCTTGGCAGTTGCTCAAGTATTGGTTTATGATGCCCTTGTCGATGCTGAGTTGTTGGAGTTAGTACCACCTAATTGTCTGAATTTAGATGTAGGAAAACGTGGTGGTAAACTCAGCACCTCTCAAGTAGAGATTAATAACTTACTGGTAAAGTACTGCCAACAGGGAAACCGAGTGATTCGCCTGAAGTCAGGCGATCCGTTTGTTTTTGGTCGCAGCACTTCCGAAATAGAGGCTTTACAAGCTGCTGGTTGCGATTTTGAAGTTGTACCAGGGATTTCTTCGGCTTTAGCAGCACCTTTATTTGCAGGTATTCCCCTCACAGATCCAGTTCTGAGTCGGTGTTTTGCTGTATTCACAGGTCATGAACCAGAGGCTTTAGATTGGGAGGCGCTATCACGCTTAGAGACGTTGGTGATTTTAATGGGAGGACAACATCTCTATGAGATTTTATCTCGGCTGCTAGAACAAGGGCGATCGCACTTAACACCCGTTGCTATTATCCATTGGGCAGGAACTTCCCAACAAAAAATTTGGACAGGTACACTCTCAACTATTCTTGAACAAACGTCTGGGGTGTCGCTATCACCAGCCGTCATTGTGATTGGTGAAGTTGTAGGATTCCATAAGTACTTATAATCTGAGAAAATATGAAAGGAGTCAGGAGTCAGGAGTCAGGAGTCAGGAGTCAGGAGTCAGAAGTCAGGAGTCAGGAGTCAGGAGTCAGAAGTCAGGAGTCAGGAGTCAGGAGTCAGGAGTCAGAAGTCAGGAGTCAGGAGTCAGGAGTCAGGAGTCAGAAGTCAGGAGTCAGGAGTCAGGAGTCAGGAGTCAGAATGAATACTCTTCC
>CAIVAU010000077.1 GCA_903903925.1 uncultured cyanobacterium
CTGCTACACATATTCCTTCAAATGTCCATTGTTTTTTAAATTCTTTTAATCTTTCTACAAAGACACTTTTATCATCTACGTTTCCTGAGTCTATTTTTAAATATAATGGGACATCTCCATCTCCTGTTACAATCATGTCAAGTCGCTTCGCTCCAATTCAAAATTCAAAATTCAAAATTCAAAATGACAACCCCATAAATAAATTTAGGGGCTTGTAACACTCTTTCTCTAGAT
Organism: uncultured cyanobacterium; assembly: GCA_903903925.1. Taxonomy (GTDB): domain Bacteria; phylum Cyanobacteriota; class Cyanobacteriia; order Cyanobacteriales; family Nostocaceae; genus Stigonema. The sequence continues at coordinate 235 of CAIVAU010000077.1, forward strand.
GTCACATTCAATGAAGATGCTTGCCGCGTTCGCACTGGTCATGCTCCGCAAAATTTGTCATTGCTGCGTCGAATTGCACTTAACGCTTTAAATTTGGAGCAATCATTCAAGCATAGTAATTATTACTTGATGAAGATCAGCTCATGATATATGCTGAGAAAAGAGGAATCCAAGAACTACTTTACGAATCTCGGAAACTTGCATCATCCTCTTCATTTGGAACTACAGTTAGACTTAATACACAAGAACAAAGTAGTGCACTTGTTGGTATCATTGAGAATGGTAAAATTGTTTCTTGGCCCAAAGGACTGGTGCTTACTTATTGTGTTCTTCAAAACACATATGCTAGTAAAAACGATTACGATATTGTTTGCCAAAATATGCGAAAAGCTACAGATTTACGACATAGAACCTGCATGAAGTCTTTCCCTGACTGTCATCCACAAAATTAACATACTAGGCTATACCACAATGTTGATGTGCGCAGCGCACAGAATGAAAGAAGCGCTGTACATCTGTACAGCGCTTTATCAACACGAGTTGTAAGTTTAATAGCTAACTTTGTTGTGTTTCCTGCAAACGTGACAAACCAAGTTCAACTTTGTCACCCTTAAGTAATTGCTCAGCTGACCTGCCAGCTTCAACGGCTTGTCGCATGAGAGAATGACCCTCTTTGTACTCACCGTTTTTGATCAGGGCGACAGCTTCCTGACTAAGAGAGGCTGCCTGATGGGCATGTGAGAGTAGTTGCTCTTTATCCATTTTCTTGCTCCGCAATCACGATTAAAATTGCCTCCGCTTCTTCAAATAACCTTTCGGCTCTTGATTGAAGCAAACTAGCATCGCTATAATTTTCATTTTCCATTGCTTTTTCAAACTCGACATACAAATCAGCAATGATTGGTTGCAAGTTTTCGTATGCCCGTGCTAACGTCTCCAGTGTACTAGGCTGTATTGATATCACAATTCCTCTGTGAATTCCCGTGTGTATAAAGAGGTGGCTTCAGTCCCAATCGCTTTATATTACTAATCATAGCACTACCATAGGTAGTATAAAACTGAGAGAATCTAGATTTTACATTACGATTAGTAATACTACTGTTAGTAAACATTTATCTTACTTATAGTTATACAAATTAGAGGTAACCAACTAATAATAGTGCTACTCAAAGGGGTTGGAGTTAGATCATGTCAGTGCAAGTAAAGTTAAAAGGCGTAAGAGTCGCTAAAGGCTTCTCACAAAATGAGCTAGCCAGAAGAACTGGCTTTAGTCTGCAAAATATTCAAAAGATTGAGCAAGGCAGAGCATCTTCAATTACCTTTGATGCACTTGATAAATTTTGCTTTGTACTTGAATGTCAGCCAGGAGACATTTTGGAATGGCTTCCAGATAATGTCTGAGGTAGGCGACTGCACTCGGTGACTCCTGATTGCTGCGGAGCGTCTAGGTGCGATCGCACCCAAATTGGTAATCCCTCCAAGTTTCTGGTTAGTAGGCAGGGGCTGACTTTCCCTATAGACTGGGCATCGCTGACTACAATTCCAGCGGCGGCTATACCGCAGTGTTGATGTGCGGTTTACATAACTTTATACGCGGGAGTCATGGACTGTCGATTAAGCGTTTCCGAATTTTATTAAGATTTATTACACAGCCCTTTTCCACGCTAGAATCAGCATTCTGCACATTCTTGAAGAAAACAAACGTCCTGGAACCAGTAGCGAGTATCGGTTTAAACCAGTAGAAGAGTGGTTGCCAGAACCAGTCCGTAAAACGGACATCCGTACAAGGAAAGTTTTGCAGTTTCCAACGACACACAATACTGAATAGGATTCAGTCCTCTCAATTACAACAACTTCATCAAATGACGGTTTGGGGAAGCCCGGAAGCCTCGGCGCTGATAAAATGCAACTGCACGTTCATTGGATGGAGTTGCTTGAAGTGAAAGTGCTACTGCTTTTTTAGCCCATGTTTTTTCTATCCACTCAAAGAAAGCAGTACCAATACCATTACCTCGATCATCTTCCTGCACAAAAAGTTCATCTATCTCAATAAAATCGCCCCCATATTCATTACTCCAAAAGAAGACAACGATCGCATAGCCCACAACTGTGTTGTCCATCTCAAAAACTACAATCCGTCCCTTTTGGGGTTTATTGGTGAATTCCCAAAAAGTCGCTTGTATGTTCGGGAGAGTCATTTCCATCGCTGGTGGGTCTTTTTGGTAAAGAGAAAGTACATACTTTTGTACTATTACCAAATCATCCTCAGTACAGGCTCTAAAGTTAACATTCATTGTTGTCTAGACAGAGTCCATGTTGGCACAACGCCTGACTGAAGATAACACAGTAGCACGCGCTTTACCAGATATCGTTTTTCCATCGCTCAGTAGGGCGATCGCTCACACGAACGTACTTTCTGTGCCTACGCTCTAGTTGAGTGTGGCTTGGAAGCAGAAATTTCCTCTGGCCGCAGCAGCAATTCATTTCCCATATCATCTTTGCAAATCAAAAACATCCCCAAGCTGCGCCCATCCAAAAAACTGCTAATTGTTACCCGTCTCCCATACTGGGGCATTCTGGGATCGCTAACGTAGACGAGCTGTCTCACCCGAAAGACAGTTTTGTTCTTCATAGTTTATTTGTACTACTGTACTAATTTATATAGTACATCAAGAGAGAACAAAAGACCCAAGCGATCTCCTGCCACAACTAGAATGTAGTGGTGGCATCTCCTAATCTCCTGTCGATAGTTACTTGAAGCGAGAAGACATTCTTGGTGGGAGCGCTCAAAAATCTAGCGCTCATTGATAATATTGTCAGGAATCGTAAAAGCACGGAGTTACAGCATGGATGATAGTGAGAAGCTATTAGAAATTAAACAAGAGCTAGAGCGAATTGGCGAGAAGTTAGGAGCGATTTTTCCAACAGATCATCCCCAATTTGATGATGTTTTTGAAGATATTGGGGCTGCCGGATACTACATTGAAGAAGCTGGTTATCGCCTGAATGCTGCGATAAAAACAGTACAAGGTGATGGAGAAACTGAAGATGAATAACCAATTAGTCAATCAAGGAAATAAATCCTTGTTCAAGGAATTGACCAAACCTCAACGTCTGAAATCTCTGGATGTGTTTCGTGGTATTGCCAGACAAGAAGCTTTTGAAGCATCATCATTGTCATATAAACAAGCGGCAAGAATCGTCAACATATAATTGTTATCCATAGCGGCACGATGGAGATCTTGCTGTTCGCTGGTGGTGATTTTTGATACCTCTAACGTTATCAGAGGACGAATTTTCTGAATTCTGAGTTCTTCAATTAAAAACCAATAATATTGAAGATTTACGGAGGCAAATTAATCAATCTTTAAAAAGTTAAAAAGTCCATTATTTAAATGAATATATATTAAATCATACAATTAATTTCCTAAGAAAAAGCGTGATGATCAAATAGGCGAAATCATCACGCTTCGTAAAACATTCCAACAATTAAGTTAGTTCCGTTACTCTATTATAGTTGGGTTAATTGTATTAAAGGATACAAAAGGTATTTGACCTAGCAAGCGATCGCCTTTTTGCCACACAGCTTCTATGAGGTCTCGGACAGGGAAGGCAAGATGAAAGATTGGGCGAAACATCACAAGAATTTTGTGGCTTTTTTACGAAATTTATCAAATAGCTTGCTTCTTGGGAACGATTTGTGATAAATTCTTATTTAGATAAAGCCCACTATTTTAATCAACTTACCGTAGCTTAAATCCTAGCTCAATCACTGAACTAGTACAACGCGGCGGAAATAAAGCAACCATTTCAAACAGCCAAAAGCCTTGATATATATTACTTTTGACTTTTGATTTTTGACTTTTGACTTTCGCGAAGCGGTACTAGTGCTTTATCGGCTACAATCTGAATACAAGATTGGTAACAATCAAGCTTTCCATGAAAATTCAAACAGTTGGTATTTTAAGTCCGGGTGACATGGGGCAGGCGATCGCCGGTGTACTCAATCAACATGGATTGAAGACCATTGCTGCCTTGGAAGACCGCAGTGAACGAACTCGACAACTGGCAGTTGCAGCAAATATCCAAGATGTGGGTTCTTTAAAAGAATTGGTGATTGAATCTGATGTGGTGCTGTCAGTTCTAGTCCCAGCAGCAGCAGATGAGGCTGCAGAACAGGTAGCCAAAGCAATAGGCAGCGTAGGTAAAAGTCTCTTATATGTTGACTGCAATGCGATCGCACCTCAGAAGGTAAAAAATATTGCCCAACTCATTGAGTCAAAGGGGGGACAATTTGTAGATGCATCAATCATTGGCCCACCTCCAAGAGTTCCTCATCGCACCCGTATTTATGCCTCTGGTAAACAAGCTGATAAATTCCAACAACTGCGAGATTACGGATTAGATGTGCGGGTGATTGGCGATGAAGTTGGTCAAGCTTCCGGTCTCAAGATGTGCTATGCAGCCCTGACAAAAGGACTGACAGCAATTGGCACAGAATTACTGATTGCAGCACATCGCTTAGGTTTAGATGAACAACTGTGGGATGAATTGTCTAGTAGCCAAAAGGAACTAGCAAGCATACTCACTCGTTCTATTGCATCAATGACACCAAAAGCACATCGGTGGGTCGGCGAAATGGAAGAAATTGCAGAAACCTTTCAAGCGTTAGATTTGACTGAACACATCTTCCAAGGGGCAGCGGATGTTTACCGATTGGTGCAAGAAACCTCCTTGGGCAAGGAAACACCCGAAGAGTCTGATCGCGATCGTTCTCTGAGAGAGATCATTACGACTCTTTCTCAGGAAGATACATCAAATCATCACTTTTAATTTTCACAACTCATTTAGGATGGCTATATATGTCATGTTCTTTCTCAATGAAGATAACAGACAATGCCTGATAAGCTTCTGTCCAAGCAGCGATCACTTCTTCTGTCGCGGCTTCCCCCAATACATCTTTCATGGCGTGCAGTAAGCTCTCTCCTACAATAGCGTATTGTTCTGGTAAAACATGGGTCTGAACATGGCGATGGGCAATCTTTTCTACCATTGATTTTAAAGCAGGTAGATTGTCTATTTGAGTGGCATAGCCATAAACTGCTGTAGCCAACCTTGCAGGCTGAGAACCATTTGCTTGATCAGACATATTAAACTGTTCTCTAAGCTCTGGATGCTTGTGAAACATAATTTCATACATTCGAGTTGTGATTTGAGACCCGTGCTTTTTCAAGTAAGGCGCTGTAGACTTAACAATATCTATCGTTTGTTGGCTAACCATAGTTTCTTTAACCGCAATGATTTTTGACTAACACCATGAGATAAGGTTTTTATGCTCCTAGAACAGCAGAAATCAGCAAAAATAATTACAATAGACCTGTTAGTAATAGCGGACTTCCTCGCGGAGGATTTGTTGCCGTCTACACCGTGACCATTTCAGATTTTGTATTAGGGAATACTGGCTCGAAATGCAACACCATAATCTGGTTTGGGCGCAACCCGATTGACTCGTAAGTGTGCCCATTGCGATCGCTAAACTCGACTTCAAAGGCCTGCCCATTGGCTAAGACTTCAACCACTGTGCCAACCTGCCCACGCCAAAGCGTGTATTCGGGAAGATCAGTTGTTAGTGCTACTACATCAAGTAATTTGACTGTATTTGTCGTCATCTCTTTTCATCTCCAGATGCTACAGAGGGTAGCAAGTTGTTAGTCGTGGAATGTCGGAACCATGCTCAATGATCCAACCACTCCGAATAGTTGCACTTCTATTTTGCCATTGTAGAGGGAAATCGAGGGTGTAGCGCTGTCCAAATTCATCCTGTCGCCTTGGTTGAGCCTTATGAGTATTGACAGCTTCTAGAAGAATCTGGCGCAACTCCTCAGCATTGTCTGCCGTCATGCCAAGTATTGATGAAAAGAGTCGAGCTTTATGTTTTCCCTCGTCATGCCCTGGATTTAAGCAGTAATCACGTAGCTTACGAATGTCAACGACTGCTTTTTCGGCGTTTGGGATCAGTTGATCTGAATTGGAGTCGCAAGTGCTGCTCAAACCAGTCTTTAACTTGTGCATGAAGCGTAGGATGATTAGCTTTAAGCGCTAAAACATAATCTGCAAACGCAATTGAAAATTTGAGATGCAATTGCAGTTTGTGTACCCATTGCATCAATTGTAATAATGCATCCAGCAATATCTAATAACTCTAATAAAGCAGGAATTGCAGTAATTTCATTCGATTTATCAGCCACTTTAACTTGTCCCAAAACAAGACGATGCTGGCTCGACCATGCACTGACTTTCCGGCAAAGCTGTTTTTCCCAACGCTCTATCATAAGAGCCTTTCAGAGTTTTACCATCAATAGGGATGACCTGCGCTCCTACAGTTTCAACTATCGATTCCACCCAACGTCTAAAACATTGCTCAAAAACTTTTGGATTAATCCGCTCAAACACTCTGCGAAACGTATCCGCACAGGGGATACCTTCAGGTAATTTTAAAAACTGCTCTAACCATTCGTATTTACTCAAACCATAATTCTCCATGTCCTCCCATCCACGAGCTCCTGCAATTACTGATAATATTGCAATAATTAAAATATCTGTTAATAAATGCACACGGTTTCTTTGTACACGGGGGTCTTTGATTTCGCTAAAAATTGATTCCATCTTTTCTGTTAGCGCAGTCGCATCCGCTATACTCAATACCTTTGAGTTTTTAGTAAGAGAATTATTAGGAGACTTGAAACCCGATACCATGAGACTGACACCTATGTATAATAAACCCTTTGCTTATTAGCGTACTACTTAACGTATTTAATACTCAAACGCGATTCACTCATACATGTTCTAGTCAAATAATCTGTATCTTTAGCTACAAAATTAAATGCGCTTACCCTGTAGGGCGGGATATCGGGCTGATTGAGAATGGTGTACTCCGGTCAGTAGTGTTGATTAACGTCTGAAATTAATTACTCTCCTGCTGATCTAACCAAATAAATAAATCAGCTATTGATGAAATTCTCAAAAGCGCCCTTCCTAATGCTTCCAGCTTTTCCTTGTTTAAAACTTGAACTCTCTCAATAATTGACGTATCAATTTCACTAAAGCGTTCATTAAGTAAAAACATACAGAATCTAAGTGCTTCTTTTTGTTCTCCCTGTTGTTCGCCCTTCTGCAAAATATCCTGATAAATCACTGACTCCTGCATAATATCCTCTCCTAAAAATTGCTGAATTAAATCTTTCTCAAATTTTAAACCTGCTAATATCTCTGTGTACGCTGCAATATTCTGCCTTGTCTCCCTATCCGAAATTCTAGCAACACTTTGGGCAACCTGCGATAATAACTCTTGGGGTGAATCTGTCTGCGTTAAGGGTGCTAACGGTAACAATGCAGGATTATCCAGAAATAACGCTGAATCTTGCTCCCACATCCGCACAACTTGATAGCGATGATGCGTCATCTCATTTACATACTCTTCGGTAAAAGCGATTTCATCACTTGTTTCTTGCAAGAAAATCACTACCTGCGTTATTGGAACATCATACTGTCGCACTAACCTGACGAAATAATCCAACATTCGTAAGGGAATGGGAGGTTTAGATTTTGCTCTTGTTTGAAATTCCAGATGCAAAATACGACTCTCTGTTTGCAAAAATGTAACAGAATCTGCTCGAATCGGTTCGATGCTTAATTCGGTCTTTAAGACTTTGATTTTTTGCGGTTCATCAGGTAGCAACCAACGCGCAAAATCCGTTGGATATTTTTCTGCTAATATTTTACAAACGTTGTCAAAAGCCACCGATCATACCCAAATCTATACTGCTACCGTAATTATAAAATTACAAAAGTGGTGTTTTACCCTACTCCCCATTGCCCCTAATCCCCAAGCACCGAGTTCCCCGTTCCCTACTCCTTGATTGCGACCACACGGATTCTGCGGTAGTCTGCTACCCAGATACCATGTTGATACAGCGATGGTTTCAAGTGATGCTCAACAGATTGAATCACATTAGTTCTTTGTTCAGCAGACAATCCTGACAGCAAATCATTGGCAAACATCTGAATCCAATTTGCTATGCCTGCATCTCCATCTGAAAGAGGTGTTGGACGATCAAACAAAGCTGCATAAATCACTTCCAATCCGTGCTGTTCTAAGCAGCTTGTATACTCGCCAATACTGGGAAAATACCAGGGATTCAACGTTGTGGGTGATATATAGCCAGTTGTTTCAAGTACACTAGAAAGCGCTTTGGTAATCGCCTTAATATTTCCTTTCCCGCCAAATTCTGCCACAAGGCGACCTCCAGGTCTTAGGGCTTGGTGAATGCAGTGGATAACTGCGTCAGCTTCTGGAATCCAATGGAGCGCTGCGTTGGAAAAAATGGCATCAAATGGTTGTTCTACCTGAAAATTTCTGGCATCGGCAACTGCAAATTGCAGTTGAGGATAGTTATATGTTGCTTTTTCAATCATGTTGCGATCGGCGTCAATTCCCATCACAACAGCACCAGCACTGGCAATTTTTTCTGTTAACTGTCCTGTCCCACAACCAAGATCCAGAATACGCTCTCCCGGTTGTGGAGACAACAAATTCAGTAATTCTTCTCCGTATTGCCAAATAAAAGAATGTTTGCTCTCGTACAGGACAGGATTCCAATGATTCTCACGCATGAAAAAAATCTCCTATGTTGGTAGGGCATTACCTGCCTTTTCCAAAAAACACTATTTCAAGGGCGTTTAATGATTATACCTAGGGAAGTCTTTACGTGTATCGAGGCGCAAGACCTAATTGCACTAAATACCTTCGACACAAGAGAATTTGTCTACGGTTACCCCAGATTTCTAAATCAAACCAACCGTCATCTTGAGCATCAGCACCCAAGAAGGCACTGATAATGTTAACGGTTAATCCGTAGCGAGAAACTAGCCCTGCAATCACAGGTTGGGCGCGATAGTTTTTGGGAATGCAGACATGAACCTTAGTTTGAGTTGTTTGTTCTTCTCCTACAGTCAAATCATTTTGTGGTTCATTCTCCGTAATTGTATGCATCTGCTCGATAGATGGTGAGACCTCACTATCACTGATAATGCCTTCCGTCTGAGACTTTTTTATCCTTGCTTCCAAGACGCTTTTAAGAGTAAGGTGGAAAACCTCTATATTCAGTTGTTGGAGATAGGTCAGACCTGCTTCTACCTGTTGCGAACTCCCAAGAAGTTCTAAATCACACCAACCGTCATTCCGGTATGATGTTCCCAACAGAGCCGCTACAATGTTGATGGTTAAACCATAGCAGGAGATGAGTCTCGAAATAATCGGTCGTCTCTCATAAGTTTTGGGAATCCGAGTACGGATGTAGATAGGTGGGAGATTGGTATTTGTGGATAGAGGCATAAGTTATACTTTCAGGATAGAGTAAAAGCTGTAAAAACTACTGATTGAACCTTGGTTAAATCATCAAAGACTTTGGAGCATCAAAGGTAAATTTCCCAAATTATCAATTATTCCGTCTGGATTTTCTGGATCTTGCCACCCTAAGTCTCTCTTCCAAATGCTTTTCATGCCGATGCGCTTTGCTCCCATAACATCTGCATCAGGATGATCTCCGATAAATACACTTTCATCTGGTGTTACTCCAAGATTGCGTAAAGCGCGAAGAAATATCTCTGCTTCTGGCTTGCGGACTTTCTCAACTTCTGAAATCAGAATAGTTTGAAAGTATTTTTCTATACCTAGCCCTTGAATAGTGCGCTTTTGAAAAGTACCAAGACCGTTAGTAATGATTCCAAGTAAATATCCTTGTGTTGTTAAGATATCGAGAGTCTCCACTAAGTTCGGGAATGGGATACAAGAATGTATGAATTGTGTTTCGTAATCATCTAGCAACTCTTCCCAAGAAATAGTTTTTAGTCCGAATTCAGAAACAATAGTTTGGTAAACTTTATCTTTCCAAACATGCCCCCGGCAATCTAACTCAATGAATCTCGAAACGTACTCAGTCTTGGTAATTTTCTTCAACGGCGTGAGTCTGTCATATTGAGTTGTAATAAAATGTTTGATAGAAGCATCTCTGTCAAGAAGAGTTCCATCTAGATCGAAGAAGATTGCTTTAATCATAAGGGGTGCATCCCAATGAGCGTAAATTCGTAGTGCGAGCATCTTGCTCGCTTGTACTACACGTGAGCAAGATGCTCACACTACTCCAAAAAACTTAACTATTACTTACTTCCCAGCGCAAAGAAAGTTGTTACATCGTTCCAAATACCTTTGTCTGTCGCCGTCGCCTCAAGTTCTGCAATGTACTCAGCTTTGAGTTGTTCTAATCTCTTTGAAGAAAGTTCTTTTAGATTTAATGAACCGCCAAGGCCAGGCAACGGGTTAAGCTTACCGACTTGACGGATACGATGTTAGGGGATGAAGGCTATTTTCTAAGGTGCAGGATTAGGATAACGAGTGTGGACTGCATCAATTTCTGCCAAAATTGCTGAATCAAGAACAACATTCACACTCTCCAGGTTTTCTTCTAGTTGTTCCAACGTAGTGGCACCGATGATAGTACTAGTGACAAACCAGCGGCTGCGGATAAAGGCAAGTGCCAGAACAGAAGGCTTGAGGTTATGGGCATGGGCAATTTCGACATAAGCCGCAACAGCTTGCTCAACATTGGGCTTGCGATAGCGACCGCCAAACCCCTGAAACAAGTTCAGGCGGGTTTTTTCGGCAGGGGTACCGTTCAGGTACTTTCCAGATAGTAGACCAAAGGCGAGGGGGCTATAAGGCAACAACCCAACTTTTTCCCGCCTACAAGTTTCTGCTAAGGCAGAATCAAACACACGATTGATCAAGTTATAGGCATTTTGAATTGAAACCACCTTGGGTAATCCCATTTGCTTAGCGATAGAGCTAAACTCAGAAACTCCCCAAGGAGTTTCGTTGCTCAGACCCAAGTGGCGGATCTTGCCTGCCTTAATCAGATCAGCAAAGACAATCAGCTGTTCAACTATCGGCACTGTTTCTCGCTCTTTGTTAAGGTCATACACTGTTTCACCAAACCGGGGAACGTAGCGATCAGGCCAATGAAGCTGGTACAAGTCAATGTAGTCAGTCTGTAAGCGTTTGAGGCTGGCATCCACTGCTAGCTCAATATTTTTGCGATTCAACGATAGCTTTCCATCTCGTAGCCAATGAAAGTCTCGCCCTGGTCCCGCAATTTTGGTGGCAAGAATCACCTTGTCTCGTTGTTGTCGGACTAACCATTCGCCAATGTAAGTTTCGGTCAATCCCTGGGTGGATTCCTGCACTGGGACAGGATACATCTCCGCTGCATCAATGAAATTGACGCCCTGACCAATGGCGTAGTCCAGTTGTTCATGGGCTTGTGCGATCGTGTTCTGTTGCCCAAAGGTCATCGTGCCTAGGCAAATTTCAGAAACAAGCAGATTACTTTCACCGAGTTGATTATACTTCATGAGATTTTGGCTCCGATTTTATAAGAGCAATTCAATAAATTTATCGATTCTGCCTTTGTCGTACCTTTAGCCCTCAAAATAATTTGGGCTTTGAAGTTTCACTCAAGCTCTTTTCAGCAGCCTTGACTGTCAGGCAAATTATGAGTCATAATACCAGATTAAATTACGGTAAGTCAATTAACTTACCGTAATTTAAGAAATTCGATTTACGTGAAGCAGAGAATAGACCACAGAAATCGGTCGCAATACTACTCGGATAAGCTAAAAACTTAGTTTAATGTAGGTTGGGTTGAGGAACGAAACCCAACACTCATGGACATTTTGACAAAGAATGTCCTTCATTTATGTGAAAAATGCTGTCATTGTAACAAGTATTGAAACTGTTTTTTAATCAATTAGATACAAAATAATACTAATTTTCGTGATTGATTTAGCTAATTGTTTTTCTTAAATGTTAATTTCAAAACATTAAATTCACTTGTAATCCCTTTAAAATCTGAGATTCATCAAAAACATTACATAAAAATCCTCCAATAAAGTTGAGATTAAGTTTTTTGATGATTCGTAAAAAATTCGTTACTGTAAAAGTAAGGTCACAGAAAAATAAAACAACTCGTAGTAATTTTTGCTCATGGTATCAAGAATTGCTGACACAGTATCACAGGAATTACGCAATTTATTGAACCTAAAACTGCTCGCTAGAGATTAAAGAAAATTCCTGTTATTTAGCCACACAAAGCTGACACTTAAATAGCCGGATTTCGCTGCGTAGATAGAAATCGATTCCGTTTATTTATACAGCAGATTGCTCTAAAAGCTAAACACAAACCCCTTTTTACTTCTGACCTAAACTCCTGACTCCTGACTCCTGACTCCTGACTCCTGACTCCTAACTCCTGACTCCTGACTCCTGACTCCTGATTCCTGACTCCTGACTCCTGACTCCTGACTCCTGACTCCTGACTCCTGACTCCTGA
>CAIVAU010000078.1 GCA_903903925.1 uncultured cyanobacterium
GATTAGATGATGGGCTTGATTGCGCTGTAGCTATATTTTACTCGTCTTCAGTAAAATTAGGGCGTAGTTGCGAAGTTGATAATATTCTTTTGGGTGTCCTATGTCAGCATGATCACATGGATGAAGAAATGGTGTTTTGAATATTTCCCCAATTTTAGCCGCTAGATCATTAATCATCAATATGATACAAAAAGACATGTAAGAGACGAACAAATAAAAAAATATCCAATTTCTACAGTTAACAGTTTTTAATGGGAATCCCTGACTCCCTCTTAAGAACAAAGGAATACAAGAGCATGACTAAAATCGCCCGTTTCCTTGGACAATGTGCTTGGTCGTAGTCAAGCTCTCTAGGCTAATGAATCCCCGTCGATGACCTTTTTGGTTAGACATGCCAAGAAATACTGAATCTCCACGCGACAGTTTTCGGGAAAAACGTGGGGAAGCATTGATGTAGCTAGAGGCGCTGTTTACTCCTAAGGCAAACTGCCGACTTTCCTGATACGATTCAGTCACAATGCAATCGGCATGACCGCTACTGTGTTGGTTAATCCAGGTAATCGCAGCCTCTAAATTATCCACCAGTCTAAAAGCTACTATCTTTGTTAAATAAGCGTTTCCCCATTCCTCATCCTTAGCTAGTCGCAAGTGGGAAAAGGTTTCTACCAGTTCCGCATCCCCTCTAATTTCAAAGCCTTGATCCTTTAAGCTGTTCCACAGAACTGATAAGAATGAAGGCAAGGCTTGCCGATGAATTAGGACTTTTTCGATCGCGTTCACTGGGTCTGGTTCACTTTGATGACTATCTATAATCATCCAGCGCACCATCTCCAAGCTGCCATTTGGCGACCAATAGAGGTAACAGTTGCCCATAGCTGACTTTAAAACTGGAGCTGTTGACTGTCGCACGACCTGTTGTAATAAGCTAGAACGCCCGTAGGGAATGACTAAGTTCAGGTACTGGTCTTGGATGACTAAATCCCGAATAGAAGTCCCGTGTTCTGCCGTAATTAACTCTATACAACCTACTGGTAACCCAACTTCCGCGATCGCAGTTTGCAGTGCTTCACCAATTGCTGCATTAGAATGGCTGGCTTCCGTACTACCTTTAAGAATGAGACTATTTCCTGTTTTGACACATAGACCCGCTGCGATCGCTGCCAATTCTGGAAACGCTTCATAAATAAATGCAATCACTCCTAAAGGCATTAGCTGAGAGTAAGTTTGAGAGTCTTCTAGCTGATAGTCTGCGTGTCTCACGCGCCGTAGGGGGTCTGATAACTCTCCTAAGCGTTGCAGAATATCTACTGTTGCCTCTAGGCGTTTTGGCGTTAGCTTTAGCCACTCCAAAATTAACTCTGGCACTGCCATTTCCCGACTAGCTTCTAGATCTAAAGTATTTGCCTCTAGAATGTCGTCAAATGAACGCTGTAGTGCCTGTGCCATTGCCAACACAGCACGAGATCGGTCTACTCCCTTTGTGCTCCCCAACTTGAGAGCAGCGTGATAAGCGCGTTTGGCGCTAGCAATTGGTTCAGGACAATCATCAAAAGCATCCACTTTCATTGACTCAACGTCTGTAGGTAAGCCAGACCATCAGTGTCGGCAGGATAGCCAACAGCACCGCCACTATTGCCCAAGCAATAATGTTGGAACCACTTGCCAATCGCAGTGCTAATGGTAACCATATAATCACTAGCACGAAAATAATGCCAAGCGCTACTGGTAGATAGCTTTCTCCTAACCGAGGCTGGACAACTTGCCATGAATTACCCGTCCAACGCCAAGCTCGCTTGTAGGGATAAGTGGTAGAAAGTTGCTCTAGCACATAAGCATTATCTTCCACCACAAATATCTGCTGACAGCGATCGCACCCAAACGCTTCTGTCAGCGTAATCGGAATTAACTGTCCCCGCCGCCGACAGGGACACGGATATTCACTATTGAAATCAATTTTTTCAGCTTTTTGAGATTGCACAAGCGATATTTTAACTTGAGCGTGTTTGCCAAAGACTGCCAAAAGACTGTTCCCTGATCAATTTTCTTGGGACTAGCACCGCTACGCGGAAGTCACTCATTCAATTCCGCCATCGTGTACTAGCTATCTGAGCAATGATGTTTTTATCTATTTTCCTCAGTAACATATCATCAAGTGTAGTACACCTTACTCAAAACGAGTTAGACACTCTCGACAAATATTCAGGTTTTCCAAGTTTCTTCGATTTTCACCTGATAAGCGGGTAACGCGATTCGAACGCGCGACATTCACCTTGGCAAGGTGACGCTCTACCACTGAGCTATACCCGCAAATATCCTACTGAATACTATATTCTCAGATTTCTCCTTGTTTGTCAAGAGTTAATTTAAAATTGGCCAGGGAGCAGGGAGGAGGGGGCAGGGAGGAGGGGGCAGGGAGCAGGGAGCAGGGGGCAGGGGGCAGGGAGCAGGGAGCAGGGAGTAGGGAGCAGGGGGCAGGGAGCAGGGAGCAGGGAGCAGGGAGCAGGGAGCAGGGAGCAGGGAGCAGGGAGCAGGGGGAATTATCAGTCTTTCATTGTCCCAATACCCAATACCTAATACCCAATACCCAATACCCAATACCCAATACCCAATACCCAATACCCAATACCCAATACCCAATACCCAATACCCAATACCCAATACCCAATGCCCTAACTCATTTCTTGTGCTTCTCCGGAAAAACTGCCTATGCTTGCACTCTTGAGGGAGACAGGTAAAGATTGGGAATTACCAATGTATGGCTCTGTGAGGGTAGAGCGCAATTGCCGCATGAGGCTACCCATTTCTAGAGCACTCATCCCATAGTCCCAACCATGATTACTTTTAATACCTGCTCGTTCTAAAGCTTGCTGCATAGTATCTGTTGTCAAAATGCCGAAGATTACTGGTACGCCAGTCTGAAAGGCAGCAGCAGCAATGCCCTTGGCTACCTCGGACGATACGTAATCAAAATGAGGCGTTTGACCTCGAATGACAGCACCTAGACAAATAACTGCATCATAACGATGGGAGAGTGCCAATTGTCGAGCCACCACTGGAACTTCAAAACTGCCTGGTACGTAAATGTAATCCACTTGAGTGCCTTGAGGATTGGTATCGACGCCGTGGCGTTTCAAGCAATCTTGACACCCCTCTACCAGCTTGTTGGTAACTAGGTCATTGAATCGACCAATAACCAGTGCAAACCGCAAAGGTTCTGTCTGAATAAAAGTTCCCTCGAAAACTGCCATGACCGCCTCAAAATCAACTGTTCTTCTTGAAAATATACATCTCTTCTATAAAAATAACAGGAGCAGATGGATAGAGAGGGTGGGGAGTGTGGGGAGTGTGGGATGTGTCGGGGGTGTGGGAAGAATTAATTTCCTCCCCTGCTTCCGTGTCTCCCCACACTCGCCCCTCTCCCCACACTCTCTGTTTCCTGCTCCTCTTCTATGCTATTTGCCTTTAAAAGTTGTGGCAGTGGCTTAAACTACGAAAAAGTTTAACGCACCAACTAAAAACACCAAGGCAATCCAAGCGCCAGAACCAATCCAAAGCAGCCTTTTAGATTCATTCCAACTTTGCGGAGTGGCATAAGCGACGGGTACGCCAATTACCATGACAAAAGATACCAAGACCAGAGCTAACAAAGCAATTTGGAATATGATAGTCATTTTCCTTTCTCCCAAGACAGCGAAATACGTAGATATAGAATAAGGTTTTTCCTTATTTGTTAAGCTAGCAGAAATCGTACCAATTTAGTCAATCGTAACGAGGAATTGGGTATGGGCAGGGAGCAGGGAGCAGGGGGCAGGGAGCAGGGGGAATTATCAGTCTTTCAATACCTATTGACTATTGCCCCTTAACTATGAACCTAATTCTTTGTCATACAACAGCGGATTTTGATGCACTTGGAGCTGCGGTAGGATTAACACGCTTACTACCAGGAAGCAAGATTGTACTGCCTAGCGGATCTCATCCTCATATGAGGGATTTTTTGGCGTTGTATCGAGACGAGTACCCTCTGATTGAACGCCGTTCGGTGGTTCCTGAAGAGATTCGTTCCCTCACTGTTGTGGATACGCAACAGCGCGATCGCCTTGGCAAAGCTGCAGAATGGTTAGATTTACCTAGCTTAAAGGAAGTTATAGTTTATGACCATCACGTAGAGCAGCACGGGAATATTCCCGCTACGCAATTACATATCTCTTCTGTGGGAGCTACGACAACTTTAATCGTGGAGCAATTGAAGAGAGCGGAAATTTCCCTCACTCCAGCAGAAGCAACTGTGATGGCTTTGGGTATTCATGTTGATACTGGCTCCCTCACCTTTGAAAGTACTACACCACGAGATGCCCTAGCTTTGGCTTGGTTGATGCAACAAGGGGTAAGCTTAACTGTCATTAGCCAGTACCTTATCCCCAATCCACCTACAGCCAGGGACTTGATGTCCTCCCCAGTCCGTTCCATCCGTCCCGAAACTTCAATTGAAGAAGCGCAACGCATTTTATTGCGCTACGGACACTCTGGTTTATCTGTAGTGAATACCCAAGGACAACTCGTAGGTATTATTTCTCGACGGGATCTGGATATCGCCCTGCACCACGGCTTTAGTCATGCCCCTGTCAAGGGCTATATGACAAAGAATATGAAGACAATTACCCCAGAAACAACACTGCCAGAAATCGAGTTACTGATGGTGACATATGATATTGGACGCTTGCCAGTATTAGAAAATGGACAGTTGGTAGGAATTGTCACTCGTACTGATGTGTTACGAGAATTACACCAAGGGAGAGGGGGAGCAGAGAGAGCGAAGGGAGAAAAGAATATTAAGTTTTCTATACTGAATGAATTGCGATCGCGTCTTGCTCCTCAATTATGGCAATTGCTGACTCAAGCATCACAAGAGGCAGAAAAACGGGGTTGGCATCTCTATCTTGTTGGGGGAGCTGTGCGCGACTTGCTACTAGCTGAGAAAGCAACAGGTAACTTATTGATTCAAGATATTGACTTGGTGGTTGATGGCTTTCATCAAGCTGCAGATGTGGGTGCTGGTGTGTCCCTTGCAAAGGCACTTCAGCGACTTTATCCCAATGCACGCTTAGAAATCCATGGGGCTTTTCAAACGGCTGCTTTGCTCTGGCACAAAGACCCAGAATTAGAATCTTTATGGGTTGATATTGCCACTGCAAGGACAGAATTTTATCCCTATCCAGCAGCCAATCCTGAAGTTGAGGCTAGCTCTATTCGTCAAGATCTCTACCGTCGCGATTTTACCATCAATGCAATGGCACTGCGGCTTACGCCTCCCCGTGCAGGTGAATTACTAGATTTTTTTGGTGGATGGCAAGATTTACAGGTAAAGCAAATTCGAGTGTTACACGCTAATAGCTTTATCGAAGACCCCACCCGCATTTATCGGGGTGTGCGCTTTGCTGTGCGACTAGGGTTTGAGTTAGAAGCCCAAACAGAAGAATATATCCGTTATGCCATCAACAGTGGGGTTTACGATCGCACTGCTAGAGAAAACGCCAAAGCACCTGCTCTACAAACTCGATTGAAAGCAGAATTGAAACATATTCTGGAAGCGCCCTATTGGAAAGCAGCTTTGCAGTTACTTGGAGATTTAGGCGCGTTACAGTGCATTCATCCAACCCTGAAGCTAAATGAGGAACTTTTACGACAACTTCACTTGCTGGAGCGCTGTTTGCGGCGATTTGATCCTGAAAATTCCCTCGTTCATTGGCAAATGCGCTTAGAAGCTTTGATTGCTCACCTGTCACCCGAATATCGTGGGATGGTGGCAAAAAATCTTCAATTACCAGAGGATAGCATCGCTAGGCTAAATAAAGTAGCACAAGCTCAGGATAATGTCAAAAAGCTCACCCTCACTTCCGCCCAGAACGGGGTGATTGAGGAGGTGCGTCCTAGTCAGGTAGTGCAGTTGCTGCAACGGTATGATTTGCCAATGCTGATTTTAATTGCGGTGCAAAGTCCGCGACCTGTAAGGCGTCAGATTTGGCAATATTTGACAGTTTGGTCAAAAATTCAACCTATCTTGGATGGCAATGACTTGAGGAAATTGGGGTATAGACCAGGCCCACAGTATCGGCAAATCCTAGATGATTTACGTAAAGCAACCTTAGATGGAGTGATTGGCGATTACATCCAGGCGGAGGGGTTTTTAGCAAAACATTATCCTCTGTAACTATTGAGGGTAGGTTTGACATTCTGAAGCCTCCTACCTGAAAACGAAGAAAGGTGATCACACAGTAAATAACTCCCTAATAAATCCTCTAGAGGCATGAATGGTGCTGTTTGGGAGTATAGTGTTTACAAGTGATTTTCAGGCAGCATCTTTTCATGAAGGATACGCACAATGAAAATATCATCCTGCCGCTTGCGGTAATAAATAACGTGGCTTACATAGCGATAGCGTGAATATTCCTGCCCTGTTCTATCGCTGACGAAAGGCCGCCCTTTACCGGGCGCTTCCGCAAGTTCGCACAAGGCGCTTTCAAGACCTTCTATGTACTTATCCGTCTGCGCTTCGCCAAAATCTACCATGCTGCGGATAATGATAGTCCTTATATCGTGATCGGCTCGCTTCGATTTGGTATACTTACCTTGCATGAAATTCCGCTTTTGCCTGTGCGACAATCTCATTAAAGGACATATCACTCTCGCCGCTGGCTTCTCCCTCTTCCAAAGCATTCATTAACGCCTCGTATTTTGCCTCTTCCTGTTCCAGAAGCCTTAGCCCTGCGCGAACGGCCTCGCTCGCAGAGCCGTAACGTCCGCTCTCCGTAAGATGCCCTAAAAACGCGGTGAAATGGTCGCCTAGATTGATGCTGGTTGTGCCGCTCATGACAAAATCCTTTCGCTGCTTCATCATATTACTATATTCTAGTAATTTGGGCAAGAACCAGAATGCAAACGCTGTTCCGATTTTTGAATGCTTTAGGTTATGATGTGAAGATTGTCTCAATTCGGTAGTTTGCAGCGGCACGCCCGTGCATAAGTAATTTTAAAATTAAATAAAGAACATGAAGAGGTAGAAATTGATATGTCAACCCTTGAGCAAATTGAAGCGGCGATCCTCACACTTCCGTCGGATGAATTTCAGCGCCTTAGACAGTGGTTCTTTGACGTAGACTATCAGCGTTGGGATGAGCAGCTAGAGCAAGACATCGCAAACGGTAAACTGGAAGCTTTGGCTGAGGAAGCGATCTCAGAGTTTGAGTCGGGGCACTGTCGAACAATTTAATGCACTACACGACACAACGATTTTGGAAATGCTACGATGCTCTGCCCGAAAGTGTGCAGCGTAATGCTGATCAGTGCTACGAATTACTCAAAGATGATCCATCTCACCCCTCGTTACACTTCAAAAAGATTGGTAAAAAGTACTGGTCAGTTCGGGCAGGGTTAGATTACCGGGCTTTGGGTGTAGAGGTAGAAAATGGCATTTCGTGGTTTTGGATCGGCACTCACGCAGAGTACGACAAATTGATTGGTAAGTTGTAGCTAGCGGCACAACAACGCTGTTTAGAGTCTCTTCGTTGGGTTCGAGACGAGTGATCACGTCAATTACTGAGTTTAATCAATTAATGCTACATTATGAAGTGCGGAATGTGGGTTCTAACGGTTTAGTGGGACGCTAACGCGAACACGCTCACCCACATTGGCACGTTAAGAAGAACGGAAAAGTACACGTCCTGGAAACACTTCATCATTAATCTTGGCATAAACCCGTAGACAGGCAGACACTTCCCCGCGTACCCCTCCGATATCCAGTTGCAGATCATCTTTTGACCAACTAAAAACATCAGCATAGGTTCCCCATAACGGGCGAATCTGTACCCGATAACCAGCAATACGAACCCTTTCAACCGCTGTATCAAGGGTGCGTCTTGCTTCTTGTTGCAGCTTTCCCCACCAGGAGTAGCGATCGCATGTCGGTAAGTACACCAACGAGTGAATTGCCTCATCTAGGTCTAGTCTGGCACGTAAAGCTATCACTGGATCGGCATCAACCGTTGCTTGTACGCGTTTGAATCGGTCGATCAGTGCTGTGACGTACTTAGACTTTTCTGGTTCTAAATTCACAGACCTGATCCCGAATCGATCCACACTTTTGAGAGCATGGTGCAAAGACGAGTCTAGTTCAATAAACTTAAGATCAATAGAAACAACCCCAGCAAGTAAATCAAGTTCCCTGTCTGATTTTTCTACCATCAGTCGCTGATCGAAATCAACTTCACCTGACAAACACAACCCAGTAGCCCTGACCGTTCCTGTCAGACCAGGGTAAAGAGATTCATTGCGGGTGAAAGGTAAAGAGAGCGATCGCCCCTCAGCAACAGCGCCCACCTTACTCGCCTCAACCAACATGCGCTCTCGCCAAACATGAGTCAACTTCTCAGGAACACGCAGCAGCAGACGTTGCATCTCGTTCCACAAATCAGCATCATGAGTACTGTTAAATTGGTACTGACCAATATAGTTCGACAATTCCCGGTCAGCAACCAAAGCCTCACCAATGTGCTTCAGCCTTAATTCACCAACCGTGACTGGTTCTAACACATCTGCCCATGAGCTATCATCCTCTGTAGACAAAACCGTATCTTTACTGAGAGACTCCTGCCTAGATGTTTGTGCCAAAAGTATCTCCAGTTCCCCCAGTAATTCCTGACAAGCACTACTGCCCGGATCTGTGGTAGCTGTTTTAAGAGCTTGCTGTAATTGAGCGTGCAATCCATGCAAACCCAACCTCAGTACCCAAGCTAAACTTGAGTCGTCAATCTCTAATAACCTGCCAAGGTGCTGCATATTCCCTACCTTTGTGAACTCCACAACTCCTAACTCCTAACTCCTAACTCCTAACTCCCAGGTTAGTGTTCTCCAGAAAATGGATCACGTTCTGCCTTCACATCATTAGGTTGTGGTTGAAGAGTGTCGCGAAAAACGCATCCTTCTTGCTTGAGACATTCTGGACTTGTGGATGTCCAGTAAGACACTTCAAACGCATGCACCCGTAAAATCCCCTGATCGCTGAGAGAGACATAGTATCGGCAAGGGTACTCGCTTTTGACTTGTGGTTGGGGCAATTCGCCAATCAGTTCCCACTTATTAGATTTTGGGTTATGAAATTGGAAGTAAAAAGTGTGCTTACCACTTGTGGGAAAAGGAGGTAATACAGTCACTAAACCCTTTCCTTGTGGTTGCATAGCACCATTATCATAGCGAAAAACTCTTAAATCCTGGCTGTAGTTTTTCCCAGCGGCAAATACCACAGTATGAGCATCTGTTTTCAAAGCGTTTGCAGATTCGGCAACATTGACAGCAATATCGCATACTACCTGACTGTCCTCGGAAATAACAGCCGTCGTTCCTATGACTTTTGCCGCATCAAGGCTAGCAATACTCACAGGAATTAAGTAGTAGGGATTGCCTCGACAAAGTAGCAAATCAATATCAAGTTTTTGATTAATTTCAAACTGGACTTTGATGTGATTTTTAAATTCATCATCATTCATTGCCAGTTTTTTCATGAGTGCATCGCCGTTATAGCTACCCCAAAGCTGAGGTTTGATATTCTCAAAATCTTGACGGATCAGATTATTTGTCAATTGCATTCCCTGCCAACTACTGCGATACTTTGCTATTGCATCATCCGCGTTGAGTTGATAGAGTTCTTGACCAGCATTAAAAATTGGATCTAAACTTCCCCCAATGACCTCTCTTTTAAAGGAGCATGGCAGAAAATAAAATAGATTTTTGACATCTATATAGAGTTGGTTTGCGCCTCTACGCAGCAATTCCTTAGACTCTTTTGGAGCAAAACCAAGTTGCCTAATTTTCTCTGCAAAGCAGGCTCCTGCAGATGTTGCTAGCTTAGTATATTCGGGTTCAAAAGTGACTCGTTCTTTGTTCCACACGAAATAATCAGATGCGCCAAATACCCGATATAATTCACGCTCAACTAATTCAAGATTGCAGGTTTTTCCAGAGAGAATTAACCAATCTAATTGCTCTTTATCGTTTTGGTTATTTTGCAGAGAAGGCTGTGTTAATAGCGCATTTTCTACCAGCCCTTTAGCGATCCCTATCGCTTCTCGAATCACAGGAGATACCGCTCTTTCAAATTGCTGTACTGTTAATGTCACACTCAGACTATCAATGACCTCATTTGGCAATTGAATATCGTTTTGTAGCAGCAGTTCAGAGATTTTTTGTCCGTCGAGGACGAAAGATGGTTCAGGATCATCTTTTTGCCGCTTTTGCCCAAGGATAATTTTTGCAGTTTCCGCTTGTTCCCAAAGGGTATAAAAGGTTTGTACGCGAGATGGTGAGTTTTTCCAGCGGGTGGGTAGCACTTTTTCCGCCACATTTAAAGCATCTTTATAAGCTTCGCCTTCTCGGATCTCCTTGTCAACACAAGCCAATAGCCCACCAGGGTTGAATTTGCCGCGATCAAGGAAGCGATCGCTCAATTCCTCAATCTGCACCTTCAGTACATCTTTTGCCAAGCGTTCTTCAGTAACCGCCGTCAACAAACTATCAGTAATTGCTGCCTTCAACAGCAAGAAAAGCCGTAGAGTAATTAATTCCCCACCTAACTGTAAATGACCAGAAGATCCCAACAGTTTGGGGGTAAGTTTATAGTAGCGTCCGCCGTCCCCTCGGTCTTCACCAGGTTCAAATGGATTAATTTCTTCCAATGTGAGGCGAATGAGTGCGACATCAGTGGTTCCTCCACCAATATCCACAACTAAAACATTTTGCCACCATTTATCCCCGTCATCACGACACCGGGTTTTGAAAGACTCAATTCCCACATTCAAATCGCCGCCAAATTCACGCCACAAGAAGAAGATCGCGACTGATATTGCTTCGTCATAAGCCATCTGCACATCTTCAATATCCAGTTTTTTCACCAGATTTTCAATTTCCCGGCGCACAAATGGGGAGGCAATTGTTGGGTAAGTCACCACTGCCCGGTAAAATTTGCCCTCCGAACATTTACCAGGGTAACGTTGGCGGTATTCTTCGGTCAACGCTATTAATTCATCATAAGCAGCTTGTAGTAGTTTGTTAACTGGAATTGTATCTTCTTGACCATTAAGTGTCACTTGAAAAGAGCGTTCTTGCCCAAAGTAGCGTTTGGGTGAGTGCAGGAATCTGCCTTCAATCTTCTCTCCATTTCCAATAGCATTTAGTCTATGCTGCCTTGCTTTTTCTCCTAAAATAACTTTAACTTTTGCCGGATCATCCTCTGGTAAGGCAGGTTCCAAACTGACAACTTCTAACTCACTGGTAATTTCATTGAGACGACGGTCTTTATCCAGTTCTACTGGGATCAAACTTTGCCACTCTAGGGGAGGTACGCGGAAGACTTCATGGTATATCTGGTTCAACCGTTTGCTGGCGGCGCGACGAAACCAAGGTAGGCGTTGACTAAGACAAATTTCTATCTGTCGGTTAGCCTCTAGCAAGTCGTTACTGTTAACACCGCGAAATAATTTTTCTCCTAGATTGTGTGGTATCTTATTTACGCTGGCAGGAGTTGATCTGTATAAATCTCTATCTGGGTTGGTAATCAGTTGAGTGAGAAACCTTTGCCATTCCTGATCCCACGCATCACGACTGATCCCTGGTGAGTGATCCACAGGACATTCATTTAGCCAAGCTGCTAGGCGATCGCGTAATCGTACCTCTTGTTCAGTGGGCAAACTATCTGGTGTCACAATCACTTTGGGATCGTAGAGTGTGACTGTAGAGTTAGAAGTGCCAAAATCAATGGCAAACCAGCCTGGATAAGTAATTTCTCGCTTTTTGCTTGGTTCCATTGGTTTGAGATTGGGTATAAGAACTGACATCGGTGGTAGTGGATCTCCGGAAGTCCAGATCTTGCATTCTGTTGTAGAGGTTTTAGTTGCAGATAAGTTTGGTTCGCCAGTTTTATCATCGGAGTCAAAATACTCCACAGTCACCAGCAAGTTGCAATTGACACCTGTTGGCAAGGGTTTATCCCATAGACAATCAATTTGCTTAACTCGCTGTGGAGTAGAGAGTCTGAGCAGTTTGTTTGTACCATAAAAGTTGACACTTTTATAGCCTGATTGTATGTGTGCTGCAAGTTCTTCTGGTGTGCCACTTACAGAAATATCAATTCGGGAAATATGGGGGTAGTTGTAACTTGCCGCAGGTTTTATTTCTATGATTGGCAAAAGCAATATATCATCAGCCTTAATCCGCAGTTGATAACGATTTAAAAGCTCTATTTTGATTGGCATTTTTGGATTCCTTAAAATTAATAAGAATACAGGAGTCAGGAGTCAGGAGTCAGAATTTATAAGGCTTTGGCAGCGGTCTTCAGTAACTAATATCTCTCTCCTGTTATCTCCCGATTCTTTAACAATTCTGACTCCTGTATTCTGTAGTCTGTATTTTGCATTCTGATTCCTGACTCCTGACTCCTGACTCCTGACTCCTGTAATTAAAGTTTTTCTGGATCAGAAATCGCGGGGATTTGAGAAAGAGTCTCTAACCAAGGTGGAGTAGAGGTGGAGGTGTTTTCTTCAGCAGCAGCAATGTATCTGAGTAAAGGTTCGTTTTTTGATTTTAAAAGTTCTTGAAGATTGTCTACTATCTCCTTTAAAGCTAGGGAAAAAGAAGATTTTACTTGTTTGGTTAGTTGACTGACGTATTGAACAAGATGGAGTCCGGCGCTGGAGGTGATTTCGTCTCGTAGCCGTAAAACTGCAATCTGGTGATTAAATGGTCTTGGGGGGACAGGAAACTTTTTGTCAGGACTCCAGTCGAAAATTTGACCATTGAAGTGTTTGTCGTCCTTACGCGCTAAGGGGAATAAGATCTCGGCATTGATCGGAGTAGCACTAACTGCCAGTCCGCTATGTTGGATGACTAATTTTTGCCATTTATTCGCAGGATCTACACCTCGGAGAATGTTTCTGAATAAGCGGATTTGATTCTTCCCAAATTTTTTCTCAATGTTCTGTTCCTGATCTGGTTGTAAAATTGTGTTCAGTTTGTCACGTTCTATTTTTACATCGCTAGATAATTTGCCAAACAAGTCTGTCACTGCTTGGATAGTGCAATCGTGAGCAAAACTTTGCATTTCGTTAATCGTTTGTACAAATGCTGCGTAAAAATCGTCGCTTTTGGTGGGGATAAAGTCTTCAACTTCATCTTCGTCAAAAAAGCTTTCACTTTTTGTTAAGGCGATCGTTCCATTTTTGGTTCTGTCAAAGAGTAAAGTCCATTCGCTCCAATCAAAGAATATTTTATTGATCAGTTCATCTTTAACGACATCACTTACTGATACACCGTTGCGGTTCTTTAATATCGGCTGTTTATCTAAATCTTCTTGAAATTGCCTATAGGTTGTGACTAGGTTCTCGATCGCTTCCCGTAGGGTCACAAAAGCAGGGCTTTCCACAACAGGTATGTATGCCGGAATTTCTAAGAGCAGATTTTTGAGCAGACTCTGTTCTTGACGCACAGTCTCCACAGCCCTTTGAGTGTCTTCTATAAGTTGTTTCATCCCATGAACAGCAACATGCTCCTTCAGTAATGAGCGTAGCCTATTTATGCCTCCATCTTCAGCATAGTCACTGAGTTGCTTATGTAATGTACTGGAAGTCGGCAACATTTCACTTAATTGCTGCCATTTTCGGCGGAGATCCGACTCCTCCAGTTTGTTGGATTTGTCTAGTTCCGGTGAAAAGTCGCTTGAACTAACCTGTACAAGGGAGGAAAGTTCTGCTAGTTTCGTTAGCCCATGGAGTTGTGACAGCAGGACAATGTTCTTTTTTTCTGTGGTCAAATTGCTGGCACTGGCAATGGTAAGTTGGAGAATACGGAGGCGATCGAGTAAAGCTTCTTCTGAAAGCAGCGGTTCCTCTATGAGTTCATCCATAGCACGTTCATCACTTTGCGAGAGGGGAAGTTGATTGAAGCGCCCTACACCCACGATGATGCGGTCTTTAAGGTCTTGTCCCTTATCTCGTTCGAGCATACTACGGATTTTAGCTGCGGTGGCACCGCCAGGATATCTGCCATTCAGCAACAACAGGATAGTTTGTACATCTCTTAATTCCCGTAAAGACAAAAAGGCATCTCTAACGCCAGAATCTGCAGATCCTAATCCCGGAAAGTCTAGCAGAACAAACTCATTTGTCCCTTGAAAAGAAGACAAATTCCAGATTTCCTTTGAGATCTCCACTGTAAGATCTACACGACGGATCAACGAGAAGCTATTTTGTAAGTCTTTAGCTGATGGCTGCGCCACTGTTTCCCAGGGTCTGGGAGGAGGAGGGAGACGATCAAAGCTGAGTTCTAAGATATTCATGGGTGGTTCGGCTAGTCTCAGCCCTTTATGTGCCGTGGTATTGTCGATCTGGTAGATTTTGCCACACACATCTTCCCTATATACATTATAGGTACGGACAAAGATGACTAGTTCACGCAGCAGAGAGCGTAGTTCCAAGCTTTGGGTTTGATTCCATACTTGTTCACACCATCTCAGAATACCGTTACTGTCAACGACACTGGTAGGGTGTAGACTTTTCAAGGTAGCAAGATCTGCTGGAGACAGTTCTGTTGTTCTTGCCCGTTGTTGGGTTTCTTCCAGCATAAAACGCAGACACTCTTTCACCCCTTCGTGAGAAAGATATTCAACCTTAAACTTGCCAACTTTCGTCGTTTGAAAATCTTTTTGTTGAACGAGGTGGATTGCGGTAACGTTACCTGTTGTGGGGGTTTCGCTGACTGGTAAAGCATCAGCGTAGCCGATCAGACTGCCTAGAAGCAAGGTTTTTCCGCTACTGAATTCTCCCATGATCCCAATTTTGACTGGCGAGGATGCAAGTTGCACTGTTCTCTGGGCAGACTGCTGAAGACGTTGGATACTTTCATAAATGCTGCTTGGAACCCAACTTTCATTGGGGGGTGGGTTTTGCGATACCAACTCCAGACTCTGGAGTACAGATTCCCCGTACTCTTTATAGCGGCGCAATTGTTCTACTGCCATGTCGCTTTTCATCTACGTTCCTAGTTCAGATCTAAGATAACTTTTCCGGACTTCGGTTACCTAAAATCCAAGCTAGAAGGCTCACTTCAAGGATTTACGGCACCAGCCACAGCTATATCCTGTTTTTTAACCCTAAAAATCTAAGTTTATCAAATTCAGCGATTTTTACCTTCCAAATTGCCAAACTTGTAGCGGATATCGTTTGCATTCTAAGATTGTAGGACTAGTAGCCCTTTCAAGGTAATTCATAAAATCTTAGTTCTGGCGGTCAAAGCTCTACTTTTCTCTCTGTATAAATACTACTGCTAGTCAACTTTTCCCTTTAACTGAGATAACAGCAGAAGGAAAATCTGTCAAAGAAATTGCTAAAACTTTTGCTGTCCATAAAACAACTATCTACAGGGCAACAAAGCTATCAAGCACAAATTATAACCAAATTTCTACGTAACATTTGACCCTTTCCTAACCTTTTACCCGAAAAGCCGCACCTGCGAAAGCGTGGCATCCTTCGAATGCTACTCGAAGCCATCGGTGATGAAGGCGGCCCCATCGTTCACCCGCCTCTAACCGAGGCCGACCAACGTTCCTTCGACTCCACCTGCAGGCTCCTGCATCGCTTCACGACGCTACGCTGAATCCCTCAATCACCATGGACCCCGGCAATACCGTCTTCGTTCGATAAAATGTGTGTAATAGAAAGGACTAATCATCTAACAAGAGAATTAGAAGTTCCTTAATCAGCGAACGGATTTCGGTAGCATCCTTTGCTGCGATTTTAAACCCACGAACAGCACCTGAAAGAATGTGCGCCGTCTTCTCGGCGGAGACTTTTGTTTTAGCGCTCTGAAATTTGGAGTGTGACTTAAGAACCGGCAAAAGAATCTTCTCAAAGGATCGATAGCCTTGATTGACTGAATCTTGAGCGAATCCAAAAGTGCATTCTACGAGTTCTGCGACTTCGCTGGAAGCTCGCATCATTTCAAAAGGTCGAACCGTCCATAGCTCAAAAGCGGCTCGAAGCTTTTCCTCGGGTGTCTTAAGATGACCTATTTTACTTTCAATCTCAATCAGAGTCTCCTTGACCCAATGCTCGTATACGCTCTTAAATATTTCCTCTTTACTTTTGAACACCAAATAAAGCGCGGGCCTTGAAATACTGGCAGCCTCGGCGATATCGTTCATTGTTACGCGCTTGTATCCATAACGAAGAAAAATATCGAGAGCGGCCGTGAGTACCTTGTCTCTTTTTGCAACATCCATTTCTTTATTATTGACAAAATTCATCTATTTGTCTAGTATTGACAAATAGACGAATTTTGTCAATAGTCAAAAAGGAGGCGAGATTTGGCTAAAACGGTACTAATAACGGGAGCTTCGAGGGGATTCGGCAAAGACGCCGCTCTCTTATTTAAATCAAAAGGTTGGAACGTCGCGGCCACAATGCGAACCCCTGAGAAAGCCGAATCCTGGACAAGGGCCGCAGACCTGTTCACGCCAAAGCTTGACGTCACTGACCGTGCAAGTATGAAAGCTGCGATCGATCAGACGATCGAAAAATTCGGCAGAATCGATGTGCTCGTTAATAATGCAGGCTTTGCGCTGATGGGTCCTATCGAGGGAGTATCGGCCGAAAACCTTGAAAAGCAATTTGATACAAATGTTTTAGGTGTGATCGGAATGATTCAAATGGTCTTACCTTTCATGCGCGAAGCCGGCGGCGGCATTATCGTAAATGTCTCTTCGATGGGAGGTCTTCTTTCGTTTCCTCTTCTAGCAACTTATCACGCCACTAAATTTGCTATCGAAGGTTTAACAGAAACCCTTCAGTACGAGGTCGCTCAACACGGAATCCGTCTTAAGCTCGTAGAACCTGGGGGCGCGAAAACTTCTTTTGGCAATTCAAGCATGATAAAAACGCCCCATCCCGCCTATCACGCGTTAATGACTGGTTTTGAAAAAGCCTCAAGTTCGATGGAAACTCGATTACCGGGACCAGAAAAAGTTGCAAAAATGATTTATCACGCCGCGACTGATAAGTCTTCGCGTCTTCGCTATCCAGTGATTGCATTTCCAATGATCACCATCCGCAAACTATTTGGTGCCCGTATTTGGACTGCTCTGATGAGCTTGTGGGTCAGATCTATGTTAAAGAAAAAGCCTGCGTAGAAAAGAGGATTATCATGAAAAAATCGGTCACTTTAAAGATTGTGACATTCGTAATCTCGGTATTTTTTATTTTTGTGGCAATTGTTAAGTTCACATATGGAACCGGGAAAGAGTACCCTGATCTTGGAGCCAATTTACCAACAGAGTCTTTTTTGCTAGAAAAATTGATTCAAATGGACTATCCGCCCGGAAATCTTGCCGTTGCGAATAATGGCGATGTTTATTTCAACTACCATCCGGTCGCTAAAGTAGAACGTTTTTCGCCAGCAACCGTTTTTAAATGGTCCAACGGCAAAGTAGAGCCTTTCCCCTCGATCGAGGCACAGAAAGACTTCCAAGGAACGTTTGGAATGACTATCGATAAACAAAATCGAATTTGGTTTATTGAACCAGCGAGTTTTGATTTCGAGCATACGCGTGTCTCCGCGTTTGATTTGAATACCAAAAAGCGGGTCGAGTTTTTTGAATTTCCTAAAGGACAAGCACAGACTGCTGAAGACATCAGAATCACAGCCGATGGTAAATACGTCATTTTGCCAAATCCAGGGATTTTTAGTTTCACAACCCCAAGTGTTGTCGTCTATTCCGTCTTGAACCACAATTTTTATTCGATCAAATCAGATCATCCGTGTTTAAGGCCCGAAGACTGGATTATTCAAACGCCATACGGGCCCGACCGATTGGTTTGGGGACTTCTTAATTTCGCCGTCGGGATCGACGGAATTGAGATAAGTGAAGATCAAAAGTGGCTCTACATCGCTTCGATGACCAATTCTCGTCTTTGTCGCGCGCCGATGTCCGTCGTCTTGAACTCGGCAACGACAACTGAAGCTTTCAATCAGAGCATCGAAGACATTGGGAAAAAGCCACAAAGTGATGGCATTGCGATCGACCGAGATGGGCGTGTCATCATAACCGACGTCGAACACGGAATAATCATGGCGTTTAATCCAACCACAAATCAGTTATCAAAGCTCGGAGGGTCAAAAGATATTGTTTGGCCGGACGGAGTCGTCGTTGGAGGCGACGGTGATGTCTACTTTACAGATAGCTCAATCCCGTCTTACATAGATCAGCTCGTGAGGCCCCCGAACAAATCAAAGCTTCTGGAACACCGACCTTACTTTATATATCGCTTAAAGAAGTTGAGGGACTGACCCAAAACCGAAAAACTAAGCCGCGTTGAAGTTGAGGATTTTCGTTTGTGATGGTTCGATCGCTTAATCCCCGAATTTTTGGCTAAACATGTTTTTGAACCATATTATGGACGTTTTGAACCATATTTTGACCGAAAGTACAAAATTTTCGATTGATTTTGGTGTGTCTTGATCCGCATTTTTTACCAAGTCCAAAAATAAAACTTTTGGACGCATTATGCTTCCTATGTTAGGACTTCCTGATAATTAACCCACGCAATAATCAGGGTTTCAGACACTAAAATCCTCGCTTATGCTTCCAGACCCTGACAAATTTTGGGTCTGGTTACACTGCCCTCTGCCTTTCTTTTTATCAATGAAACAGTATAAATCTGCCGAACCCGATGTTGAGCTTGATCCCCAGTCAAGTATTACTGGCGATATTCAAATACAAAAAGACAATTCTCAAAATCCTACTTTAGAAACAGATGCCCAGCTTGTTCCCAAGCAGACGGTTGCCGATGATATCCAGATAAAACCAGAAAATCGTCAAAATTCTAGTTTTTTGCAAAGGCAGGGATGGCTATTGGTATTGGGAGCAATTGCTCTGGCAGTTGGGGCGGTATTTGGATGGCGATGGTGGCAATTTCAGCACACCCATGTAAACACTGATAATGCTCAGGTTCAAGGCTACATTTCTCCCATTGCCCCCAAAATCACAGCTACAGTCAAGCAAGTTAATGTCAGGGAGGGTGATTATGTCAAAGTCGGACAGCCCCTGATTATCTTAGAAGACCCAGACCTGAATCTGAAAGCTAAACAAGCAGAAGCCAACGAAGCCGCAGCAAAAGCTCAATTGCAGAGTGCCACAGATACCGTACCAATCACCAGTCAAACGAATACCACTCAGGTGCAACAAGCTGAGGCAAACTTGGCTGCTAGTCAGTCGGCGGTCAGCGCCGCCAAAGCTGAGATTACCCAAGCTCAGGCAATGGTGGATACCGACCAGGCAAAGGTTACTCAAGCTCAAACTGATGTTAAAAAGACTCAAGCTGACTTTCGACGATATGACGCTCTTTATCGGGAAGGAGCGATCGCAGCCCAGCAATTTGATGCCGCAAGAGCGGCGTTTGATAGCGCTCTGGCTAATTTGACCGCAGCCAAGCAAACTGTTGCTCAAGCCCAGGCTCAAGTCAACAACGCTCAAGCCCAATTGCAAAAAGCTGTATCTCAAGCTGAAGCTGCCAAAGGACAGGTAGCTCAAACAAAGGTTTCCGGTCGGCAGGTTGTAGTCCAGCAGAGTCAGAAGAAGCAGGCGCAGGCCCAGGTTGAACAAGCGGCGGCGGCTCTAGCCTTAGCTCGACAACAAATTCAATACACCATCATCAAAGCTCCCCTAAGTGGGTATGTTGGCAAGCTAACAGCGCAAGTGGGACAGAAAGCGATCGCAGATCAACCCATGCTGTCCCTAGTGCCATTGGAAACTGACCAAGTTTATGTAGAGGCTAATTTTAAAGAAACAGCCATGAAAAATTTGCACATTGGGGAGCCTGCCGAAGTCAAGGTTGATGCATATCCAGGTGAAATTTTTCCGGCTCAGGTGGTCGGTATTAGTCCAGCGACGGGAGCAAATTTCGCCCTCTTACCTCCAGATAATGCGACTGGTAACTACAACAAGGTTGTGCAGTGGGTACCAGTAAGGTTGAATTTTAATCGCAATGTTGATCCCCAACATCGGTTGCGTCCGGGGCTAAGTGTCAAAGTTACAGTTAATACTACCTTTACTACTAATGACTACCGTAAATAAACGTTCCTCTGGCGATCGCCCTAAACCTGCAACTGTTAATGAAAGCGGTTATATTCAAGGGCCTTTGAAGTGGGCGATCGCCTTCACTGCTTCATTAGGTGCAATCTTAGAAGTAATTGATACTAGTATTGTTAACGTCGCTCTCACTGACATTCAAGCCACCTTGGGTGCGACTGTGAGTGAAGTGGGCTGGGTAGTTAGTGGATATGCGATCGCTAACGTCGTCTTAATTCCCTTATCTGCATGGTTGGGAGATTACTTTGGGCGTAAAACCTACTTTATCTTCTCGCTAATTGGTTTTACGATTTCCTCTGTTTTATGTGGGCTATCCTTCAATCTCCCAATGTTGATCGCTGCCCGAATTCTCCAAGGTTTATGCGGTGGCGGATTGCTAGCGAAAGCCCAGGCGATTTTGTTCGAGACTTTTCCCCCGGCGGAACAAGGTTTAGCCCAAGCAGTTTTTGGTGTGGGTGTGATTGCTGGTCCGGCAATTGGCCCAACACTAGGAGGATTCTTAGTAGATGGTTTAGGCTGGCGCTGGATTTTCTTTGTCAACATTCCCTTTGGGATCATTGCAGTAGCCATGTCTTTAGCATTTTTACCCAAGAATAAGGATAAGAGCGATACCCAAAACCAAGCAGTTGATTGGTGGGGAATTGGGTTTTTAATCGTGGCTGTGGGTAGCTTACAAACTGTATTAGAAGAAGGGGAGCAAGATGACTGGTTTTCCTCTGGTTTCATCATCACTCTAGCCATCCTGGGCATTGTTGGCTTGGGGTTATTTATTTGGCGAGAACTGAAAACAGCTCACCCTGCCGTGGATTTGAGAGTTTTGCGTCACCGTTCTTTAGCTGCCGGAAGCGTTCTCTCAGCAGTGGTGGGTATGGGGCTTTATGGCGCACTCTTTGCTGTGCCAATATTTGCTCAGAGTGTACTGCAATTTACGGCAACCCAGACAGGACTATTATTAGCACCTGGGGCCTTAGCATCTGCCATCGGGATGGTTTTATTAGGCAAACTCAGTAGTATAGTTGATGCCCGATTTTTAATTGCGATCGGCGCTGTCGGTTCATCTGGAGTTATGTTTCAACTGGCAGCAATTACTCCACAAAGCGGGACAGACGATTTATTTTGGCCATTGGTATTGCGCGGAGCCTTTACTGTGTTTATGTTTCTCCCTTTAAGTTTGGCAGTTTTAGGCCCACTACCCAAAAAAGATGTTTCTGCTGGTTCTGGTTTCTACAACCTGACTCGACAACTAGGTGGCAGTATCGGCATTGCCCTACTTACTACTCTGCTTGACCGACGACAAACTTTTCATCGAGCCATCTTGTTATCAAAACTTACCCCTTATGATGTAGAAACCAATCAGCGTCTCAACTTGCTTAATGGAGCCCTCCAAAACCAAGGTATGGATGCGGCAACGGCGCAACAACAAGCACTAGCTTTATTAAGTCAAACAGTAAATACTCAAGCTGCTGTTTTATCTTATGCAGATTGCTTTCGAGTCGTAGGGATAGGGTTCCTTTGCTCATTACCTTTGTTACTATTTCTGGGCAAAGGTGGTGCAGGAGTGAAAGCGCCAGTCGGTCACTAGAGAGAAAGATCACTCCCCTAATGGAAAGTCGGAATATGAAGTGAAAGCACAGGTTTACAGCCAAGTTGCCAACCGTTTGGCAGAACTCATTGAAGATGTTTACGAGGTTGGCATTGACCGCGATGAAAAACGCGAACTCCTAACCTTGATAGTTACAGGTCGTGATGGTACATCCCATCCAGCGCGATCTCTTTCCGATGGCACACTGCGCTTTCTAGCCTTAGCAGTCTTAGACTTAGATCCACAAGCACAAGGTCTTTTATGCTTGGAGGAACCCGAAAATTGTATTCATCCAGAACGCATCCCGGCCATGCTCAGGCTTCTTCAAGACATTGCCACCGATGTCAACGAAACTGTTGGTCAAAACAACCCCCTTCGCCAAGTTATAATAAATACCCACTCACCAGCAGTTGTCAGTCAAGTACCTGATGACAGTTTGTTGGTTGCTGAATTAAAAGAAACTGTGCGTTCGGGTCAGCGATTTAAGCGGGTGTGTTTTAGCTCTTTACCTGAGACTTGGAGAGAGAAAGTTTCTCCGGAGGTAAATGTGGTTTCGCGTGGCAAATTACTTGCTTACTTAAATCCGGTTATACTCGAAACTTCTAACGGTTGACAGTCAACAGTCAGCCATTAACAGTAATTCTTCAAACAAAGGGTCGCCAAAATTCATTAATCTTAGTGAAGGCATTTCATCAAAAATATCAGGATAAAAAGTAACCATGTAATTCTGCCCTTTATAATTCAGTTGCCAAGTACGTTCGCTTCTTCTCTCAAACTGGACACCACTGGCTTTTAAAATTGCTGAATGGGTGAATAACTGCTCAATAGTTTCTGGCGTAAAAGGAGTAGAAGTCATTGGTTTTTGAATTTCTGCTAGGTCAGCTTCTAAATCCATGGCTACCATTTCCTCAATTGCGAGACGGGGTGGTGGGCTGTCTAACACAGAATCGAATTGAGACATTAAAACATCCTCTTCTTCTGGATCAGCACTCATCACAGCTCGTTCAATAAAGGTAGGGACTTGGGCTAGAATAGGCTGAAGATTACCAACAACAGTGGCAAAGGCATTAATGCGATCGCGCAATTTTCGATAAACTTTCGCTTCTACAGTGCCATCATAGTAAAAATTGTGGATTCGCACAGTCGGATATCTTTGTCCAATGCGGTCAATTCTCCCAATACGCTGTTCAACCCGCATGGGATTCCAAGGCATATCATAATTAATCAACACGCCGCAATTTTGTAAATTCAAACCCTCGGAAGCAGATTCAGTACAAAGGAGAATTTTGATTTCATCTTGGCGAAATCGGCGTTTAATTTCTTCCTTGGGAACTAGACACCACTCCCCATTCTGGTACAGTTCCCCACCACGACCTGAATAACAAGCTACTTGACTACCGTACAACTCCTTCAATGTATCCCGTAGATAGTCCATCGTGTCAGTGTACTGAGTGAAAACGATCGCACTTTCTCGGTCGGTTAATTCTTGGCGTAAAATCTGAATAAAGCGAGAAAGCTTGCTATCTTCTCCAGTGTTTTCAAATTGGCGTAGTAATTCTTCAAGATATTGAATTTCCTGGGGGTCTACTGGTTCAAAGAAAGATTCCAGCCCAGCAATCACGGCATCATCCTCATGATCCACATCCACTAAATCGTCGTCACTCAAAACGCTTCCTTGCTGAGTTAACAGATAATCCAAACGGCGTTGCAGGGATGACTTGATAGCATAAAATGAACTGGTCAAACGCTTACGGTAAAGGGTCATCAAAAAACCCAAACAAGAACGCTGATCCTTTTGCGCCAGTCGGTAAAAGTGACGTACATAGTCGCTAACAGCTACATAAAGCGGTACTTCCCGTTGTGGTTCCAGCGTAATAGCATTATCCTGCACAACTCTGGTGGGAATATCCCGCTCTAGCAGTCCCCTGTGATAGTATTGTCGGAGAGTGTCGCGGGTGTGGCGAAACATCAAGTGCTACACCATTAATTTGATAAGCAATTTCTCCCCAAAGGGTATAAGTGGTAACGCCAGTAACCGCATGGTAAACACCGTTAACTGGATCGAGGTCTTGGCAAGCGATCGCAGCTGCTTGAATCGGTCGGTCTGGAATTAAATTCAAAGAAGCAAAACGGTCTAGTCCAGGAATATCCCGTCCATGTTTGGCAATATGCCACAAAGCAATTTCATCGTGGGTTTTACCACCACCAAAGCTGGTTTCCAGCCGGATAATGGGGGAACCGACAGCAGCACCTACCAACCGCCCGAACACTTCAGAAATTAGGGTCTTTAAACCATCGGTGGCAAAAGTATTAGCAAAAAAGGCTGTGGGGTCTTGGTAGACTTGGGGCGCAAGTCCTTCAACAACAAGCCGTAACTTAGCGGCAAATAAGTCAGAAGAGAGTTCCCCCTCTAAAATTTCTTCTCTAGGAATGCAGGTTTTAAATACTGACGGAAGCATAGAAATATGTTGACGTTATTAGTTGACGGTTGACAGCCAACAGTCAAATACCCAATGACACTGGTTTCAATATAAGCTACACACTCTAAAAATTGAACTGGTTATTCAAAACCTGTGAGGACTGGAAGGTGGACTTGTGGTTTCACTAAAGTATTGGCGCACAAAATACCAGAAGCCGCTACCGCCGGTACACCAATTCCTGGCATAGTGCTGTCACCCACTCGATACAAACCCAGGATCGGCGTGTGTGGGCCGGGAAACATCCCTTGACCAGCAGCGATCGCTGGACCATAGGTTCCCTGATACCTCCGGAGGTAGTGAGCATGAGTCAGTGGTGTACCAATGAGTTCTAGTACCACGCGCTCTCTGATATCTGGGATAATCCGCTCTAGGGCGCGATATAAAGTTTGTGCTTTTAAGTGTTTCTTCTCTTCGTACCCTATTCTGTCAGAAGTTGCGCTTTGCTCATCTACATTCCGTTTCCATCCGGCGTAGGGTTCTAGGGTATAGGCATGAACGACATGATGTTCAGGAGGAGCAAGTGTCGCATCCCATACACTAGGAATTGAGATCATACAGGTATTACCAGGTGTTGTAATATCCTCATTTACGTCGTGAACGACTACATGATGTCCAGTTAAGTTGTCTAAACCCAAGGCTTTGATGCCTAAATGAAGATGCATAAAACTATCAATGGTGGGGGTGTCTAAAGCTGCTTGACGGTAAGATGAGGGCAAGTCTTCGGAACGTAACAATTGAGTGTACGTATCCCAGATACTGGCATTGCTAATCACTACGGGCGCTTTCAATATTTCACCTGAAAGCAAATGCACACCAACGACTTTTTGTCCAGACCCAATGAATTGCTTCTCTACCAGAATTTGCTCGACATGGCATCCTAGCCGTAACTTACCACCCCAGCGTTCCAGCCCCTGCACCAAGGCATTGACAATTGCGCTGCTCCCACCCACAGGATACTCAACTCCAGAACGGGAACGTTCACCTAACATAAAAGCTATTTCTGGGGCAATAGTGCCATGGGCTTTTAAACCTGACAGTAGAAAGCACTCCAAGTCGATGAGCCGCCGCACCCAAGGGTCTCGCACCGTTGCGTCCATCACGTTGCCTACAGACCCCTGAATTATGGGAAGATAAGGAAGCATTTTCCATAAAGATGGCAAGTAACGTTTAAGTAATATGGGGATAAACTGCCAATCCGCTCTTAACGCCAAGGTAGGAATACCTTTCATTGCCTCGTACAGTGGCAACAAGCGTTCTTCAAACTGTTTTAGTTCCTTAGCACCTTGGGGCGTAATTTTAGCTATTTCTTTACGGTAGTCCAGAGCATTGCTATAAACAGGAACAGTGCCTTCCGGAAAGTGGTAATGTCCTAAAGGGTCATAGCGTACTGCTTCTACGGATTCACCTAAAAGGTCAAGAACTTGTTTGACCGGATTCAAACTTTGGGCATCAGTCAGACCACAATAGAATGAGGGACCAGAATCAAATTTAAATCCTTGTCGTCTAAAGCTATGAGCAGCACCTCCAGCTATTGTATGGCTTTCGCATACAATGACCCGTTTGCCATAACGAGCGAGTAATGCAGCCGCAGTTAACCCGCCGATACCGCTACCAATAACTATGACATCACTATCCTGCATTTTTGTTATTTGTTGAGTCTTGGGTGTCGGGTGTTGGGTGTCGGGTGTTGGGTGTTGAGTGTTAAAAAATACCACTAACAACTAACCATTAACAACTAACCACTAACTAATGATAAATGACTCAACCATTGATTGAACTGAAAGGCGTTTCTAAGTCCTTTGATGGGAATAAAAAGATTTTAGATAATGTCGATTTGACAATTAACCGGGGAGAAGCAGTAGGAATTATTGGTCCTAGCGGTACTGGGAAATCAACAATTTTACGGATTATTGCTGGGTTAATGGCTCCCGATGCTGGAGAAATTTATGTAGAAGGGGAGCGCAGAAAGGGGTTAGTTGAAGATTATGGCAATCCCATTGGGATTGGAATGGTATTTCAACAGGCGGCGTTATTTGATTCATTGACAGTGGAGGAGAATGTGGGGTTTCTACTTTATCAACATTCAAACCTACCGCGATCCCGGATCAAAAAAATTGTGAATGAAAAATTGGAAATGGTCGGTCTGGCGGGGACAAGCGATCGCTACCCGGCTGAACTTTCCGGGGGTATGCGAAAACGGGTCAGTTTTGCCCGCGCAATTATGGCTAACCCCGATAACCCTAAAGAAACACCAGAAGTTTTACTATACGATGAACCTACTGCCGGACTTGATCCTATTGCCTCAACGGTGATAGAGGATTTAATCCAGCAGTTGCATTGTACAACAGGAGTCTGTAATACCTATGCCATTGTCACCCACCAACATAGTACAATTCGTCGGACGGCTCACAGGGTTGTGTTCCTCTATGAGGGTAAAGTTCAATGGGAAGGTAGTGTCAACCAAGTTGATACTACAGACAATCCTCTAATTAGACAATTTATTAGTGGAAATGTACAAGGACCAATTCATGTGGTGGGCTAGGACAAATAGTTTTGGATTTTGCCAGTAATCAGATGAAATCTAAAATTCGTAGAGGAGTTGAAACCAATGCTATCGCGAACATTTCGAGAAGGCTCTGTGGGGTTGTTACTCCTGCTGGGATTGGGAGTTTTTGGCGCTATCATCCTGTGGTTGAATAGATTCACTGGCAATCATAGGTCATACAAAGCCGTTGTGGAATTTGCCAATGCTAACGGGATGCAAAAAGGTGCAGTTGTTCAGTATCGTGGTGTTAAGGTAGGCAATATTTCTGCTGTCCGACCAGGACCAAATAACGTTGAAGTAGAAATTGAAATTGCTAAACCTGACTTGATTATCCCTAGGGATGTGGCAGTTGAAGCTGATCAAAGCGGATTTATTGGCGGCGAAACCACTATCGAAATTACGCCAAAAACGTCGTTATTGGCTGGAAGTACGATCGCTAAACCGTTAGACAAAAATTGCGATCCCCAAATCATTGTCTGCAATGGGTCTCGATTAAAAGGTCACATTGGTATTAGCACTGATGAACTTATTCGCTCCACTACTGAACTGACTACTCGATACAGCGATCCCAAATTTTATGCAAATGTCAATAAGGCTGTGGAAAACACTGCGTTGGCAGCAGCTAATGCTGCTGAGTTGAGTCGCAGCTTCACTGTTTTAAGCAAGAGCTTACAAAAACAACTAAACAGCTTTTCCGCTACTAATAATTCAGTTCAACAAGCAACAACTCAACTTAGTTCATCTAGTACCCGAACCCTAGATCAAATCACTGCTACAACAAGTCAATTTGGTACTACCGCAAAAGATGTTCGGTTAACCGTCAATCAAGCTAATAAGCTGATTAAAAACCTCGATAATCTGGTGACAAGCAACCAATCTTCTCTAGTTACCACCTTGAACAATGTCACCCAAACCAGCGAAAAATTACGCTCGACTGTCAACAGCCTATCTCCTGCTGTGGATCGTGTTACTAAAGGAGAAGTACTCAAAAACCTAGAAACGCTCTCGGCAAATGCTGCACAGGCTTCTACTAATTTACGCAATGCCACAAATGCTCTCAACGATCCCAAAAATTTAATGGTCGTGCAGCAAACACTAGATTCTGCACGAGTCACATTCCAAAATACCCAGAAAATCACTTCAGACTTGGATGAATTGACTGGTGATCCCACCTTTCGAGAAAATCTGCGACAACTTGTGAAGGGACTCAAAAGTTTAGTGTCTTCTACACAGCAAGTGCAGCAGCAAGTGCAGGTTGCTACTACTCTAGACTCGCTGAAAGCTGCCGTTGTTGATAGCGGCAATACTACAATTAGCACATCTGGTGAAAACCAAACACAAATGACATTTAATCTTTCACCTAATGCTTTAAAGAGTGCGGAGAAACAGTCTCAACCAACCACAATTATCTTTACTACCTCCTCATCCCAAGAAAACCTATTAAAGCAGTTAAGGGAATTACAAAGTAAAGTGAAGAATTAGGATATTCCTAACTCCTAACTCTTAACCTAATTCCAATCTTCTTCTTCTTTTTTGCCACGACTTTTATAAATCCCACCAAGATTGTGAAGCTTACGAGTTTTCTCATGCAATTCTGCTTCGGTAAGACCCCACTTTTGTAACACTTTATCTAAGTCTTGTTGGATATCTCTCGCGCCTGGAAATCCTTGATAACGAATCCGTATTCTAGCTAGTTCTGCTAAGTTATAATCTGTCGCTTCTTGAGTCAATAAACTATTAACTAAAAGGCGATCGCGATTGTAAAGAGGATGCTGTTGATCTTTACTTCCTGATACTTCAGTCATCTTTGAAATTAAGCTTGTTTTAGTTGTTGAAAGGAATGATGCATGAGATGAGAGCT
Source organism: uncultured cyanobacterium (assembly GCA_903903925.1). Classification (GTDB taxonomy): domain Bacteria; phylum Cyanobacteriota; class Cyanobacteriia; order Cyanobacteriales; family Nostocaceae; genus Stigonema. The sequence goes on from CAIVAU010000078.1 coordinate 28,651, forward strand.
TCCTAGTCTGGTCAGGATATCTGAACCACAGCCGGAATTGATCGCTACCAGGTAACCTTGTTATAGGTAGTGGTGGCTGTGTATCCATAGGGACTCAAGGCAAAGGTCACAGGCAAAATATGTTTATATATTTCTCATTTTTGAAATTATTTTTGATGAAATTTCATTCCTAAAAACGAGATTGGCATATTTTCTTTAAGATTGACAACTATTTTATACGTTTTTTGTCGTAAAAATTCATATGAGTAATAAACAACAAACTTTTATAAAAATTAAGGGTTCTTACTTACTATGTAATCGGTTAGTTCAGGTCAGGCAAGTGGGGCTAATCAACCAGCCTGAAATAGGTATGGCAATCCCTAGGTTATGTTCACCAAGAAATAACCATGCTATTAAAGATACTATCTGCGTTGTACTGATTACTGATCAACCGTAAAATTTACGGAGTATGATGAAGTCATTCTAAAATCTGTCTACGGGGGAGTTTTGTCATCTGAGTCACTCACTGAATATAGACGGCAACTACACCTTCTACCTTACGGCTCTCCCCACTGCCGCTATACTTTAAATAAAGATACATTGTTTCTAAGAAAATAAGAAAAAAGTTCAGGTGATGGTGGATCTTAGAGATCGCCCAAAGCCCAAGCTGTAAGGGAGCAAGAACCCAATATGTTTGAACACTTCACTTCCGAAGCAATTAAAGTAGTTATGCTCGCCCAGGAGGAAGCACGACGCCTGGGACACAACTTCGTTGGGACTGAGCAAATTCTCCTAGGTTTGATGGGAGAAGGGACGGGGATTGCTGCCAAGGTACTGACAGACTTGGGCATTACCCTCAAAGATGCACGCCGCGAGGTAGAAAGAATTATTGGTCGGGGATCTGGCTTTGTGCCAACAGAAATCCCTTTTACTCCTAAGGTGAAAAGTCTATTTGAGCAATCGTTTAAAGAAGCTCGCAGTTTAGGTCACAATTACATTGGGACTGAACACTTACTCTTAGGATTGACTGAAGCTGGTGAAGGCGTTGCTGCCAAAGTCCTGCAAAATATAGGGATTGAACTCCCGCAAGTCCGAACCTCAGTCATTCGTAGCTTAGGGGAAACTGCATCTGTTGGCGTTGGTAGCCGTGGTAGTCAGCAACGACGCAATCAACCACTAACCATAGAAGAATTTGGTAGAAATCTGACCAAATTAGCAGTAGAAGGCAAGCTTGACCCTGTAGTCGGTCGTGAGAAGGAAATAGAGCGTACAATCCAGATTCTTGGTCGCCGGACGAAGAATAACCCAGTCTTGATTGGGGAACCAGGGGTGGGTAAAACAGCGATCGCTGAAGGTCTAGCGCAACGCATTATCAACCAAGATATCCCCGATATTTTACAAGACAAGCAAGTCATCAGCCTCGATATGGGGTCTGTGGTGGCAGGGACTCGCTTTCGCGGCGATTTTGAAGAACGCCTCAAGAAAATCATGGAAGAAATCCGCTCTGAGGGGAATATCATCCTAGTGATAGATGAAATTCACACCTTGGTAGGTGCTGGTGGCACTGAAGGTGGTATGGATGCAGCCAACATCCTCAAGCCAGCATTAGCACGGGGTGATCTTCAGTGCATCGGCGCAACCACTCTTGACGAGTATCGTCAGCACATTGAGCGAGATGCAGCCTTAGAGCGTCGTTTCCAACCAATTATGGTAGGAGAACCCTCGGTAGAAGAAACAATTCAGATTCTACAGGGCTTACGCTCCGCTTACGAGCAGCACCACAAAGTGAATATATCTGATGCTGCACTTGTTGCAGCCGCTAATTTGTCAGACCGCTACATCAGCGATCGCTTCTTGCCGGATAAAGCTATCGACTTGATTGATGAAGCTGGTTCTCGCGTCCGTTTACGGAGTTCTCTGGTTTCTACAAATCGGGAATTAAAGCGTGAACTGCTACAAGTCAATAAAGCCAAACAAGAAGCTGTCAGAACACAGGATTTTGACAAGGCTGGACGACAGCGCGATCGCGAATTGGAACTGGAAACACAACTGCGAGGGGAAACAGCACAAACCGACAACGCTGTCAATAGCCCCATCGTTGATGAGGAAGATATCGCTCAAATCGTCGCCTCGTGGACTGGTGTGCCAGTTAACAAGCTGACTGAATCTGAGTCTGAGTTACTCCTACACCTAGAAGACACTCTCCATCAGCGTCTGATTGGTCAAGAACAAGCAGTCACTGCTGTTTCCAAAGCCATCCGTCGCGCCCGCGTTGGGTTAAAGAACCCTAATCGTCCTATAGCGAGCTTTATCTTCTCCGGGCCTACTGGAGTCGGTAAAACGGAATTGGCGAAAGCCTTGGCTTCCTACTTCTTCGGTTCCGAAGAAGCAATGATTCGCCTAGACATGTCCGAATTCATGGAACGCCACACCGTCTCCAAACTGATTGGTTCGCCTCCTGGTTATGTAGGATACGACGAAGGTGGACAACTTACCGAAGCAGTGCGGCGCAAACCATACACAGTGGTGCTGTTCGATGAAATCGAGAAAGCACACCCTGATGTATTCAATATGCTGCTGCAAATCTTGGATGACGGTCGCCTAACTGATGCCAAAGGTCGGGTAGTGGACTTCAAGAACACGCTGTTAATTATGACTTCCAACATCGGTTCTAAGGTGATTGAGAAAGGTGGTGGCGGTCTAGGCTTCCAGTTTAATGAAAACGAAGCTGAGGCTAGTTACAACCGTATCCGTACACTGGTAAACGAGGAACTAAAAGCTTACTTCCGTCCAGAGTTCCTGAACCGGATCGATGACATGATCGTCTTCACCCAGTTGAAGAAGGATGAAATCAAGCAAATTGCTGATATCATGCTACGGGAAGTCTTTGGTCGCCTAGGTGAAAAGGGAATCATCTTAGAAGTGACCGAAAGCTTCAAAGAGCGGGTAGTACAAGAGGGTTATAACCCCAGCTACGGTGCTAGACCACTGCGTCGGGCGATCGTGCGTCTGTTAGAAGATTCTTTGGCGGAAGCTATGCTGTCTGGTCAAATCACCGAAGGCGATACCGCGATCGTTGATGTTGACGATGATGGTCAGGTAGTCGTACGTAAGTCAGAGGAACGAGAGTTGTTACTCGCGAATGTCGGATAAAAGTTATACCATCACTCCTAACCCCCTTTAACAGGGGAGTTAGGAGTTTCACCTCTGGTAAAAATTAGGTGAAATCGGGTGAGTAATCGTTTTCTCCTAGTAGAAATACTAGGAGATTTTTGATTTAATTAGTGATAAAACTTGTTCAATAACCAATTATTAGTATGCCTGCTAATGGCAGGATAATTCTGTTGCTTGCATACAAAATTTCCAAATAATTACAGACTTTCTTAAAATCATCCTTACGACGATAATGATTTCTAACTGCAATAACCAAATATTCGACTTCCCGCATCATGCTAGCTTTAAAAATATCCTTTAAAAACTGATTATTATCAACTGCTCTACCTGCTTCTACCTCTAGAACTACCTTACCATCTGAACTTAGAGCATCTGGTTCAAAATATTTTTCCTCTTCACTATTTAATGTAAATACAACTTGTACACGAATTTTATGTTCTTTCCTTTTCCCTTGTTCAACCATCATATCTGCTTTTATCAGATAGGGTTGCAGTAGCCGCAAAACTTCATCACTACGAAGGTTATTATTCTCAGAATTAATTAGAGCTTCTACTTGAAAAAAACATTGTAAAATATTACTTAGTTGGTAATTGACTTCAATATTTTGAGGAAAAAACTTACACTTAAGCATCTGGTGAATTAATAAATCTCAGAACTTATGTTTGTATAGTTCCCTGAATTTATGCAGAAGTAATAGTTTTAGGTTAAAATTTACGAACTCATGTGAGATGATTGATGAAGTGCTGTTACGTAGAAGCAGAAAAGACACCGCCCGAACTAATGACAGAGAAAGATTAACTTTGGCTGCTATTGCCAAAGCAAAGAACTACCCATGACTCATTAATGATGCAAGGCAAATTCTATCGCTAATAAATTAAGCCATGTTGCGCTCATTTAAACTCAAGAACTTACGATAGGGAAAACTTGGCAATCTCTGAAGAAATGAATTTGGAGATGCGCTAATGTCTAGCAAACCAACGCAAATCTCCAAGTGGGAGAAGCAGCAAAAGCTGGCTACTTGCCGTGGGATAGCCCTGCATTTGATAGTATAAAGCAATTCTTGCAAGCTCTATAAACCCCACTTTTCCGCAAAATCTATTGCGAAGCTGACTCCTTTGTTAACACCTCTAATACTTCTTCATCCCCAACAGGATTATCACTATCACCAGAGACACAAGCCCAACTATCTAAGGCGTCTTTAATAAAAGCAGCTACAGGTACAGCAATAATCAATCCTAACACTCCGCCAACGTAGGTTCCTACTAATAGGGAAATGATCACCCATATTGGTCTGATTCCTGTAAAACTACCCAAGAGTCGGGGTGCGATCGCCTGGTCAATGACTTGATCAATAACAACAGCAGCAGCTAAAACCTTGACTGCTAGCCAAAAATCGTGTGACGCTGTGATTAAAATTATGATAGCAAGACTCACTACATCCCCGAACGGAACTAAGCTCATAATTCCAATTCCCAAACCGAGAAGTAAAGCAAACTGGACTTTGAGAACTAAAAACATTAATGTTTGTGAGACTCCCATCAGCAAAGCCAAAGCTATCTGACCAATCAAGTAATTTTGGAAATTTCGCTGAAGTGACTGCTGTGCCTGCTGACCAAAACTCCAACGTAACTTTTTAAATATACCCTGCCAAAGATTCTCGCCATCTAATAAAAAATAAAAAGTCAGCACGACTGTGATTAACGTTTCAGAAATACTATCAATAGTCTCTAACAGTAGACCAAAAAGTTTATCGGTAAGACCCCCAAATTCGTTAGGTAAGCGATTTGTTACTTGAGAAACTATCTGCCTTAAATTGACCTTTAATCCGTGGCTAACAGCCCAATCATTAGCAATCTGGAGTTTTTGCTCACTAGAATCAACCCATTGGGGAAGTAGTTTAGCCATCTCATGAAACTGCTGCAAAATAATAGGTACTAAGGTAATACCCAAAGCAATGATCATCAATACAGTTGAGATAAAAACTAATGCTACTGCGTAGTTTCGGTTAACCCCACGCTGCTGTAAAATTGAAACAGGGTAATTCAAAATGAAGGCAAGTAAAGTTGCCACGATAAAAATTGAAACTAGGGGTTGAAAATATTGCAAAAGGCGAAATGCTAGCAACCCATTGAGAAAAACTAAAGGAAACAGCAGTGTCAGAATTAACCATTGAAGTAGTTTCTGAAGAGAAAATGTCACTCGCTTCGCTCCAATTCAAAATTATAAATTAAAAATTCAAAGTTAACACCTAGGACTGAAGTCGTGGGCTGAGAATTTTAAAGTCTCAAATCATACTCCCTAAATCTCTCTAACTCATATCCCGAATTTCTCACTCCTTGTGTGGGGAGTGTGGGAGGTAAGGAAGGGAAAGAAAGGAAGGCATTAATCCCGACACTCCCCACACTCTCTAGATTTCTCTGTGACCTCTGCGCCTCTGCGGTTAATTAGATAGTTAACCTAAAGCGCGAGAAGGGAGTATCTCCGTGAAAGCATTGAATTGCTCTTCATTAATCCGCCCTGCTTGATACAGAGTTTCTATAATTTCCGAAACTCCCAAAACTGAATGAGCCTGATAACCATTTTCTCGTAACCGATCTTTCACACCTTTTTCATGGTCAATCAGCACCACAATGTCATCAACATTTAATCCTGCAGATTTCAACTTTTCTGCTCCTTCCATCGCACTTTTACCACTGATCAGAATATCATCAACGACCACAACTTTTTCACCAGGATTAAAATTTCCCTCAATCAGTTTCCTTGTTCCATGTGCCTTCACTTCTTTTCGAGGGAAAATCATTGGACAATGAAGACGCAATGATAAACCAGTCGCAGTAGGCAAAGAACCGTAGGGAATACCTGCTATCCGATCAAACTTAAGGGTTTGCAAAATATCCTCATAGGCGCTGAGAACATGATTAAAAATTTGGGGAGTGGAAATAATTTTGCGTAAGTCGATGTAATAAGGAAATGTCGCTCCTGAGGCTTGGACAAATTCGCCAAACATAATACAGCCAATATCATAAAGCTGTAAAATTAATTCCTGATAGGGGTGCTGATTTAAAAAACAAACATCAGGTAACCACACAGAACAACTAGAAGCATCACGGATAATTTCATCTCTTACTTGATTAACTTCTTCTTGCAAAGACTGGACTTGCTTTGATAAATCTGACTGTGCTAAAATATCTTGAGGAACAGGAATCAAGAGGCCATCACCGTTTGCAGTTAGACCAGCTGATAATATTTTGCTAAGATTGCTGCCTTCTGCCCAGATGCTACGAGCCATGATCATTCGCTCAGGAGCAACTGTGCGAATACGCGCCAAAATATCGGGTTTTGTCGTTCCTACTTCCAAACCTAACTGTTCTGGAGTTCCCCAATTCCTTGATTCCTTTGCCACCTGCAAATAAAGAGGTAATTCGTTTGGATTGGTAGGATATTGCTGGAAAGTTACGGCGGCAGGATTAGATGTACAGCACAAAACAAACACTGCCTTTTCAGGGTATACTAAGAATGGAACTACTTGGTCTTGTCCCGCGTAAGGGTTCAAGGTAATTGCATCCACGCCCCATTCTGTAAACACAGTACGGGCGAAGACAGTACTTGTGTTTAAGTCACTGTGTTTGGCATCCAAAATAATCGGGATGTGGGCGGGGATAGTTGTGAGCGTTTGGTATAGTAGTTCTAACCCTGGAATGCCCAAAGCCTCGTAAAAGCCAAGTGTAGGCTTATAGGCACAAACTTTATCAGATGTTTCGGAAATTATAAATTGTAACCAATCCCACAAAGCAGCGATCATGTCAGAAGATGCGTAGCGGAGGGGCATCATCTCAGGATTGGGATCGAGTCCGACAAATAGTAAGCTTTGATTTTGGGCGATCGCCCCATTCAATTTATCAAAAAAGTTCATAGTTACTTTGAAAAAAAGACTTATTAAACGAGTCACAACAGATTGCAAGTAACTGAAGCACAATGCCTTGGTCTAAAAGCTAGACACAAAGCTTTTTTACTTCTGACTTCTGACTCCTGAATTCTGCTTGTAATACCGTTATCATCTTACGATCTTTTAGTTCAAAGGAGTTAAAAGCCAGAATTTACAGAACTCCTGACTGCTAGCCTCCTTCTAACTCCTTATCCATGAACGTTCTTGGCATGCGCTGAACTTATATCGTAAATATTGATACTTTTTTTATAGCTTTTTTACTTAAAACTAACTCTTCGCCAAATCGATAGAAGTTACATTATGATCGGTTCTTTAATCCAATCACTAAATCAGGCATCAACTATGATGAGCATCTTGCGGATTAGTCACTTAATTTTTGCTCTCGGTCTAAAATACTATCTATTAATATTTATTCACAAAAAATATTATTTTCTCAGTACCAGTCCGAAAATATCTTCAATGTTATTTTTAAGCAAAGGGATAATAAAATTTGGGGGAATAATAAGCTATAAAAATAAGATTATGAGTATACATATCAGTGCTAGATAAATGCTATCATAATATGGTGTTACGTGCCTCCTGGCGATCGCATTACTGAACAAATCTACTTAGGCATCAAAACTATAGTTTGTCGAAGCATAGGAGAGCAAGACCAAAAACCCTTCATCATTAAACTGATCCGAAATGAATATCCTACCTTCCGCGAAATCACACAGTTACGCAATCACTACACCATTACTAAAAACCTAGACTTTCCCGGTATCGTCAAATATAGCTTAGAAAATTATCGCAACAGCTATCTATGCGCTATTATGGAAGACTCTGGTGGTATTACTCTAATGGATTATCTAATTGATGTAGGGACGTCACATACAACACATCTACATCAATTTTTCCAGATCGCAATTCAAATTGCCTCCTCCCTTGCAGAACTGCATCGCCTCCGTGTCATTCACAAAGACATCAAACCTGCCAATATCCTGATCAACCCCACCACTTGCGAAGTTAGACTCATCGACTTTAGTATTGCCTCCCTCCTGCCAAGAAAAATACAATTCCTTAGGAGTCCCAAAGTTGTAGAAGGCACGTTAGCCTACATTTCACCCGAACAAACCGGAAGGATGAACCGAGGTATCGATTACCGCAGTGACTTTTATTCTCTCGGTGTCACTTTTTTTCAACTACTCACCGGACAATTACCCTTCACTACCACTGATCCGATGGAGTTAGTTTACTGTCACATTGCCAAACAACCACCATATATCAGCAGTATTAATCCTAACATTCCCCTGATCGTATCTGACATAATCAGCAAACTCATGGCAAAAAATGCTGAAAATCGATATCAGAATGCTTTGGGGTTAAAGCATGACTTAGAAATATGTAGTAAACAGTGGCAAGAGACAGGGAAAATTATACCATTTGAGTTGGGAAAACAGGATATTTCAGACCGTTTCCTCATTCCCGAAAAACTCTATGGTCGTGAATACGAAGTTGAAACCCTACTTGCTGCTTTTGACCGGGTGACCCAAGGGACAACTGAAATGATCTTGGTTGTTGGTGAGGCTGGTATTGGCAAAACCGCTGTGGTCAATGAAGTCCACAAACCTATAGCAAGACAGCGTAGTTACTTCATCCAAGGAAAATTTGACCAGTTTCAACGTGACATTCCCTTGTCAGGATTTGTGCAAACCTTTCAGGACTTAATCGGCCAACTGCTGAGTGAAACTGATGACAAAATTGAACAGTGGAAAGCCAAGATTCTGTCAGCATTGGGTACACAAGGTCAGATCCTGATTGATTTAGTCCCCAAACTTGAACTGATTATTGGCAAGCAGCCTCCAGTTGTTGAATTTTCTAGCAGTGCTGCCCAAAATCGGTTTCATTTATTGTTCCAAAGATTCGTTCAGCTTTTTGCTATTAAAGACCATCCTCTAGTTATCTTTCTAGATGACTTGCAATGGGCAGATGTGGCTTCGTTGAAATTCATTGAATTATTGATGAGTGAAAGCTATATAGTAAATGAACTCGATACAAGCGACGAGAAATGCCCAATTTTTACAGAGAGGAGAGATGGAAATGAGGGAGGTTTCCTGCTGATTGGTGCGTATCGAGATAATGAAGTTTCAAAGGCACATCCACTTTATTTGACACTAAATGAAATTGAGAAAAGAGGAGCAATAAATACTATCGCCCTAAAAGCCTTAAATCAGGGTGATTTAACTCGGTTGATTGCTGATACCCTTCGTTGTCAAGAATCAGTTGCTGTTCCTGTTACCCAAATGGTGTTTACAAAAACTAAAGGTAACCCGTTCTTTACTCATCAATTCCTCAAGTATTTGTATGATCAAGAAATAATTACATGTAATCTTAATGTTTGTCAATGGCAGTGCGATCTCGCCAAACTTAAGGCATTATCTCTAACAGATGACGTGGTGGAATTCATGGTACTTCAATTAGAGAAGTTGCCAAGACATACTCATGAAGTATTAAAACTTGCTGCCTGCATTGGCAATCAATTTGATCTAAAGGCTCTCGCTATTGTTCATCAAAAATCAGAAATAGATACGGCAGCGGACTTATGGACAGCTTTAACTGAGGGGCTAGTTTTACCTGAAACTGAAATTTACAAGTTATTTCAAGATGGGAATGAATTATCGTTGACAGTTGACAGTTCACAGTTAACTGTTAACGGTCAACTGTCAACAATGACTCATTATGAATCACCCAAATACAAATTTGTACACGATCACATACAGCAAGCCGCTTATTCTCTAATTCCTGAATCTCAAAAACAGTCAATTCACTTAAAAATTGGACAACTGCTGTTGAGCAATATTCCATTTGAACAACGTGAAGAAAATATTTTTGAAATTGTAAATCAGTTCAATATAGCACAGGACTTACTCACCAATCAGACTGAGTGTGATGAACTGGCAAGGATGAATTTGATTGCTGGATGTAGAGCTAAAGCATCTACAGCTTATGCAGCGGCAGTTAAGTATTTAGCTTTTGGAATCCAACTACTGCCAGCAGAGAGATGGGAGACGAAATATGAGCTAACCCTAGCTTTGTATGAGACAGTAGCAGAAGCCACATACCTAGCCTGTGACTTTGAGCAAACAGAGCAATTTGTCGAGGTCGTGTTGGCACAGGCTCAAACAGTACTAGACAAAGTGAAAGCTTATGAAGTTAAAATACAAGCATATGGGGCACAGAACAAAGCACTGGAAGCCGTTCAGACTGCCCTACCCTTTTTGAAGTCATTGGGGGTGGAGTTTCCTGAGAATCCTAGCCAGTCAGATGTTCAGCGTGAAATGGAGGAAACTGCTGCAAATCTTTTTGATCGAGAGGACTTAATTCATTTGCCACAGATGACGGAAGCCGAACCACTGGCAGTTATGCGTATCCTATCTAGTACCATGACTCTTGCCTATCAAGTTGCTTTTGAACTGTGCCCACTAATTCTCGTTAAACAGATCAACTTATCGGTCAAATATGGGAACGCTCCCTTATCTGCCTTTGCATATGCTGTTTATGGCCTAATGCTTTGCGGATTAGTCGGAGACATCGACTCCGGTTATCGATTTGGCAAACTGGCGGAAAGTTTATTGTCTAGGTTCCAGACAAAAGAAGTCACGGCAAAGGTTCTTGAGACATTTAATCAATTTATTAGACCTTGGAAGGAACATATCAGGGAAACATTAAAACCTTTACGAGAAGTTTACTTTGTTGGTCTGGAAACAGGAGACTTAGAATTTGCTGCTTATGCTCTTTATGCTTACTCCAATACTGCATACTTTTCGGGTAAAGAGCTAGCAGAGCTTGAATGTGAGATAGGAAAATACAGCTATGCCATCAGACAAATCAAGCAGGAAAGGATGTTTTACTGGAATGAGATCTATCGACAGACTGTCCTAAATTTGCTGGGACGTGCTAATGATCCATGTCTTTTAATTGGTGAAGCATATGATGAGGAGAAAATGTTACGGTTTCATCTTCAAGGCAAAGATGCTATCGGGCTTTTATACCTCTATTTCTGCAAGATGCATCTCTGCTATTTTTTCGCTGACTACCCTCAAGCGCTTGAAAATGCTATCTGGGCAGAAAAATATTTACAAGGTGGGTTAGGAAAGATTATTATTCCTCAATTCCATTTCTACGATTCATTGTTAAGACTGGCAGTATATCCTGATGTTGAAGATTATGAACAAAAGCAAATCTTAAAAAAGATATATACGAATCTGGAAAAGATGCAGAAATGGGCACATTATGCCCCTATGAATTATTTACATAAGTTTTATTTGATCGAAGCTGAGAGACATCGGGTTCTCGGCAATAATCTGGAGGCGATGGAATTTTACGATCGCGCCATTGCAGGAGCCAAAGAACACGAGTACATCAATGAAGAAGCTCTCGCCAACGAACTTGCTGCAAAGTTCTATCTAGAGTGGGGGAAACAGAAAATTGCCCAAGCCTACCTAGCTGACGCTTACTATGGTTACCTTCGCTGGGGAGCATTAGCTAAAGCTGATGACTTGTTAAAACGCTATCCCCAATTAATTTTCTCTATTCTTCAGCAAGAAAAATACAGCCTTGATTCCAAGAAAAAAAGCTTCTATTCCAATAGCACTTCTTTATCAAACCTTAGCAATAGCAACACTGTCATTGTCTCTAATACAAGTATTTCAGACTCTCTAGATTTAGCATCTGTCATCAAAGCCTCTCAAGCACTCTCTGAACAAATTGAGCTTGAGTTACTATTTTCTACTTTAATGGAAGTTGTAATGGAAAACGCGGGAGCCTCCAAATGCGCTCTGATTTTGAGCGCAGGGGATCATTTGAGGTTATCCGTCAGCGCAGTCAGTTCAAGTTCTGCAACCATCTCCACAGAGTTTCCATCAACACTACTAGAGTTAAGCTGTGAGGTTCCAATTACTTTGATCAACTATGTCAAACGCACTCAGGAAATCTTAGTAATTGATCATATAACAGTTGTTGATTTCATCGCAAATGATCCGTATATTGTCCTTCAGCAACCCAAGAGTCTTTTATGTATACCGATTATCAATCAAAGCAAATTAATTGGGATTCTTTACTTAGAAAATAATTTAACCACAGCCGCATTTACACGCGATCATATCGAAGTCCTCAAATTAATTACCACCCAAGCGGCGATCTGTCTAAAAAATGCCATGTTCTACAACAATTTAGAGGAGAAGGTCAAAGAGAGAACACAGGAACTTAACGAAAAAAATGAACGGTTGCAACAAGCTCTACGGGATTTACAAAGCACCCAAGCCCAATTAATTCAAAGTGAAAAAATGTCAAGCTTGGGGCAAATGGTAGCGGGAATTGCCCATGAAATCAATAATCCTATCAACTTTATTGATGCTAATATTACTCATGCCAATCACTACGTCCAAGACTTGCTGGATTTGATTGCTGTTTACCAGCAGGAATACCCCAATCCCTCGCCTCTAGTTCAGAACAAGACTGAGGAAATTGAATTGGATTTCTTGGTAGAAGATCTGTCACAACTTCTACATTCCATGGATGTGGGAAGTTCGCGTATCCGAAATATCGTGTTGGGCTTACGCAACTTCTCCCGCTTAGATGAAGCTGAAATGAAACCTATAGATATTCATGAGGGAATCGACAACACCTTGATGATTTTGCAGCATCGACTGAAGGGAAACAAGAATTATCCTGAAATTGAAGTCATCAAAGAATACGGAAACCTCCCCCAAGTGACTTGCTACCCCAGTCACCTAAATCAGGTGTTTATGAATATCCTGAGTAATGCGATCGATGCTTTGGGGGAGATGGGAAAAGGTAAAGAGTCTCCAATCCAAAATCTAGAGATTCGTATTCGCACTGAACTCATGTCAAATACGGTGAGGATTCGGATTGCTGATAATGGTCCTGGTATGAGTCCCCAAGTGCAGGAGAAAATATTTGACCCATTCTTTACCACTAAGCCAGTAGGCAGTGGTACAGGGTTGGGGTTGTCCATTAGCTATCAGATTGTCGTGGACAAACACAAGGGTCAGTTAATTTGTGATTCAACCTTAGGACAAGGAACAGAGTTTATGATTGAGATCCCAACGCAGCAGTTGTAGCAAAGACCCCCAGAATGAAGTGTGGGGAGAGGAGGGAGTGTGGGGAGAATAATGACTCCTAACTCCTAACTCCTAACTCCTTACATCAAGTTACTTTTACCAGAGATACCTCCCTTGATAACTGATTACGCAAGAATTCCTGCAACGGTTTAACATGCACGTTCTCCAACCATTCACTGGCTATATCCTCAATAACGTGATGCTCACAAATTAAAGTAGAACCGGAAAAACGCCTAATGATTGGATGAAGGTTAGGGCTTTGCGAGGCATTCTCAACATCATCTTTGTGAACCCGCTTGAGTGCAAAAGCATCAGGACTTGCATTAATGATCTCAAGCCCAAATTCTAAAGTAATTGTGTAGTAAGATTCATGCTGACCTAAATCGCTTTCATGTACGTAATCAGTTGGTATCTCTTCATAGTATCGTGCTAATTTTCCCTCACCAAAGATAACGATTAAATCACAGAGGAAGCCCGTTTGCTGCCACAACCCTGAGCTTAGATTTACCCTTCTAATAATAGCTTCTGTTAAACTTTCGGGGGTGGACTTAATTAGCTGATAAGGTAACTCCTGATCATGGTATTTACGCTCTAATATCTGGTGCAGTGAGCGGATATTATAACGAAAACCATGAATAAAGCCGGATTGCTTCTTCTTATAATCCCGCATATGCATCAGCACTCCGACAAAATACAAGTCCTTGATATTGGTCGATTCCCATTCACTGCTTTGAGCCGGAAAGCGGTTATTTATGACTAGCTCTGGTTGACATGATTCGTCAAAGATAGAATCGTCAAAGCGAAATCCAGCACACAAGATTACGCGATCATAAACCAAGTCTTCTAATTCTCCGTTGGCGTGACTGTAGGCAAAGGACACGACAAACTTACCATCTTGGTGCTTTATTTTGTTTATAGTAGCGTCCAGTATTAGATTCTGTGATTTCAATTGGTATGTGTCTAGCGAGTTGTTGTTGACTGCTCGCAGATGACCCACATATTTGGTCTTCCAAGCCATTTTGACTGGATTTGGGCTAGCTACGTGGATAATTGCCGCTGTTGCTAGCAGATTGTCAGCAGTTTCAAACCCAGAATTACCTTTACCGATGACCAATACCCTTTGATTCGCGAAATCTTCCGGATTTACAGATACATTGGTGTACTTGTCTACCAAATCTATTCCAGGGATTGGTGGAATGTATGGTTGGGAACAACCCGTGGCGATAACTAGACGTGCTGTAGAATAAACATTGCCGTTGCTGTCTATCACTATGAACTTGTCGTTCTTTGCAATCCTGACAACTCGGCAATTGTATTGAACTTTGAGGTTAAAGTGAGTGGCAAAACTACCTAAATATTTCACTAAGTCATCTGTATGCGGAAAATACTGATGACTGTAATTCTTAAACCGCATTTCTTCACTATTACTCAGTAGAGAGTTCCAATCCCACCTCAGGTTAATTTCTGGATCATCATACCTTGTGTAAATCTTATTAATTGAAATCAATTTTTTGTGTCTGGGAAAATTATTGAAGAAAGTTCCAGGATTATCGCCTGCTTCTAGTATTAAATAATTCCGATTAGCTTTCTCCAAAAAATAACCTAGCTGTAGTCCAGCGGGACCAGCACCAATGATTAAATATTCAAACTCTGCTGCCATATTCACTACCTTAACTCCAGCGAATTAAATACTCCAAGTCCACCCAACTGAAATCAAAATGTATCTCAACATTTGACGATTTAACAGAACTCCAATAAATAATTATCCAAGTTAAGGTTGCTCACGGTTGATTGTTAACAATCAACCGGATAAATTGGATGTTTTTTGATTTTGAAGTTCTGCAGGAACTGCGCACGAACAAGTTACCCTTTTCTATAACCAGGGTAGGTTTTCTCAAACAGGCAAGTTATTTCTGCGCGAATCCTAATATCTCTTATTTATCTAGCTTTCAACAGTTGCTCTTCGATAGGGTGATTTTCTGCATACACCATCATCTCATTAACGGCTTCTGTGAAAACTTCAAATACTTTCTCTACCACCTCAAAAGCTTTAGAATTCTGAGCTTCTGTCAGTTGAATTCTTTTAAGAAACTGCTGAATATCATTGGTTCCCACACTATGACTAGTTTCAATGCCAAAGTGATACTGACCGAAGTAACGATAGTTTTGCTTAGTAATTTGTTGAAGTTCCTGCGCTACTTGTGCAGTCAGAGCTAAAGCAACATTTCCTGTAGCTTCTATCGCCTCAAGTCCTGCTAGCACCACAATAGGTTCTGCTTGGAACGTATATAGCGCAATTTGATGGCAAACTAGCCGTGTTTTACACGTTTCTTCACCCCAAAAAAATCTCATAGCATCACTGAACTTCATTGAGTGATTCAACCCCAGTTTTTCAAGATCTTCTAGAAACCATACCCAGTGATCATCTTCTTCATAAGTGTGCTGATTGATTAATTCTTGAATTGGGTCATCCGTTGGCTCTTTTCGGAGATCGTATCTATTCAGCTGCCTAAAACTCATTGCGAAAGGAGTTACGCAAGGTGCCCAAGCTAGCCTTTGTTTTGGATCTATGCTCTTATCTTGTAAATATTCAAAGAACGGTAATTTGGCGAATTGTTGCTTCTTTTTTTCAATGAATGCAAGTAATTCTTTCATTTTTAGCGCTCTATTACGATAGTTTTTGGGCTAACAAAAACGACTTTTCTCCAACCCTTTATCTAGCTAGTACTACAATCAAGTTTTACAGCAATTCTCTTTGAAGACTTTAATTTTCAGTCTTCAAAAACCAGTTTCTAAAAAAGACTTGGCTTTTATATTTGCACAAATCATTTAGAATTGCTAGGTACAAGTATTTTTGGAGTTGAAGTATATTTTCGGTCGCTCACCAACGTTCCTTGTCTTAATATTATTAACCTTTCTCTAAAAATAATATGAGTAATTATCCATATTTATATTTTTATTTTAGCAGTAAATCATACAAAGTATTTTTTGATACTAAGTAGTTTCGAGGATTTTTAAAGTTATCTACACTTTAGATTCTTTATCGCTGATATTTTGGCAATTTGCCCCATTAAAGCTGATTAAAAGGTAATTGGTTCCATTTACTAAGCTTTATTTTAACTTTTAAGGTTATGTGTAGCAAAAAAAAGCAGTAATGCATATATCTCTTTAGGCAATTTCATTCATTCATAACAAGTATAAATACTTGAGTGTCATCAAATGACAACATTTTTACTGTCACAAAATATTTTTTTACCCCACTGACAAATGTGAAAAACTCAGTGTTTACATATATATCTACCAAACGAGGGGGGTAAATTTGTACATCTGCCGGAAGTAATAAACAGATTCAGTATGTTAATATCATGCTAATGACTAATTGTTAGAAAAAGAAAACTGTGATACACTTAAGTGCTATAGTGCCAGTGTGTCGCATCCCTCCAAGTAGATTTGAGTAGCTGAGGCAAATTTAATTTGGACATAGACAAGCTAGAAATAAACAGGTTCGTTCAGCAAGCACAGACAATGTACAGGCGTTTAGCAGATTTGTACCAAAGTGCTAGCGCAGTGCCTTTGACCTCAGATCTACTTCCGCAAGCTTTTAAGGAACTCGGTAGCGCCTCGGAAATAGTACAGTTGGCAATAGAGGAACTATACCAGCAGAACGAGGCACTCTTAGAAACAAGACGTATGGTAGAAGCAGAACACCAGCGTTACCTGGATTTATTCGAGTTTGCACCAGATGGCTATTTAGTCACTGATGTCCAAGGAACTATCAGGGAAGCTAACCGAACAGCAGCAACGATGCTCAACGTGTCACAGTCGTTTTTGGTCAAAAAACCAATCATTAACTTCATCGCGTTAGAGGATCGTCATCGCTTCCGTAACGAACTCATCCAGCTATCGGAATTAGACAGAGTCAGGGAGTTAACATTACGCTTACACCGACGCAATGGCGAAAGCTTTGTGGCAGCTTTCACAGTCGCTGCTGTTCGCAACTTAGATGGCAAAGCGATCGCCTTGCGCTGGCTACTACGCGATATTACTGAGCGTCAGATAACATACTTAACGCCTTTGAACAAGGACAGCAACCTCATTGGAGAGCGCCTCATACATAAACATTCCAAAGGAGAAATTATCCCTAATAACTGGCAAGCGATTTGGTATGTTTGTCGAGGTTTTGTCAAGCTGACCACACTCTGTGAAACAGGTGAAGAAATACTCATAGGGTTAGCAGCAGAAGGAATGGTTTTTGGCTCTGAGATGACCTCTCTCAAAACTTACCAAGCCATAGCCTTATCGGACGTAGAGCTAGTATCAATTGATCTAGCGGAAATAGCAGCTTGCCCCATATTGACCCATAACCTTTTACCAAAATTTAATCAAAGCTTACAGCAAACAGAATCTTTGTTAGTACTTTCCGCCAGACGACGGGTACATGACCGCCTCTACGATCTCTTGCGAGTATTAAAACAAGAAACAGGTCAACCACTTGCAGACGGAACTCGCCTCAGTGTTCGACTAACTCATGAGGAACTTGCTACAGCTTGCTGTACCACCAGGGTAACAATTACACGATTGCTCAACAAGCTACAAAAACAAGGAAAAATTAGTTTTGATGCTAAAAAACATATAATCCTCAAAGATATAGATTAATTTCTCTCCCCACTCCCCACACCCACCACGGTGACACTTACACCTTTACTGCTTCATAATTGAAGGAAGAATCCATAATATAGCAGAGCTAATTTATAATTGCTGACGTCTATTGCTCAAAAGTTCATCCAATTTTTTGAGTTAATGAAAATTATCGCCAACCGTTGGAAAATTCTTCTCAGTGCTGGTGCTGCAACACTCGCGTTACTAGCAAGTGCGGGATACTGGTATGTCTTCATTGCAGGCGCACCCCAGTTAGACCGACCGTCAACAGATGCTTCTGGCAGTGCATTGAAATTCCATTTGCAAACTTTCAACAGTAAAGCAATGGGTGAAGTGCGGCAATATGGTATAATCCTGCCTCCTAGTTATTACCAAAACCCGAAAAAACGCTATCCCGTCATTTTTCTTTTACACGGTGGACACGACGATGCGCGTGCTTGGGTAGACAAAATTGGTATTATTCCTGTATTGACTCAACTCTACAGAAGTAAGAAACTACCACCATCGATAGTGATTACACCTGATGGCAATGATAAGCGAGGTTCCAGTCCGCTCTGGGACCCAAATTATTACGACGGACCCAACGGTAATGTCAGCACCTTGATTGGTCAAGAGTTAGTTGTTGTCGTGAAATCACGCTACCGCACCTTGAACCAACCCCAATTTTGGGCGATGGGCGGACTTTCCTCTGGTGCTTGGGGTGCGTTCAACATTGGGCTACGCCATTTAAACAACTTCAACATTTTCTTTAGTCAAATTGGTTACTTTACAGATAACAGCGGACCTCAAAATAGCCCGCAAGTATTTGTGCAGCAGATTCCCCCAGAACAACGCAAACGTATACGTATTTACTTAGATGCCGGACTTAATGATTTAGCGGGCAGTGAATTTCTCGATTCCAGTCGCCAGTTTCATGAAACATTAGATAATTTGGGCATCAAAAACGTCTTTTATACTTTTCCTGGTGGTCACGGCGTATCTGGTCCCGACTATGGTTGGAATTATGACCACAAGCACGCAGTAGATTCTCTCTCTTATGTGGGCAAGCAGTTTCAGGCAGCAATGCAAAAGCAAATAGTCAAAAATTGAATATTCAAAATCGTATTCCACTTGTGAGGAGGGAAAAGAGATAGCAATGGCAAGCTCTAATGATACAGAAACTGGATGGTCTCAACTAACTCGTGGCGCACCGTTTGCAGTTATTGTTGCAGTGTCAATCTACATTTTATACAGACTTTTGCCAGTTTTAGAGCTCATTGCCATTGCGGCATTGATTGCTCTGATCTTCCGAACGCTGCTTCGATGGTTGCAAAAAATTGTCAAGTCACCATGGTTAGCAGTTTTTATACTGATCGGATTAATCGTGGGATTTCTAGTTCTGATGATTTCCGTCGTTGTACCTAGTATAATCACAGAGACTCAGGATTTATTGGTAACACTACCAACCTACATGAATACACTGAGTATACGGGTTGAAGAGCTTCACCGCAGTAATAGCTTGATTCCAGACTTCTCCCAGGGAATAAAACAATTAAAGATTGTTGCCAACGAGTTATTGAAAGAAGTTCCACTTGTGTTGCGTGAAACCCTTGGTATACCCCTTGAGTTTGTGGCAACACTGATTTTAGCTTTATATATGGCGAACGACCCAAATTCATTGATTAATGGCATTCTCCGGCTTGTACCCCGCCGAAACCACCAAAAGTTTAAACATTTTCTCTCGGCTGTTGAAGTGAGACTGCGGGGTTGGATTTTTGGTACAGGGGTCGCCATGATATTTTTAGGTTTAGGAGCAATACTTGGACTCTGGGTCTTGGGTATTCCATCACCGATTCCCTTCGGAATAATTGCGGGTTTGCTTGAGGTGATTCCTTATGTTGGTACAATTGTGGGTACTGTTTTACCAGCGTTAGTTGCTCTTAGCCTTTCACCAGTGAAGCTGCTGCTGGTTCTCGGATTGTTTCTCATCCTGAACCAGGTAGACGCACACCTCGTTCAGCCTTTGGTGATGGGCCGACAAGTTAATCTTCACCCTGTCATGGTTATCCTGACATTTCTAGTTATGGGTAAGCTATTAGGATTTTTTGGTGTACTCTTAGCAGTCCCAATTGCTGCTGTCTTTGTCTCGCTCATTGATGAGTTAACTCATGAACCACCGCCTATAGACGAAGGTACAATTGGTCAGGAGGAATCCTAAAAAATGAATTTCTTGCGATTAAAGTTGTGGCAGTGGGTTGTGTTGGCACTTCCAATCTCGACTATCGTCAGTTTCTTGATGGTAGCAGCTGGGTGGCAAATCCACGAGTGGGGCATAAGTTGGATTTGGGGCGTATTTACACTTATATTTGTGGGCTGGCGTTGGCTTCTAGTTAGATGGACTAAACCTGTGGAAGCGCAGGTGGAAGTACTAGTAGCAGAAGCCCGCAAAGAACTGCAATCCCCTGTAGATGACACAAATGATGCCGCAAGACTTGCAGAAGCAGCACTACAAAAGATCCTGAAAGCTGCAGAGAATGATCCACCCCTGTGGGAAGACTGGCCAATATTTTGGCAACGATGCCAGGATCTCGTCGTCGCGATCGCCCATATCTACTATCCTGAAGTAAAGTATCCCCTGCTAAACATTTATGTTCCCCAAGCTTACACCCTGATCCGAGGAACGGTAGATGACCTAGATCAGTGGATGCAAAAGTTATCACCTGCCCTCAATCAGGTCACCATTGGGCAGGTATACCAAGGGTACGAGGTTTATCGTCAACTGGAGCCATCAGCGCGTAAACTCTCCTCAGCATGGAATTTGGCACAGTGGCTTTTGAACCCTGCGGTAGCGGTGGCAAGAAAAGCCAGTCAGCGTTACAGTCAGCAGGCAAATCAACAACTGCTGGTAAATTTGAGTCAGCTGCTGGGAGAAGCTGCCCTCAGAAACTTATGCCGACAGGCGATCATTCTCTACGGCGGCGGGACACTGCCGGCTTCAGCATCCCCGTTGTCCACACCGAAGCTAGCCAAGGCTAAAACCCAAACTCTCCGAGAGATTATAGAGAGAGCAGAACCAGCCGAGGCGGTTGAGCAAAAGCCAGTCAATATTCTGCTTGCAGGGCGCACAGGGTCCGGAAAAAGCAGTCTAATTAATACACTGTTTCAGGCAGAACGAGCAGCAGTAGATGTTTTGCCCAGTACCGATCAGATTCAAAATTACCAATGGCAGACCCAAACGACAGAAACACTGACACTTTGGGATACTCCGGGTTATGAACAGGTTAACCGTGGAGATCTCAGGAAGATAGTACTTGACTATGCCACAAACGCTGATCTACTGCTGTTAGTCACTCCTGCCCTCGATCCTGCCTTGCAAATGGATGTGGACTTTCTTCAAGATATGAAGGCGGAAGTTGTAGACCTGCCTGTGATTACTGTTGTGACTCAAGTAGATCGTTTACGTCCCATACGCGAGTGGGCGCCTCCCTATGATTGGCGATGGGGCGATCGCCCAAAGGAAATTGCCATTCGGGACGCGACTGAGTATCGGGTCCAGCTACTGGGCGACGATTCTTCTCTAGTTCTGCCCATTGTAACTGGTGACGTCAAAACCGGTCGAACCGCCTGGGGAGTAGAAGCTTTGTCCTTGGAACTCGTGGAGGCGATCGCACCTGCCAAACAACTCCGTCTTGCCCGCTTTTTACGTAACTTAGAAGCCCGCACCGTCGCTGCTGCCAAAATCATCGACCACTATACCTTCCAAATGGCGACAACACAGGGACTAGCCGCACTGCTCAAAAGTCCCATCCTTCAGTTCATTTCCACCCTGTCAACTGGAACTCCAACCCTGGCATACTTACTAGCAGAAAGAATTCCCGTGGAACAGTTGCCTGTTGTCATTGGTAAGCTACAGATGGCATATGATCTCTTCTCGCTCTTGAGTCCAAGCAATGCTAATATGCTTAACTTTGACATGCTATCCCTTTGGCCCCTGCTGCTGGAAAACTCCACCTCCCCTGACCGCAACGCCTGGGCATTTGGTCACGCCTTGATAGAGTTCTGGACTCAGAATCTGACTGTTGAACAACTACGGGAGCGGTTTGAGTACTATGTTAAATAGGGTTGATTCAAGAACTAGTGCTCATCTCGTGTCTAAGTAAGTGGGCGCAATACAATCAATGTATGTTAAGCTTTGTAAAAACCTCAAAATGAACCATTCATAGTCTCTTTGCTGATTTTACATTTCGTTACATACAATTGATGTTTTAACGCCCACTTAGTTAATCACTATCGATAGATGTGCGCCTCGCAATTAAGCAGCTTCTGACAGAGCTTTCTTTTGTTTAATTAGCTCATTAATTTCTCCATTAATTTGCGTTAACAGTTCTTTTCTGGTCTCTATTGGCAGATCTACAAGTTTAGAAATGTTTAGCTTCGCGGATCTTAGATATTTAATTGCGGCATCAATTGTTTCAACATCAGTCTCCCCTGGCGCGGTGACATCAGAGGTAAGATACTGTGTAAATTCGGGGTTTACTGAAGCAGCAAGAGCATTAGGTACTGTGAATAACAGTCCAAAAGATGCAACTAACAACACTAGTGAACAGAGGAGGGTACGCTTAATTGAAGTGATAATTTTCATTTCTTGTTGTCTGGTATTTGTTGGGAGACTTTACCTTTTGTATATTACTATTTAGTTAATAAATAATAATACTCAAAAGGTTAATAAACTACTTGTATCGAAATGTTAGCAGTCATTTAGTCATTAGTCAATAAAAAGTATTAAATTACCGAGAGACGGATTATTTTCCGTGCTGAAAAACACCAACCGGGCGCTCTTGATTGAAAGTACGCTCACATTGGCGGCGATCGACAAGCTTATGAACAATGGCTTGCTCTGAGGGAGTCTTAAATATCCTCAACCTCAAGTTGAGCTGCCGTCACCGCGTCCAAAGCAAAAGCAAAAACTAGTGGCATCGGACATTTAAACAAACAGGTAGAAACAACGGCTAAAATTGTGCCAATGACTGCTGATATAGACCACACTCTTTCCTCAAAGGTTAATCCTTTTTTGGCTTTAATCACTCTGAGAACTTTACTCGGAATTGGTTCAGGCATGACTGCCCCTGGAGGAAAAGCCCAGTAGTTATCACACCGTTCTATAAATAACTCAGTCCAGCCATTTTCATAGCACCATTCTTCAATCCATTCATCACGGTAATGTTTCATATGGAAGTTGGTCATTCGTCTTTGCATATTGTTTAGAAACTGAATGTAAATTGTTCCCCTATTTCTGAATATTTAGATATCGCACTAGAGGAGTTATAATTCATAATTCATAATTCATAATTCATAAAGCCTAGCAAGATATAGCGCTGCCTTGACTGAAAAGAAAATAAACTTTACCTGGGAATTTAAAATGCAACATTTCTCAACAAATCCATGAGTTTGTGTAGGGATAGATGCTGTTGATTCGGGGAGTCGCTTGGGTTGCAGCGAAATCCTCCGCTTGCCTCAACGAGTCGGCAGTCATTGCGGATTCGGTATAGAATTGAGATACTTACACATTGAGAACACTCCACGGGCGGCGTACCACTCGTGATGAAGGTCAGAAACACCTCCATTCCTGCCCATACACACGGACAATGCCCAATGCCCAATGCCCATGTTTCTTAAGGACGCGACCATACACCAACTTGATAACTCGATATGTTTTGGCAACGACTGGTAACGTTTATTTTGGTAATTAGTCTGTTTTTCTGGGCTTATCCTGCACTGGCGGATTGGACTCATCCACTGTCATTCAGTAATGCAGAATTGACAGCACGTGATTTTTCTGGACAAAGCTTGCAAGCGTCTGAGTTTTCTAACGCTAATATGGAACTGACTAAATTTGTAGGCGCTGACTTACGGGGAGCGATTTTCAGTGCTTCTGTAATGACGAAGGCGAATCTGCATCAAGCAAATTTAGGCAACGCGATGGTAGATCAGGTAAACTTTACTGGGGCTGATTTAAGTGATGCCGTTCTTACAGAAACCATTTTGTTGCGTAGCATCTTTACTGATACTAATATTATTGGAGCAGATTTCAGTGATGCAATTTTAGATAAGGGACAAATCAAAGAACTGTGTATGAAAGCTAGTGGTGTAAATTCTCAAACTGGCGTAAAAACTCGCGATTCCTTAGGATGTAAATGAAGCGTGTTGGTGTAATTGGTGGCGGACAATTAGCATGGATGATGGGTGGTGCGGCAAAGAAGCTAGGAGTTGAATTGATAGTACAAACTCCTAGCGTTAACGATCCATCTGTGGCGATCGCTCAAGACACTGTTTTAGCTCCAGTAGACGATGCGACTGCTACAGCAGTTTTAGCTAAAAAATGCGATGTTATTACTTTTGAAAATGAGTTTGTGAATTTAGATGCCTTGTCACTTTTAGCAAAGCAAGGAGTTTGTTTTCTGCCCAAACTAAAAGCATTGGCTCCCCTTTTAGATAAATACAACCAGCGTTGTTATTTACGCGATTTAGGTTTACCTGTACCTAAGTTCTTCGCTTTAGAAGGGGATTGGGAGAAACTTTTTCTTGTCCCCCCATCTCCCCCTCTCCCCCCCTCCCAGCTATGTTTCCCAGTTGTTTTGAAAGCTCGCCGCCACGGTTATGATGGTCAAGGGACTTTTATAGTTAAGGATATCAAGACTTTAAAACAAAAAATAGAAGCCTCATACATAGAAAGTGATATTAGTCAATCGCTTTTTTTGTTAGAAGAATTTATCCCTTTTGAACGGGAGCTAGCAATCATTGCAGCACGTTCTGTGACTGGTGAAGTGGTCACCTACCCAGTTGTAGAAACCCAACAAGAAGAACAGGTGTGTAGACGGGTGATTGCGCCAGCCGAGATGACATCAGAACTAGCAGCAGAAATTGAGGAGATTGCTCATACCTTACTTAATAGCTTAGAAGTGGTGGGAGTTTTTGGAATAGAGCTATTTCTTACAGAGGATGGCAAAGTGCTAGTTAATGAAATTGCACCTCGGACACACAATTCTGGACATTTCACCCTAGACGCCTGCGAAACTTCCCAGTTTGAGCAGCATCTACGAGCAGTTTGTGGTTTGCCTTTGGGTAATACTGCCTTGCTTTGCCCCCGTGCTGTCATGGTGAACCTCTTAGGCTATGAAGATTCACAGAGCGATTATATGACTAAACGTCAGCAACTACAACAAATTCCCCAAGCTCACGTTTACTGGTACGGCAAAACAGAATCACGTCCGGGGCGTAAGCTGGGACACGTCACCGTTTTGTTGGAAAATACACGAGATGCGAATTTAGTAAGTGCGATCGCTCACAATATTGAATCTATCTGGTATTCCAATTAAAGTAGCGAAAAATTTTCATTATCTTTCACACAAAATTCTTAGGAAAGTTATAATGGGCTTGTTACACTGTGACGTTGGTGACTGCCATCAAGTTTTTTGATCTATGCCTTGAAAGATAAGGGAACCATTAGATCCCGTGGCAGTAGACCGGGCTTGTACCCGGAAACTTTAAACGAGGAGTTTGGTGCCCACCTGGTTAAACCAGGTCATAAACTTAGGTAAAACGGCGTTGCGGTGAACTCAAAATATTAAAGCTCCCAAATCTTATTTGACTTTGGGAGCTTTAATTATTAGGTATCATACATCTGATACTACATCGATTTACTTTGGCAATTATAAAATTCTGGTGAAGCAAAAATCTTGGCAAATTCATTCTAATTTCAGGATCTGTAAGATTTAAAAACCCAAAAAATGGGTTAAATTTTGGTTAAAGCTGTAAAAAATTGGTACAAAAACAAATTCATACCGTGTTTCCTGCCTCGGTTTTCAAAATAGACAATGGTCTAACGCTGATTCATCAAGCAATTCCCACCACTCCTGTGGTGGTGGCAGATATCTGGGTGCGTGCCGGTGCCAACCTTGAACCAGAACCATGGTTTGGGATGGCTCACTTTTTAGAACATATGATCTTCAAAGGTACCGCGAAGCTACCTCCTAGAGTATTCGATCAGAAGATTGAGAACCTGGGTGGGGTCACAAATGCAGCGACAAGCTATGATTACGCCCATTACTCTTTGATCGCAGCTTCCTCTTACTTAGACGAGACTCTGCCCCACTTAGGGGAGTTGCTGCTAAATGCGGCAATTCCAGAGAATGAATTTATCCGCGAACGGGATGTGGTGCTAGAAGAACTCCGTCAAGCAAACGACAATCCAGATTGGATCGGATTCCAATCTTTGATTTCAAACATTTATCAACGTCACCCCTATGGACGTTCAGTCCTTGGTACTGAACAAGAACTGATGCAGCATTCACCAGAAGCAATGCGCTGTTTTCACCGCACCCACTATCAACCAGAAAATATGACTGTGGTGGTTGTAGGGGGAATTGAGCAAGAGCCTGCGCTGGAAATAGTCAGCCGCTCGTTTGTGAATTTTGCCGAGCGTTGCAGTGATTATTTACCTAGAGAGGAGATAGTCCCAGTTATAGCTGGAATTCGCCGTCAAGAAATTTATTTGCCGCGAATAGAACAGGCGCGGTTGCTCATGGCGTGGACTGGTCCTGGGGTGGAACAACTCCGCACTTCCTATGGTTTAGATTTGCTCTCAGTATTACTGGCGCAAGGGCGGACTTCTCGGTTAGTGCGCGATTTGCGAGAAGAACAGCAACTGGTACAAGGGATTTGCAGTAATTTTTCGCTACAACGGGAATCTAGTTTATTGACAATTACAGCTTGGTTGGAACCTGAAAAAATAGAGCATGTTGAAACATTAATCCGCCTTCACTTGAATGATTTGCTTTCTTTTGGAATTAGTCAGCAGGAACTAGTCCGGTGTCAACGGTTGCTGTGTCATGACTATGCGTTTTCCACTGAAACGCCTAATCAGATCGCAGGACTTTATGGTTACTACAACACGATCGCCCAAGCTGAGTTAGCAGTCACTTATCCCCAACAAATACAGTCCTTTAATCACCAAGAACTGCAACAATTAGCAATAAAGTATCTTTCCCCCAACGATTACACAGTTATCGTACTTAAACCTTGTTAGAGGCAGGAGTCAGGAGTCAGGAGTCAGGAGTCAGAATACTCTATGACTAAAATTAGAGGCTTCAGATCACAATTCATCCACCCTTCTCCTGTCGGAGGTCACTAACAACTAATAACCAACAACTAACAAATGACAAACTTGCTACACAAATCGACTATTGATCGCACTATTTTAAGCAATGGCATTGTGGTACTGGTGGCAGAAAATCCTGCTGCTGATATTGTTGCAGCGCGGATTTTTGTTCGCTCTGGCAGTTGTTATGAAAATCGGGAGCAGTCTGGGTTGGTACATTTGCTGTCAGCGGTGCTGACAAAAGGATGTGACGGACTGTCTAGTTTGGAAATTGCCGAAAAAATAGAGTCTACTGGGGCAAGTTTGAGTGCCGATACTACTGCTGATTATTTTTTGCTGTCTTTGAAAACGGTGGCTTCGGATTTTGCGGAAATTTTAACATTAGCAGGACGCCTTTTGCGATCGCCCACTTTTCCACAAGCTGAAGTGGAACTAGAACAGCGGATTGCCCTACAAGATATTCGCTCACAAAAAGAGCAGCCGTTCTCTATCGCCTTTGAGCAGATGCGCTTAGCAATGTACCAAAACCATCCCTATGCAATGTCGGCGCTGGGAGATGAAACCACCATGAGCGGATTAAGTCGGGCGAATTTGGTGCAATATCATCAGACTTACTTCCGTCCAGATAATGTCGTGATTAGTATTGCTGGTCGAATCACAGCAGCAGATGGTATCGCTTTGGTGGAAGCAGTTTTTGGTGATTGGCACGCTCCTGCTGACCAACCACTGCCTAAATTAAATTTACCCGAAATCAAGGTTGAACCACAATCTAGGATTACACCCCAACCAACGCAGCAATCTATCGTCATGCTGGGTTATTTGGGCCCATCTGTTCATTCTGCTGACTATGCTCCATTGAAGTTACTGTCTACCTACTTAGGAAATGGGCTTTCTAGTCGCTTGTTCGTGGAATTACGGGAAAAGCGCGGTTTAGCTTACGAGGTATCCGCATTTTACCCTACACGATTGATGCCAGCATCATTTGTCGTTTACATGGGTACTGCTCCGGAGAATACCAAGCTAGCTATTTCTGGACTGAGGGCAGAAGTTGATCTACTCTATACAACCCAGCTAGAGGAAGACTCTCTCCAAGCAGCTAAGAACAAGATACTAGGACAGTATGCCTTGGGTAAACAGACTAACGCGCAAATTTCTCAGGTTTATGGCTGGTACGAAATTTTGGGCTTAGGAATTGATTTTGATCAACAATTTCAGGAGATCATTGCATCTGTCAGCGCTGAAGATGCAATGGCAGCAGCTTACCGATATTTACGGGAGCCTTATGTGTCTTTAGTGGGTCAAGAGGAAGCGGTTAATAGTGCACTTTCGGGGGTAGCATAAAAGCAAGTACACTGTGATACTGACTGTTACTAGACCCATGGGCGGAAATATGAAAAAACGGCAAGTGTTAAAAGTTCTTTCAGCAGATCAAATAGGAATTAAAATACTTCTGTGGTTCTGTGTGCCTATGTTCCTTAACTCCCTGACTGTCATATCGGTTGCAGCAACACCACAAATTGCTCAAGTAGATTCACGAATTAGCATCAACCGCCCCACCCTCAAACTTGGTAGCCAGGGAGAACCTGTATCGGAAATTCAGGCCTCTCTAAAACTTTTGGGTTTTTATACAGGAGCAGTAGATGGAGTTTATAATAATACCACAGCCAGTGCTGTTTCCAAGTTTAAGCAATCAGTTGGCTTGAATCCAGATGGTGTCGTTGATGCAAGTACTTGGCAACAACTTTTTCCTAGTGACTCAGTGCAGGCTTCTTCTGTCTCTTCACCTAACTCAGGGAACAAATTTCCTGTTCCGTCTCAGACTTCAAGTACTACCAAGGTTGTTAATCCCAGTCCTGAACCTAGACCTGTAACACGGACTCATACTGCTACTTCCAAGGTTGCTAATTCTACCAATCCTGAGCCAAGACCTGTAACACCAAATACAGATGCCAACTCACAAAAAGTATCTGCAAAACAATCATCCTCTACTCGTACTCAGCCAACTGCTCATACTCAGCAAAACCCTACGATTCAGTACACCTCAGAAGGATTGCCGATTCTACGTGTAGGGATGCACGGTCCAGAGGTGACTAAGTTGCAACAACGACTGCAAAAGCTTGGTTTCTTTCAAGGTAGTATAGATGGGGATTTTGGCGCAGAAACTGTGACCGCAGTTAAAGCTGCTCAACAGCGGTATGGTCTGGAGGCTGACGGTGTAGCTGGTGGAGGAACCTGGCAAGTTCTCCTGCGGCGACACTAGGATAGTGTAGTTTTTTATACTCACTATCTGTTACATAAAGATACAAAACAATATTTTGTCAAAAAGCTTATGATACACTTTTTATTAACTTGGCTTAGCACTGCCGTGGCGTTGCTCATTACCGCTAAAATCGTTCCTGGCTTCTTTATCAAGAATTTTGTTACTGCCCTTCTCGCCGCCATCGTCATCGGGCTAGTTAATGCACTTGTGCGACCCATTTTAGGCTTTTTGACCTTTCCTATTACCTTAATCACCTTTGGATTGTTTACATTTGTCCTCAATGCCTTAACACTTTGGTTAGCAAGTGCCCTCACTCCTAGTTATGGTTTTCATATTAGTAACTTCGGGTCTGCTTTGTTGGGTTCAATTGTACTGTCAATTGTTTCAAGTATAATTAGCTACTTACTTAGATCGGTTGATTAAGAGTAATTACTCCTGTGCCCCAGCAGCCTTCAAGATCCGTACTACACCAGAGTACCCATTAAACTCTGCTAGCATCAAAGCTGTATAACCACCTTGGTTTTTTAAATTCACATCTGCGCCAGCTTCCACTAACAATTGCACCACCTCGCGATCGCCCCGCGAAGCTGCCCACATCAACGCCGTCGCCCCCGCTGAGTCTAGCAGATTGACATCTGCCCCTTTAGCGATGATCTGCTGCAGTACACCTATATGGTTACGTTCTGCAGCCTTGATCAACGCGCTTTTGCCATCATCACCTTTAGTATTAGCATCAGCACCAAAGTCAAGTAACACCTTCACTGTCGCAGTATGTCCCTGTATTGCTGCTAGGGTCAAAGGCACTTCACCCAAATTTTTTTCATTCACATCCCCCGCACAATACAGCAGTGTTTCAACAATTTGGCTATGTCCCTGTAACGCAGCCACAAGTATTGGTGTATCACCTAGGTTGTTCCTTTTATGTACATTCGCACCCTGGCTCAGTAAGACTTCTACCACGTCAGTGTGACCTTCTACAACGGCAAGGTGTAGGGCAGTTTCACCATCTTTATCTTGGATATTGACATCAGCACCGTAACCAAGTATGGCTGATGCGATCGCACTGTGTCCCGCCGCTGCTGCTGCTGATAATGCAGTTCCACCATCACAATTTTGTGCCTTGACATCAGCCCCCGCCGCCAACAGTGCTTGGACAACTTCCAGATGTCCCAAGTCAGCCGCTACCATTAATGCCGTTTCACCCTCTTCATCTTGGCTATTGACATCTGCACCACCTTGTAGTAGCGCTTGCACAACATTAGTGTGTCCAAAACGTAATGCCAGTTTCAAAGCCGTATCATCATCTTTGTCTTTGGAATTGACATCAGCACCAGCAGCTAGTAAAATTCGCACGACATCAATATAACCTTTCATGGCGGCTGCCATTAACGCTGTGCTGCCATCTTCATTGATGGCATTGACATCTACGTTATTCTTTACTAAGAGCTTAACAATGTCAAGTTGATTAGCGCTAGCTGCTAACATCAAAGCCGTCAAGCCATAGCGTTTTCTTTTCAAGTTGATATTTGCTCCAGCTTCTAGAAGTTGGAGCACAATTTCGGTGTAACCTAAATTGGCAGCAAACATTAACGCCGTGGTGTCATCGCGATCGCCCACATCCACCTTCGCGCCTAAAGTTATGAGCGCTTGCACTCGCTTGATATCGCCACTTTTAGCTGCTAACAGCAGCAGGGCATCATTTTGAGTCATTTGTTAGTTGTTAGTTGTGAGTTAGTTGTTCTTTTTGAGAACTAATAATCAACAAATAACAAATAACACTACCATTAGGGTTATGCTAATTTTTATGAAGATTGAATGACAAGGGAGATATAGTATGAATCTGGAGCTTTCGCCATCGGTTAGGTTTTGGTTAAGTTTGGTTCACCCGACATTAATGTGGGCACTCTTGGCACTCTCTATTTATGCTGCCTACTTAGGACTGCAAGTCCAGCGTACCCGAAATGCTGACAGCGAAGAAAGGAAAGAACTGGTTAAAGGTAGATACAACGTCAAACACTTCCAAATCGGTTCTATAATTTTAGCTTTGATGGTGATAGGTTCTGTTGGTGGCATGGCTGTCACCTACATCAATAATGGTAAGTTGTTCGTCAGCCCGCACCTACTAGCCGGACTTGGGATCACAAGTCTGGTTGCCTTCTCTGCTTCACTATCTCCTTTTCTGCAAAAAGGGGCAAATTGGGCACGTATAACTCATATCTTAGTGAATTTCGTTATTTTAGGACTTTTTGCTTGGCAGGCTTTCACGGGTGTGGGAATTGTGCAAAAAATTCTCACTCAGGCATAGGGAATGGGGAGTGGGGTTGAGGTATGGGGTATGGGGTATGGGGTATAAATTGGCAATTCCTCTACATCTAACTGTTCTTTCCCCACTCCCCACTCCCTACTCCCTACTCCCTCCCCTATGCCAAGAATGCTTTTTCTTAGAGTTGGCAGGAAATTGTATACCCAAAGATTGATGAAAATCTTCTTGGACTTTGCGGGTTAAGCGACGGGATACTTGGCGCACGATTTGGTTGAGTAAGCGATCGCCAGTAGATTGAATTAAAGATTTGGGTAGTCTGTGAATAAACTTGGGAAAGTGAATGTAAACTTTCAAATCCAATTCCCATATCACGAGTGTCATCTTACCCAAGTCGCTGACAGCATCATTTGCCGGGTTTTCTAATAACTGTAGCGCTGAGCGATAGTCTACATCATAACCAGGAGATTGATAATCAGGAATGGGAATAGTCCGAATACGGTATACCCCTTCCTCTGGGGGTAAAAGTTCCAAACCAATTTTGGGTTCTACTTCATAACCAAAAGCGCCAAAGCGACCGATGACTAAAGCATAGCCGTTTTCCCCCAAGACCTCTACCTTCATCGGTTCAGCGCAACGAGAAAACCATGAAGCGTGACTGTTGAGATACTCCGCAACAATAGGAACAGGGGCATACATTTCCATAGAATCGTGATAACAACCGTGAAACCTAGTTGGTGTCCCCACAGTTGCTTCTAAGGATGTGTCCTCAACATCTGCTGGACTTGATGTCACAGACGAAGCTGCTTCTGTTGTTTCAAACGATTGATACTCGGAATTTCTGGAAAGCATAATACGTTCTTGTAGTGCTTAGCGGTTGCCTAATTCAATCATTCCCATATTGGATGCGACTTTTCGCGCTAAAGTACCAATTTTACCTAAACCTCAAGAATGTGTCATAAAGTTTATCTAATCTCTACAATAGATTGGGGATTGGGAATTGGGCCTGTGATCCTTCACAATCAGCACTTTTCCAGTTCCCAATCACAATCAAATCTTAGTTTCCCAGGATAAATTTTAAATGAAAGCATTTGTCGCAGGCGCTACAGGCGAAACAGGTCGCCGAATCGTCCAAGAACTAGTGAAGCGGAATATTCCTGTTCGTGTCTTAGTGCGAGATATTGAGAAAGCTAGAGAGGTTTTGCCTGCCGACGTTGAGTTGGTAGAGGGTGATGTGTTAAAACCAGAAAGCCTGACTGTTGCTTTGGGAGATAGCACAGTGTTACTGTGTGCTACTGGAGCAAAACCAAGCTTTGATCCTACCGGACCATATAAGGTAGATTACGAAGGGACTAAAAATCTGGTGGATGCGGCCAAAACTAGAGGAATTGAGCATTTTGTCTTTGTTTCTTCTTTGTGTACCTCCCAGTTGTTCCACCCCCTAAACTTGTTCTGGTTGATTTTGGTTTGGAAAAAGCAAGCTGAGGAGTACATCCAGAGAAGTGGTCTGACCTATACTATAGTTCGACCAGGTGGGTTGAAGAATGAAGATAATCCCGACTCAATTGTGATGCAGAGTGCTGATACATTGTTTGAGGGTAGTATTCCTCGGCAAAAGGTCGCCCAAGTTTGTGTAGAGTCACTATTTGAACCAGAAGCACGGAATAAAATTGTCGAGATTGTTGCCAAAGCAGAGGCACCTGCTAAAAGCTTTGGCGAACTATTTGCTAATGTCGCGTGATGAATTATGAAGGAGTTGGACTCTGAAAGGCTTTGAACTCAAAGGCACTGAAAAACTCATCGGACCGCTAGCCGCGCTTCTCGGTTTAGTATGTTTGTTGCAATGGTATATAACTGGTGACCTGCGATCGCCCGATCCCGTCTTTAGTGTTAAACAGCCTCCTTTAGTCATGAAAGGGGGCGATCCTTACGTCCGTGCTTTAATGAGAACTATCTCAGCAAGTGAATCTAATAGCGATCGCCCTTATTCGCTGTTGTATGGTGGACAGCATTTCAGCAACCTTAGTCGTCATCCTGAGATTTGTGTCGCAATTGTAGTCGGTCCTAACAAAGGAAATTGTTCTACAGCCGCAGGTAGGTATCAAATAGTAAATATGACTTGGTATCAACTTGCCCCCCGCTATCACCCAAACCCAGCACGATTTATGTTTTGGTCAGCTTATAGTTTTGAACCAGAGTATCAAGACGCTGTTATCTATCGGTGGTTAAATGATACCCATGTTTGGGGAACTGATATTTCACAACTATTGCATCAGGG
The DNA here is from genome assembly GCA_903903925.1 of uncultured cyanobacterium. Classification (GTDB taxonomy): domain Bacteria; phylum Cyanobacteriota; class Cyanobacteriia; order Cyanobacteriales; family Nostocaceae; genus Stigonema. The sequence goes on from CAIVAU010000078.1 coordinate 62,465, forward strand.
AAAGTTAAATGAAGTCTTACGGCGACTTTCTCCGACTTGGACAAGTTTAGGATATGGTATAGAAACTAATTCTGCAAGTCGATATTTGCCTCAGGTTTATCAGAAAATTTTGCAAGAAGAATTGAAGGCATCTGGAAAAACTGAAACTAAGTAACAACTCAGATTATTAGGACTAGCCATTTCAAGGTGATTCATAAAATCTTAGTTCTGGTGGTCAGACTTCTACTTTTCTCTCCGTGTTCTCTGTGCCTCTGCGGTTAAAAAGTAATTTATTGAACCACAGAGGCGCAGAGAACACAGAGAGTCGAAAAATTCTTGGATAAAAATTTTAGCCACCTTGAAAAGGCTAGTCCTAGTATTTTAACGTTACCTACGCAAAATTCCAAATTTACAGACCTACATCTTTATAGAGGGAAGTAAAAATAACTTATGCACTGATGAAGTCATATCAAGCACATTACCCTGCGTTGAAGTGAGTAACTTCCATCACCGCCCAAACCGATGTTGTTCTCTCTTTTCGACAGACTTCTTTCATAAAGATATGCGATCGCACTTTGCACCCTACGTTGTAAAAAATTGTTTGAGCCTCTCAACAAATGCCAAAGTATCTTCAAAGTGAATATTATGACCACAATTACTCATGATTTCTAGCTGACAAAATTTACATAGATTCGCCATTTTCATATTTATCTCTATAAATTTTTCATCATGTTCACCAACAAGTAAAAGCAAAGGATTAGTATTTTCTTTAAGTTTTTCCCATAAAGAAGGTTGACATCCAGTACCCATTAAACGCAGCGATTTAGCCAATTCTATAGGGTTATTTTGCAACCGACTTTCTATCAAATGCTGAAATTGCGGACGATTTTTTATCAAACCAAAAATAGGTTGATTGTACCAATTTAATAAAAAAGCTGTAAGATCACTTTTTGCAACACTTCTTACTAACTTCCTAGCTATTTGCTCATCACGTTTAACTCGTTCTAATTGCTCTATTTCTGTTAACAACCCTGGAGAAGTTGATTCCAGCACAACCTTAGAGAAACGGTGGGGAAAATATAGAGTAAGGTATAAAGCCAATCTCCCGCCCATAGAATAGCCAACTAAGAAGCATTTAGTAATTTTTAACTTATCCAGTAAATTAATTAGGGCATGGGCAGTATTTGCCATTTCATAACACTCATCACCACCTAATATTTGAGTCTTCCCATGTCCAGGAAGGTCAACTGTTAGACAGGTAAATTCGTCAGATAGTTGTTGTATAGCTTCATCAAATTCATGGTTGTTGCCCATGAATCCGTGTAAAAATAGAATTCGTGGTTGATCTAGATTACCAATAAAAGAATAATATAATTGATAATTATTATCATCAAAAATCATGAATATTTTCGGATAGTACCTTTCAGTGGTCTCATAAAATAGCTTAGGCGATTTACAGGAATAAATATACCACCGCCGTTGGTTTCGACTTCGCTCAACCAACTGAGAGATCGAGAGTTGGGCGAAGTCGAAACTCTCCAACACAGGTATTTTCTTTCTCGGAAATCACCTTATAGCAATAGTCCTAAGGCAAAAACCGATCCAAAGCTGCTTTTAACTGTTCAATTTCCACTTCAATATTGCCCTCTTTTGCTGCTCTGCCAATACACTCAGTTAAATGTTCATCCAACACAATTCGCGCCACTCGATCTAGAGCCCCCCGCACTGCTGCAATTTGTAACAAAACATCAGGACAGGGGCTACTTTGTTGCACCATCGTCTTGATACCACGAACATGCCCTTCAATCCGCGATAGCCGATTGACAATTCCTCGCAAAGACTCTTCACTATGAACGTGAGAATGAGCCGACTGTCCATGACTATGTGTATTTTTCGTATTATTATACACAGTATCGTCACTGAGTAAATCTTCATCTTGCTGAGAATCGGGCAAGGATTCTTGACCTAATCGTTTCGATCCATTCATGAGTTATTTAGACGTTTCTACTAAGATCCTAACCCATAAGCAAATAGAGAGTGTGGGGAAAATGAGCGCAAAGTGCCTCCCACACCAACGGAAGTGAGAAATCCGGGCGCAAGATAATTCTCTCTATCTGCGTTCCGAAGTTCTGTTCGTCGGAGACGTTGGCAAAGCCATCGGCGGAAGCCGCCGCTCAGACTTCTCCCCATCTGCGTCCATCTGGGGTTAAAATCCAAAATTAGGCTAAAAAATTTAGGCTTTAGTTATGCAATTTCCCAAACTATCCCTGTCGATCCGTAAACTTAGTACCCATGTATTAGCCCTAACTATAGGAATTGTGCTAATTGTTAGTACCCTGCAAGTGTCCCCAACACTCGCAGAATCAGTGCCAGATCCGGTAACTGCTGAATTACCACAACTGATTGCCCAAAGACAATCTACCATAGCACCGATCGCTGTCAGTAACACTAGCTTTGTGACATCAGCAGTTGATCGCGTTGGCGCAGCAGTTGTTAGAATTGATACCGAGCGCACAATTACTCGTCGCGCCCCCGATCCATTCCTAGAAGACCCATTTTTTCGACGGTTTTTTGGTGATAGCTTTCCTCATGAGTTACCACAAGAGCAATTGCGCGGTCTCGGGTCAGGTTTCATCATTGACAAGAGCGGGTTAGTTCTCACCAATGCCCATGTGGTTGATAAGGCTGATCGAGTGACAGTTCACCTTAAAGATGGTCGCACTTTAGAAGGCAAAGTTCAAGGTGCTGATGAAGTGACTGATTTGGCACTCGTCAAGATTAACGCAGGGAGCGATTTACCAGTTGCTCCCTTGGGTTCTTCAGCTAATGTCAAGGTCGGAGACTGGGCGATCGCCGTGGGTAACCCCTTAGGATTAGACAACACCGTTACATTAGGAATTATCAGCACCCTCAGACGTTCCAGCGCTCAAGTTGGCATTAGTAACAAACGCTTAGATTTTATCCAAACTGACGCCGCCATCAACCCTGGTAACTCTGGTGGACCATTATTAAATGCCCAGGGTGAAGTCATTGGTATCAACACTGCTATTCGTGGTGACGCCATGGGCATAGGGTTTGCAATTCCGATTGATAAAGCCAAAGTTATCGCCGCCCAACTGGAAGGTGGTAAAAAAGTTGCGCATCCCTACTTAGGTGTGGCAATGGAAGATTTAACTCCTGAAGTCGCAAAGCAAATCAACGCTAACCCCAATTCCCCCATCCAGATACCAGAAATTAGCGGTGTTTTAGTCGTTCGAGTTGTACCAAACTCCCCAGCCGCAAGTGCAGGTATACGTCCGGGAGATGTGATTATTGAGGTTGATGGACAACAAATTACCCAAGGTGAAGATTTACTGAACATTGTTGAAAGTAGTCGCATCAATCAACTGTTGCAACTGAAAGTGCAACGCGGAAACCAGGTGCAGAAACTATCAATCCGTACAGCTCAACTGCAAAATGTTTCGTAGATATCTTTAAAATGGGGAGTGGGGAGTACTCCCCACTCCCTACACTTGATTTGCCAAAAACTGACGCAAACTCAGCAAACTCAGGGTTTGTCCCAAAGCCAGTGGCAGAATTGTCAATCCTTCTAGGCGAGACTGCACCCAACCTTCTCCCCAATACCATTCGTGAAAGCCGTCAATGCCTTGACTCAGTAGCAAGCGTAGACAATTACGACCGACTACATCTACTTGATGATGAATCGGTACTAGCCCGATCTTGCTAGTGAACTCAAATCCTGGAAGCAATTCTTCTGGCATTCCAGAAGTAAACCGACCAGAGAGAAGCCATTTTTCTAATTGCTGAGGACACACCAAACTTTGACGAATTGCAGTTGCTGATGCTTCAAGTTCTATCCGCAGTTGACTTTTTTGAAAATTACCAAGCATTTTTATCAGAATACAGGAGTCAGGAGTCAGGAGCCAGAATTGTTAAAAAATTACGAGCTATCTCTTGCTGTGCTAATGATATCAAACTCTGATAAATTCTGACTCCTAACTCCTAACTCCTGACTCCTGACTCCTAACTCCTGACTTCTGACTCCTAACTCCTAACTCCTAACTCCTGACTCCTAACTCCTGACTCCTGACTCCTGACTCCTAACTCCTGACTCCTAACTCCTGACTCCTAACTCCTGACTTCTGACTTCTGACTCCTGACTCCTGACTCCTGACTCCTGACTCCTGACAGATGTTTAAGTTAAGTGTAGTTATACTAAGATAATTATCAATAACTTTTGGTAAGGTTTTTCATGGCGGATCAGTTAATTCGCGCCACAGCAGCTGAAGGCGGGATTCGTGCAGTAGGTGCGATCACGACACGCTTAACAGAAGAAGCCAAGCATCGCCATCATCTCTCGTATGTAGCGACGGCTGCACTGGGTCGGACTATGACAGCAGGCTTGTTGATGGCTTCCAGTATGAAGCGAGCTAAATCTAGGGTCAACGTCCGGGTTAAAGGTGATGGACCTTTAGGTGGTATATTAGTAGATGCAGGTTTGGATGGGACGGTACGCGGCTATGTAGAAAACCCGGCTGTGGAATTGCCTCCAAATGGAAAAGGTAAGCTAGATGTCGGGGGTGCTGTTGGTAATGGCTATCTTTACGTTGTTCGTGATGTCGGTTACGGCTACCCTTACTCTAGTACAGTGGAGCTCGTTTCTGGTGAAATTGGGGACGATGTAGCTCATTACCTAGTGAGTTCGGAACAAACACCTTCCGCACTTGTGTTAGGTGTTTTCGTGGGTGCAGGCGGGGTAACAGCAGCTGGAGGGTTACTAATACAAATTTTGCCCAAAGCTGCAACAGACGAAACCCTAGTAGAAACTTTGGAATCACGAGTAGCTGCTTTATCAGGATTTACACCTTTGTTACAAGCAGGGCTTTCCTTGAGCGAAATTCTTCAGAACCTATTAGGAGATATGGGACTGATGATATTTCCGGAAAGCCAAATGCTTCGCTTCCACTGCAGTTGCTCGTTTGACCGCGTGTTAGGAGCACTCAAGATGTTGGGAGAAGCAGAACTACAAGACATGATTGCCAAAGATAATGGAGCGGAGGCAACTTGTCACTTTTGTAGTACAGTCTACCAGGCAAGTAGCGCTCAGTTGGCTCAGTTAATTGTCGATTTGCAGGCTGAATCTTCTGCTTCTGGTTGAAAAATAAAAAAGCAATGCTTGATTTTGGAGTTTGATGGTAGTTACAGAATGACTTAATGTACAAAAGGTAGCTTTTTCACTCAGGAGAAAGCTAATATGACAAAGATCTAATCTCATTTGTTCCGATCTAGAACAGATGACTATTAAATTATTTTGGTGTGAGAGATGACAGAGCGGGATATTCCAGAAAGCTGGTCACCAGCCAGAGCACAAGAGCCCGATCAAATAACTATATTATCCCGAAGTCAACAAATCAGTGAAACTTATGCGCCTGGTGTCCCAGCTGCTGGTTCTACCTCCCAATCTGTGATGCGATCAAAAGAAAGCGCTTCTGAACAAGGAACTGCTCAACAAAGCAAAGGTTTAGAAAAATTACCTCGTTGGCTGAAAAGCTGGGTGTTATGGGCGGTTTTGTTGACTTTAGTTCCTGGCGGTATAGCAATTATCTCAATGGCGATGCTGCTCAAGCTGCCAGCCGCACCGAACTGTCCTTCAATTTTTTGGCCTTTGGCAAGTGCGTCGGTGAGGATACATTGTGCTCAGTTCGCTGCTTCTAAACAGACGGTTAACGACCTGCTACAAGCGATTGACTTGGTGAAGGATCTGCCAGAAAATCACCCACTACGTGGAGAAATTGATCGTTTTCTGGGAGAATGGTCGCAAAATGTTTTGCAGCTAGCGGATGAAAGTTTTCAAGCTGGGAGGCTAAATGAAGCAGTTGCAACTGCTCACAGAATTCCCAAGGATCTCCCTGCTTATAAATTGGTAGACGAGAAAGTTGCCAAGTGGCAATCAATTTGGTCGAAGGCAGAAGGTGTTTATCAAGCAGCAGAAGGAGAAATACGGCAACAGCACTGGCACGAAGCGTTTATGATTGCTTCCAGATTGTTACGTGTGAATAATAAATACTGGACGGGCATTAAGTATGACGAATTGAACCAGATGATTGTCAGCACCAGGGAAGATGGGGATAAATTGGCAAAAGCTGAAAGCCTATCCAAAGATGGAGGAGTAGATAATTTACTCAAAGCTATTCAACTAGCTGGGTCAATTGGGCAGAACAGTTACATTCATCAGCAGGCGCAAGAGGCAATACCAGTATTTGGACGGAAGATGCTAGAATTGGCACAGCAAAAGCTGAAGCAACAAGATGCGGATTCAGCGATCGATATCGCCCAAAAAATTCCCGCCAATGCTGGGTTACAGTTGGAAAGCGAAGATTTTATTTCCCTAGCTGAGGCGCAAAGAAGTGCATGGACGGGTACTATACCAGGTCTAGAGTCAGCAATCTCCCAAGCTCAACAAATTGACCCGACCAGACCAAGTCATGAGAAAGCACAACAACTGATTGCTCGTTGGCAGTTGGAAATAGAAGATGTTGGTCACCTGGAAAAAGCACAATCACTCTCCAGTGGAGGAGCCATATCTGACCTGACCGCAGCTATTAACGAAGCTCAGGGTATTCCTGCTAGCAACCCTCGTGCCAAAGAAGCAAGAAAAGAAATTGCGCACTGGGTTGCCCAGATCCAGACTATCGAGGATCGACCTTATTTGGAACGCGCCGATCAGCTGGCAGTGTTAGAGGATATTAACTCTTTACAAGCAGCAATTACCGAAGCCAGCCAAATCGGGAGAAATCGAGCTTTATATCAAGAAGCACAAGACAAAATAGCGACTTGGACGGGGAAAATTCAACGAATTGAAGACCAACCTTACTTAGACCAGGCGCGGGAACTGGCTCAAAGTGGTGACATACCTGCTGCTATTAAGACCGCCCAACAAATACCACCAGGGCGATCGCTTTCTAGTGAAGCACAAGCGGCTATGGATGACTGGCGAGGACAAATCCGTGCCAAAGAAAACTGGAGGAAAGCGCGGGAGGTAGCACTTGCCGGAACTCCAAATGCCTTAGCAGAAGCAATTCGACTGGCGGATCAGGTGCCAAGTAGCAGTCTGTTACGCAATGATGTTAATGAAGCTCTCGACCAATGGAGTCAGCAACTATTAGACATTGCACGCTCTCAAGGTGAGTCTGATATCACCAGAGGTATCGAGACAGCCAAGCTCATTCCCAAAGGTACTGCTGTTTACAGTGAAGCGCGATCGCAAATTAGGACATGGCGAGCGATTCTCAATCCTCCTCTACCGCTACCTACACCTGAATTCTCCCAACCGTCAACCACGATCGATCAGCAGTAAGATCAATTGTGCATACACGGCAAGTTCTAGCCAACAAGACACTCAACTTCTTTGAGAAGTCGGGTGTCTTAATTGTTTATGTTTTCTATTCAAATTGGGGTAAATTATTTGGGTCAATACCCTGAGATTGTAAGTAAGCAATAAGCCTTTCTTTTTGTTGACGTTCTTGTTCAATTTGTTCTACAGCCCAAGCTAACAAATTCCCATCTTTATCCCACCAACGTAACCAATAACCAGTATGGGCTTCTTTTGTTCCTTGCCATATTCCTAAATATAAGCCTATTTTATCTATCCAATGACGACCATTCTCGTCGGTTAGCTTTAATTGATAACGTCCATTTTCTAGTTGATAGTATTCTAACAACCCTTCATTTGGTGCAAAAATTATGTAGATGGGAACCTGCAATATCCGCTCATAGAAAAACCATCTTCCTGGCGGATAAGTGCGCTTAACAGAATATTCTCCCCTGTTAGTCTCTGAGAGAAATTCCATCACAATGAGGGGAATTTCACCTTCTAAAATCGGTGTATAACTTTTGCGATGACTCTGCACTTCCTTCACTAATGGCACGTAAACCCAGTCTGGTCCTTTAATAATCAATTGTCCGTTAACTGTTGCACACAATCCAAAGTTTGAAGCAATTAACATTTGTGGTTGGATGAACCCACTGATTTCTAAACTTTCGCGCAAAGCACCAGCCAAAATCGGCTGATCTATATTCTCCACTGGTTCATCCTCTAGTCGAAAATCTTTCGGTAAGGGTTCCCATGTTATTATCAGTTGATTTGATGATTTACTTTCGCTAAGTTTGTCTACCATAATTCTCCAAAATTCCAGTTTTATATAGGGGTTTTGGGCTGTGATTTTCTATGCAAAAGGAGGTAAATTATTGGGGTCAATACCTTGCGACTGCAAATAAGCAAGTAACCGTTCTTTTTGCTGACGTTCCTGTTCAGCACGTTGACGTTCCTGTTCAGTGCGTTGACGTTCCTGTTGAATTTGTTCCACAGCCCAAGGTAACAAATTCTCATCTTTATCCCACCAACGTAACCAATAACCAGTATGAGCTTCTTTTGTTCCTCGCCATGTTCCTAAATATAAGCCCATCTCATCTATCCAATGACGACCATTTTCGTCGGGGAGCTTTAATTCATAACGTCCATTTTTTAGTTGATAATATTCCAACAGTCCCCCATCTGGTGCAAAAATGATGTAGATGGGAACTTGCAATATCTGCTCATAGAAAAACCATCTTCCTGGCGGATAAGTGCGCTTAAGAGAATATTCTCCCCCATCAGTATCTGAGAGAAATTCCATCACAATGAGCGGAATTTCACCTTCTAAAATCGGTGTATAACTTTTGCGATGACTCTGCACTTCCTTCACTGATGGCACGTAAACCCAGTCTGGTGCTTTAATAATCAATTGTTCGTCAACTGTTGCACACAATCCAAAGTTTGAAGCAATTAACATGTGTGGTTGGATGAACCCACTGATTTCTAAACTTTCACGCAAAGCACCAGCCAAAATCGGCTGACCTGTATTCTCCACTGGTTCATCCTCTAGTTGAAAATCTTTCGGTAAGGGTTCCCACGTTATTATCAGTCGATTTGATGATTTGCTTGCGCTGAGTTGGACTACCATAATTCATCCAAAATTCAAAAGTAACAAACCGAATCATGACAGGCATTCTAGGTCTTAGGATTGTCTAATTTAACAGCACCTTCGACTATACACGGCATGAATGTAAGTTTATTCTCTAATTTTATCAACATTCCCATGATTTATTGGAAAATTTGCTTAGCTCAAGCGATTGGAAGTCTCTGCGATCCGGACGTTTGCTTAGCGTCCCATAGAAAAAGTCCGCTGACGCGGACTCATGTTATATTTTGATCTCCTTTATGAACAATTTTCAGGCGATCGCATTCCTCTGCTCAAACAACAAATCTGGTTTGATTTATGCAAAAAATTCAGTAGGCGAAATAGCCAACATCAGGATAATCACAGATGATGTTGTTTAAACCATGCTTGAAGTCGTTTCCAACCATCTTTGGCATCAGCCTCGCGGTAGGAGGGGCGATAATCAGCAAAAAAGGCATGGGGAGCATCGGGGTAAACAACAATTTCCGATTTACTACTACTCGATTTGAGCTTCTCCCGTACCTGTTCCACTGTGTTAAGAGGAATACCTGTATCCTGCCCACCATAGAGTCCGAGAAGGGGAACAGTTAGCTTCGAGACAATATCGATCGGATACTGAGGCTGAAGTGGAGTCGCATCACCGACTAAACGCCCATACCATGCCACACCTGCTTTTAGTTTAGGATTATGTGCCGCGTACAGCCAAGTGATTCGACCTCCCCAACAAAAGCCTGTAATTCCTACTCTATTAGCATTACCTTTGGAAGACTTCACAGCCCAATCTATAGTCGCATCAAGGTCAGATAATACCTGGGCATCGGGTACTTTAGCAACAATTGGGCGAATTTCGTCAATGTTAGTTAACTTAGAAACATCACCTTGACGTATAAACAATTGGGGGGCAACTGCTAGATATCCCAACTTGGCAAAGCGACGGGTAATATCTTGAATGTGTTCGTGGACACCAAATATTTCCTGAATGACTAGGATAATGGGAAAGTTATCCCCTGTTTCTGGTTGGGCTCTGTAGGCAGGTATTTCGCCATCTTTAACAGGTATTTTCACTGTACCTGCAACCAATCCTCTGGTATCAGTTGTGATAACTGTTGCTGTAGAAATGGGTTGTACTGCTAGAGTAAAGCCAGTGGCAATGGTAGCAGTGGTAATAAATTCTCGGCGTGTCAATTCTTTGATCATTTTACAGTGCTAGCAGATTGATTAAATAACAAATCCCGCACTTGTTCGGGATTTATTTGCTGATTTTTCCATGCTTCGGCTTTCTCGTAAGCTCGAATGGTTGCCGGACGTGCTTTAATTGCCTCAAACCACCGTTGTAGGTTCGGGAAATTCTCCAACTTTTGGTTTTGGCGTTCGTAGGGCACAATCCAGGGATAGCTTGCAATATCGGCGATAGAATAATCTCCTGCAATGAATTCGCGATCGCTCAATCGTTTATTTAAAACAGCATATAAGCGACCCGTTTCATTCACATAGCGATCGATTGCGTAAGGAATTTTTTCTGGTGCATATTGGCTGAAATGATGGTTTTGCCCTGCCATCGGTCCGAGTCCCCCCATTTGCCAAAACAGCCATTGCAGGACTTCTGCATGACCTCGAACATCTGTTGGAATTAACTTTCCGGTTTTTGAAGCCAAATAAAGTAGAATTGCCCCAGACTCGAAAATAGAAATTGGTTCCCCACCATCAGCAGGTTCACGATCAACAATTGCCGGAATGCGATTGTTAGGAGAAATCTTCAGAAACTCTGGTTGAAATTGCTCACCTTTGCCGATGTTTATGGGAATCACGTTGTAGGCTAGTCCAACTTCCTCCAGAAATATCGTAATTTTATGTCCGTTGGGGGTTGTCCAGTAGTAAAGGTCAATCATCAGTACCTTTTGTATGTTTTATTTTCAGTACTTAGGTCATAAATTATCAAAAAGCCGTCACCCAAGGGCATAATTTTATTTCCCACATCTAAGCACCGCGAGGATGAATATTGAGATAGGTTTGGGTGATCACGTAAACCTGTGTTTAGGTTGTTTATACTACTGTATCATCGTAACATAGCGTGCATATAAGTCTTCGTCCCATTTTTGGGGTAGAGCAAATGCAGCTTAAGATCCAAGAACTATAGCACATCCTTGAGGACGAGTGATGCGAACAATGCTAGAACGGAAAGGTTTATTAGCTGTGGGCATGACTCCCAATTCGATGCTTAGGGAAGACATTTGCGGATATTTGTCGAGTAAACGTTTGACAAGGTTTTTATTGACAATTTCCCAATAGTCGTTATTGTTTGGGTAATTGGTCAAATAATTCCCAATCTCTTTTTTGATAGGAATATAGTTGGGGTAATGATTTTCGGCGCTCACTTCTGGAGTCAGGCGATAGGCTACTTTAATATTTAAAATTGCGCCGCCTTGATGCAATATGCCGTAATTGGGGACTTGAAAGGTAAAGATTTCTTGCTGGCGATCGCACTCAGACAAGGTTTGGGCAACTACCGGGTAGCACAAAACCTGCAAGGACAGCACCAGCGGAAGAGAAGCAAAAAAATGTTTAGATCGATTCATTAACAGACAGCTAACAACTGTTCAATAAAATTGATACCATATCTACTGGTATTTTATTCTCAGAATACCTAACCTGAAGACTTCTACGAGTACCAATGCGCCTCAATTTGCTTGACAACCGTCACAGATGAGTAAGTAGTTGGACAAAATTAATTACACAATGTCATTACAAATAGAGTGCAGCGGAATAAAACAATCGCAAGGGTTTGGTTTGCTTCACTTCATTCGCAATAACTTTAAATATTTTTGTCCGCCTACTTATCAATCTCGTAAAGTAGGTTTTCACGGCTATTAACCCAGGTAAAAAGATTTAGGTGTACCTCAGTTGCTTCGGAAACGCTATAATCACCTAAAATACAGATCCTACGAATGGAAGTTGCAGCATAAGTCTCACAGAAATGGATAAGTTTTATGATAAAGGCAGAAGTCTTGGAAGCACTTAAACAGATGACAACCGTTGATCGTCTAGAAATCATTGAAATGGCATCAAGGTTGATTCGAGAAGAACTAGCAGTTAAGCCTAGAGTTATAGATAGGCAAGAGTTGAGCTTAACAAAGGCAGTCGAGGTAATGTGCCCTTACTATGAACAAGGAAGTGAACTTACCGTGTTCACAGATCAGGATACTGAAGACTTCTACGAGTACCAAGAGTATGCTTAGAGGTCAAATTTGGCTATACAACTCTGACCCTACTTTAGGAGATGAAATTGGTAAGACCCGCCCAGCAGTTATTGTAAACAACAATGAAATTGGGGTTTTGCGATTGAAGATTGTTGTGCCGATTACTGGGTGGAATGATGCTTTTTCAGAAGTTGTGTGGATGGTGCGACTAGAACCCGATGCTGAAAACAACTTGAGTAAGCTATCAGCAGCAGATACATTTCAAGTGCGCTCAATTTCTCAGCAGAAGCTAATACGCCAACTGGGAACTCTCGGTGACGAGACGATGCAAGCTATTTCTAAAGCTTTAGCAATTGTCTTAAGCATCTAAGAAGGTGACCTTGTTCAAATATCAAACTGGATTCCTATCAGCCTAACGTTTTTCCGCCTCAATTTGCTTGACAACCGTCACAGCTGAGTAACTTACCCCAGCAGTCCCTTCACCTGGGTGGGTTGAGTCTCCAACCAGCCAAAGATGCTGGATGGGTGTACGGTTGGCAAAACCAAAGGGACCGAAAGTCGGTATACGTTGACCAATACCACCAACAATCCCGTCCTTGCGTGCTGTATATTGAGCAAAAGTGCGGGGTGTTGCTGCTTCCTGACAGATAATGGTTTCTGGTTTGAGGTAAAAGAATTTTGCCAGATGGGCGATCGCATCTCGTGTATACTCTTGTTTTAACTCTTCATAATTCTCGGTACGCCACCATTTTTCTGGGTTGACAAAGGAAGAAGCAATAATCGTTGCTTTTCCATCTGGGGCGCGACCATCTCCAGGATGGCTGACAGAAACAAACAGAGAGTTATTCTCGCCAATCGGACCGTTAGCGTCGTACAGAAACTGGAGATGGGGCGGACATCCAGGAGGGATGACGCTTTCATCTACGCCTAAATACACGACAAACGCACCCGAAGCGGGTGGTAGTTTTTGCACTCGTTGCCTATAACCACGAGGTGCTTTTTCACCCAACAATTGTACCAAGTTCTGCACTGTGACATTAGCAACGACTTGGTCGGCACTTTCAGTCCACACTTCATCAGTTTTTTGATCGCGAATGACAACAGCAGTCGCCTTGTCCTTTTCTACCATGATCGATTCTACTGTATGACGCATCAGCAACTTGCCACCATCTCTTTGAAAAGCAGAAACTAGGCGATCGCTAAGTGTTTGCATACTACCTTGAAGATGAAATAATCCTTGCGGCAGTTGCGACACGCTCAACGCAGTTGCAGCATAAAGTAGCGCTGTTTCCTCTGCATCAACCTGAGAATACAGCTTCAGTTGCAAATCTAGAAACATCCTCAGGCGGTGATCTTTCTCTAGTCCATAGGCACGTAAAGCATCTCCCACCGTAAACAACGTGTAGGGTACAGTAATCAATGTACCCCGGCGCACTGCCTTGGTCAGCTGCCACAAGTCCCAAACGTTACGCGGCGGTAGTACTGGATCTCGCCCTTGAAATTCCCAGCTGGCTTTAAATAAAGCTGCTAGCAACTCCCAGAAAGGTCCACTACCAGGAAACTGGCGATCGCGTTCCTCTTGCCATTTTTCAAGTTTGCGCCAAACATTGATTGGTGTTTCCTCTCCAGGAAGATACACCGCACAAGCTGGATCGCATGGCGTTGCTTTCGGTTGCTCAATTTCTAATTCTGAGAAAATGCGGTGGTGAATACCTCCAGGTTCCAACCCAGCTACCTGAGTTGCTCCTACATCGAAGGTAAAGCCTTGGCGTTTAAAGGTCGAAGCACATCCCCCCGGAACGATCGCTTGATCCACAATTAACACACTGTAACCTCTATGGGCTAACAATGCCCCAGCAGTGAGTCCGCCAATTCCTGCACCGATGACGACGATACGAGGTTTACTTCTGCCAACACGATAATTTGGCATTGATTTTTATGATATATTTCTTAATATTTATATTAATAATTTTACATTATGAAATAAAAATAGTGGATTTGGCTTTTTCCTGTTCCCTCTTACGAGTTTCCTCTTAAGAGCGCCCTACGGGCGGTACACCACCCGTTATGAATAAAAGAAACTCCTCCTATTCCCTATTCCCTATTCCCTATTCCCTATTCCCTATTCCCTATTCCCTATTCCCTATTCCCTATTCCCTATTCCCTGCTCCCTGCTCCCTGCTCCCTATTCCCTATTCCCTGCTCCCTGCTCCCTGCTCCCTATTCCCTGCTCCCTGCTCCCTGCTCCCTGCTCCCTGCTCCCTATTCCCTGCTCCCTGCTCCCTATTCCCTATTCCCTATTCCCTATTCCCTGCTCCCTGCTCCCTATTCCCTATTCCCTGCTCCCTGCTCCCTGCTCCCTGCTCCCTCTTTTTTTGTAAGATATAAATCATAAGGCTCACTCGGAAGTACCAATGACCTCAACCCTGCTAAAATTTCCGCGTCTTAATGCTCCAACATTGCACCAACTGCCCCATGGGTTAACAATAGTCGCGGAGCAAATGCCAATCGAAGCTGTTAACCTCAACTTGTGGGTTAACATTGGCTCAGCCGTAGAACCGGATGCTATTAACGGCATGGCGCACTTCCTAGAGCATATGATTTTTAAGGGAACAGAGCTACTGGCAAGTGGTGAGTTTGAACGGAGAATTGAAGAGCGGGGTGCTGTGACCAACGCTGCGACTAGCCAAGATTATACTCACTACTACATTACCACTGCTCCCAAAGACTTTGCGGATCTTGCTCCACTGCAAATTGATGTGGTAGCTAATGCAAGAATACCTGATGAAGCCTTTGAACGCGAGCGATTGGTAGTTCTGGAAGAAATTAGGCGATCAGACGATAATCCTCGCCGCCGGACTTTTCAAAGAACGATAGAAATGGCGTTTGATCAGCTCCCTTATCGGCGTCCAGTTTTGGGACCAGAAGCAGTTATTTCTCAACTCCAACCCCAGCAGATGCGAGAGTTCCACGCTCATTGGTATCAACCAAAATCAATGACTGCAGCAGTTGTAGGCAATTTGCCAGTAGAAGAATTAATCGAAATTGTCACCAAAGGATTTGAACAAGCCAGCACTCAACACTCAACACTCAACACTCAACCACCAACACTTAACCCAGAACCTCCGTTCACAGAAATTGTTCACAGGGAATTTATTGATGAAAGACTCCAGCAAGCAAGATTGGTGATGGTTTGGCGAGTACCCGGTTTGGTTCATCTTGATCAAACTTACGCACTGGATGTTTTGGCAGGAATTTTGGGACACGGACAGACATCAAGATTGGTGAGGGATTTGAGAGAAGAACAGGGACTAGCTTCTCATATTTCTGTCAGTAATATTACTCATGGATTACAAGGAATATTTTATATTTCGGTGCAATGTGTATCTGAAAATCTGCCACATGTAGAAGCGGCGATCGCACAACACATCCTTAAGTTAAACACAGAAAGAGTGACAGAAGTAGAAATCGCCCGCGTGCGGACGCAAGTCGCGAATAGGTTTATTTTTGGTAACGAAACACCCAGTCAGCGTGCTAATTTATACGGCTACTATCAATCATTACTAGGAAGCTTAGAACCAGCATTTAACTACCCAGCACAGATCCAAGCCCAAGATGCAAATCACCTAATGCAAGCAGCACAAAATTATCTTTCCCCAGAAGCCTATGGTTTAGTTATCCTCAAACCAGCTTAGAAAATCAAGATGTGGACTGAAATTAACGCTCATATTAGCCAAGTGACTGGCGAAGAATTTCACTCATTACAGCAGCGATCAGTTGGTGGTGGATGCATCAACCAAGGTTATGCTGTCTCTGATGGTCAACGCACCTACTTTATTAAGATCAACCAAGCATCTCAAATTGCCATGTTTGAGGCTGAGGCGTTTGGTTTACAGCAAATTTTCCAAACAGCTACAATCCGCGTGCCCAAACCCATATGCTGGGGCACATCTGGTAATTCTAGCTATCTAGTGTTGGAGTGGTTGGAAATGGGTGGAGGACATCCCAAATCTTGGGAAGAGATGGGACGTAAGTTAGCAGATATGCATAAAGTCACTAGCAGTGAAGGTTTTGGTTGGGACAGAAACAATACTATCGGTTCCACGCGTCAAATCAATACTTGGACCGCAGACTGGGCAGAATTTTATGCTAAACATCGCTTAGCTTATCAATTCCAGTTGGCAAGACAACGGGGTGGTCGTTTTCCCCAAGAAAAAGATTTACTCACGGCTGTCCCTAAGATATTAGCAGATCGCCAAATCCAACCTTCTTTGGTACATGGTGATTTGTGGGGAGGAAATGCTGGGTTTACGGTGTCGGGAGAACCAGTGATTTTCGATCCAGCAACTTATTTTGGCGATCGCGAAGTAGATATTGCTATGACCGAACTTTTCGGTGGCTTCCCAGCAGCGTTTTATCGTGGCTACAATGAAGTTTGGCACTTAGATGAGGGGTATGAACGCAGAAAAACTCTGTATAATTTATATCACATTCTCAATCACTTTAATCTATTCGGCGGCGGTTATGCTGCACAGGCAACCCAGATGATTGCCCAGGTTGTCGTTTAAGTTTCGCGCAAAGGTAAGTCCGTGGGATGAATTACGAAACTGCTCGCAAATTCCTTATTGACCAGACAATAACAACTGAGGAAAATTCAGATGCTCTGTTAATGCGTCTCAAGCAGGGAAAGCCGCCAGTTCCTGGTCAGGTTACCTCAATGTTGTTGGCATTGAAAGTGGTGTTTGCAGGTCTGGAAGATGCCTCTACTATAGACCGAGAACTGGCATACACACTATATCAGTTAAGTATAAAAACGCAACAATTGTTTACAGCAGGAGCGAAAGTAGGGGTTGATTGGCCACCCCTACTGAAAGAAGATTTGCTAAGAATTGCGATCGCATCTGAAAGTATCTTCTCTGGTGAATGGCAAGCCTACCATAATACTAAATAGCGTGATCACAGTTGACCGTCAATAGTCAACAGTCAAAAAGTATTATCGATTTTGCAGCTCCCCTTTCAACTTTCCTATGTCGGTTTTGAGCAAAACTGTCATTTGACCAACGAATGCTTTGCCTTCCCTTGGTTGTGCGACTTCTACCCAGTAAGCATAGCGATCGCCTAAACGTAACTCTCCCCGCAAAGCTTCTGCGACGGGAGTTTTCTCTAAACGAGCAGAGTTAATCCTACCTTCGTTAGGATACTGGTAAACAACCTGAGCGCGATTAAAGTCTTGATAGATATCCAACCCATAAATAATTCGCAAAGAGTCTTGAAGACGCTCCAATGTCATACCATTAATTGCATCATACATAGCAAGACGCTCATTGCGAATTTTGCTGCGATCATTTGTAAACTCCACCTTGCCAGGAGGCAATACCGACGCTTGAAAAGTGAATCGCTGGGCAGCTGTATCACCCTTTTGCACAAATAACCGCTCTCCAGGGCCAGGGCGAAGCGTAGGATGTGCTTTAATCCAAGCACCGACTTCCTCTGTCGATTGTCCTGGTAAAGCATTGGCTTGTGGAGCAAAAAGAGTTTGCAGAAAGAAGCATTTAATTAGGAAAGGCACAATCAAAAAGTTAAGCCGAGGTTTTTTCAGCATGTTCTTTTAACAAAAAGGGGTGATCATAGTTTTCCCTTTTTGCTTTAGAAGAATTCAGGAGTTAGGAGTCAGGAGTCAGGAGTCAGGAGTCAGGAGTTAGGAGTCAGGAGTCAGGAGTCAGGAGTCAGGAGTCAGGAGTCAGGAGTCAGGAGTCAGGAGTCAGGAGTCAGGAGTCAGGAATCAGGAGTCAGGAGTCATTATTCTCCCCACACCCCCCACACTTCCCACACCCTGTTTTTGGTCAAGGAAGAATAGC
>CAIVAU010000079.1 GCA_903903925.1 uncultured cyanobacterium
AGTTCCCAGTGTAGGGCGATAGGTCTACTGTTACTTCACGGCTTCTAGTGTCCACTTATTAGCTGCCAAACTGTCCTAAAATTGTCCTAAATTTTGTCTACGTTCAACGATATTTTGCCATATTCTGGCATATTGTTAATGCCGGAAAACGTAGGATTTAGCGACACCGATTTGTGAAAGACAGGAGGGAAACCTTTAACAGCAAGGGTTTTGGGTTGAAGCCAGCAGTCAGATTTGAACTGACGACCTTCCGATTACAAGTCGGATGCACTACCACTGTGCTATGCTGGCATGGGTTTGATTGAGACACTTGTAAAAATGCTATGTCGATTTCTAATTATATCACAAGGAAGTCCATTGTCAACCTTTAAGTACAAATAGACATATCTCTTTTGGTTGTGTCTAGCTTTTAGGCAAAAGCATTGCGCTTCACTTAAAAATCAATCTGCTGTATAATCTTTTGATTGAACACAGCAAGATTCATGTCCGGAAATAAGAAGCAACGCACAACTGAAGAAACCTGCACTCCGGTGAGTCCTGTTGTTTCTTGTTCTGATGAAACACAGGTCGCTAATATCATGCACCTGTGCAGTATACCCAAATCCCTGACTGACAACAAACTTGGTTCATTACAAGCCTGGGGGCTAGATTGGAAAAGGGCGGATATTATTGTCAGGACAATAATACAGGCTAGAAGAACGAAAAGACATAATTGTTCTCTAATGATTCAAAAAGCATGGCAGCATTGAGCGGACGAGATTTACTAAGTCTGGCGGACCTCAGTC
Source organism: uncultured cyanobacterium (assembly GCA_903903925.1). GTDB lineage: Bacteria > Cyanobacteriota > Cyanobacteriia > Cyanobacteriales > Nostocaceae > Stigonema. Next base: position 786 of record CAIVAU010000079.1, read on the forward strand.
CAAAGGAAGTTCAAGAACTCCTGGAAATGGCAACCCAGCTAAAATTACAAAAGCTGAAGTTGCGTTGTAACAAGGTTTTGGGGCTATTGTTCTCCAAAGCTTCGACTCGGACACGGGTAAGTTTTTCCGTGGCTATGTACCAACTAGGTGGACAAGTCATAGACCTCAATCCTAACGTTACCCAAGTCAGTCGCGGGGAACCTATCCAGGATACAGCACGAGTTTTGGAGCGATATCTGGATATTTTGGCAATTCGCACCTTTGCACAGCAAGAATTGGAAACTTTTGCTCACTATGCCAAAATTCCCGTAATTAATGCTCTTACCGATTTGGAACATCCCTGTCAGGTATTGGCAGATTTACTGACAATTAAAGAATACTTCAACACCTTTACTGGGTTAACCTTAACCTATCTAGGCGATGGTAATAATGTTGCTAATTCTTTAGTTCTAGGCTGTGCTTTGGCGGGGATGAATGTGAGAGTGGCTACACCCAGTGGATATGAGCCAAATGCTGCCATCATCGAAGCAGCACGCTCAATAGCAGGTAACAAAACTGAAGTCATCCTCACACATGACCCAGAAGTCGCAACAAAAGGTGTGAATGTACTTTATACCGATGTTTGGGCAAGTATGGGACAAGAATCAGAAGCGGATGACAGAACGCCAATTTTCCAAACTTACCAAATCAATGAAGAACTATTAAACCTTGCTGACCCAGAGGCAATTGTTTTACACTGTCTACCAGCACATCGTGGCGAAGAAATCACTGATGCAGTGATCGAAGGTTCCCAGTCACGAGTTTGGGATCAGGCAGAAAATCGAATGCACGTCCAAAAAGCTTTGCTTGCAAGTCTTTTAGGCGCAGACTAGAAATTATGAATTATGAATTATGAATGCTGAATGCTGAAAGTGACGAGTTTTAGGGCAGAATACCAGTCTTCATCATTCATAATTCAAAAGTGACGAGTTTTAGGTCAAGATACCAGTCTTCATAATTCATAATTCATAATTCATAATTCAAAATTGTGCCATAGGGTAGTTTTTTGTAGTACTAATGTTCTAGGAACATTTGTATTTACTTCCCGGCAAATTTTATGGAACGTCTCACAGAAGCCCAACAAGAACTTTACGAATGGCTAACGGAATACATCCGATCGCACCAGCATTCGCCTTCGATTCGCCAGATGATGCAGGCGATGAACCTGAAATCCCCTGCACCCATTCAAAGTCGCTTGGAACATTTACGCGTTAAAGGATATATAGAATGGAATGAAGGGAAAGCGCGAACCATTAGGATTTTGGCTTCTCTCAAGCAAGGAATTCCAATCTTAGGTGCGATCGCCGCAGGGGGTTTAATAGAACCCTTCAGTGATACTGTGGAAAATCTAGACATTTCCAATTTGGCCTTACCTCCCCAAACCTATGCTTTGCGGGTGACAGGCGACAGCATGATTGAAGATCTGATCGCCGAAGGAGATTTGGTGCTTCTACGCCCAGTGCTAGAACCAAGCCAGTTGAAAAATGGTACTATCGTCGCCGCCAGAGTTGATGGACATGGGACCACATTAAAGCGATTTTATCGCCAAGGCGATCGCGTCACCCTCAAACCAGCAAATCCTAGATACAACCCAATTGAAGTGAACGCCATACATGTACAGGTACAGGGTTCCCTTGTCGCCGTTTGGCGTAGTTACAACTAGTACAACGCGGCGGAAATAAAGCAACCATTTCAAACAGCCAAAAGCCTTGATATATATTACTTTTGACTTTTGACTTTTGACTTTTGACTTTCGCGAAGCGGTACTAGCCTCTACCTACTCCCGTAAGGGCGGGGTCACCCCGCCCCTAGACCCCAAGTTCCCCATTCACCACTCCTCATGTACGTAAAGCAACAGCCCACTTTTAAACTTAAATTACCATTTGCAGGTGAAAGTAAAGGCAGTTATCATCACCAATCATTACCAGGATGCCCTAGAGTACCACCCTCTCTGCAATTACGGACATATCAGCAACAAGCAGTTCATAACTGGTTTGCTAACAACGGCAGAGGGACACTGAAAATGGCAACTGGTAGTGGGAAGACAATCACTGCGTTGGCGATCGCCTGCGAACTCTACAAGCAAATTAACTTAAAAGTGTTGCTTGTCGTGTGTCCCTACCGCCATCTTGTTACCCAGTGGGCGAGAGAATGTGAGAAATTTAACTTGCAACCTCTCTTAGCCTTCGAGAATATACGCACTTGGCAGAGTCAACTTTCTACCCAACTTTATAACCTGCGTTCTAGCTCGCAACCATTTCTCACAGTCATTACCTCCAATTCTACTTTAATCGGAGATGGGTTCCAATCTCAACTCAAATATTTCCCTGAAAGGACTTTAATCATTGGAGACGAAGCACATAACTTAGGCGCACCCAAGTTAGAAGAAAGTTTACCCCGCCGGATTGGGTTGCGACTAGCTTTGTCTGCAACACCAGAAAGATATTTTGACGAAGGCGGAACTCAATCTTTGTTTGATTATTTTGGTCCAGTTATCCAACCAGAATTCACCTTGAAAGATGCCATTCACCAAGGTGCTTTAGTGCATTATCTTTATCATCCTATACTAGTAGAATTAACAGAAACAGAAAGCCACACCTATGCAAAATTAACACAAAAAATTGGGCGGGCACTGCTATATCGAAACAAAGAAAATGTTGCACCGGGATATTCTGAAGACAATGAAGATTTGAAACCGTTGTTGATGCAGCGGGCAAGGTTAGTTGGTGCGGCTGAAAATAAGTTAAATGCTTTGCGAGAGTTAATGACAACTCGCCGAGAAACGACACACACACTTTTTTATTGCAGTGACGGTTCACCAGAAATGGGACAGCGTTCTAGCTTGCAGCAACTGAAAGCTGTCGCCAAAATTCTGGGTGTAGAACTGGGTTATAGAATCAGCACCTACACCGCCCAAACAACCTTACAAGAACGAGAAGTTTTGCGTCGTCAATTTGAAAGCGGCGAATTGCAAGGGTTAGTAGCAATTCGCTGTTTAGATGAAGGAGTGGATATTCCGGCAATTCAGACTGCGGTAATTTTGGCAAGTTCTAGTAATCCTCGTCAGTTCATCCAGCGACGCGGACGAGTTTTGCGTCCAGCACCAGGTAAGGATCGTGCCACGATATTTGACATGATTGTTTTACCACCAGATTTAGAGAGAAACACTCTAGAAATAGAACGCAATTTACTGCGAAAGGAATTACTCAGATTTGTCGAGTTTGCCGATTTAGCTGACAATGCAGGTGAAGCGAGGATGAAATTATTGAATTTACAAAAGCGATATGGGTTATTAGATATTTAAAGAAGAATTCAGGAGTCAGGAGTCAGGAGTCAGGAGTCAGGAGTTAGGAGTCAGGAGTTAGGAGTCAGGAGTTAGGAGTCAGGAGTTAGGAGTTAGGAGTCAGGAGTCAGGAGTTAGAATCAAGGTGGGGAGACAAATAATCCTTTTGACTTTTGACGAACCGCAGGGCTGTCAGCCCAATTCCCCACACTCTACCATCTTCCTCTGTAGAACCCTCTACCAAATCCGAAGTTGAGGTCAAAAACAGGAGAGGGCGACCTGTAGATGACAGGGGGGTTGTAGATGTAAGCAGGAGGAGGTGCTGCGGTATAATAACCATCTTCGTGACAAACCTGAGCAGTACGTTGCACAACTGTTGTCGGTACAACATTCTCTTGACCAGTATAAGGTCGATTAAAATAACCATCCTCAAAACCACGAGCAAATTCACCCCCTGCAGTCCGAGGTTTATAGGGGGATCTGTCGCGGGCGCTTTGTTCTCCTTTTCGATAACCGTCTGCATAAGCATTGGGGTGGTCTGCTGCCGATGCTTTGAGAACTCTATTCTCTGTCACGGGATAGCAGGAAACAACCCTATCAGCTTTAGCGGCTTGGGGAAAAACTAAAGACGTTGAGCTGGTAATGAAGCTAAATAAAGCAGCAACGACTATTTTCTTCATAGCCAAAAACCTCCTTTAAGCTTAATGCTCTAATCATTTTGAACAAAGTTTGCGGGGTTGATTTCCCCAGTCGCGATGAATTGATTCAAACTTATTTAATTATATAGCGCTTCTCAGTTGGTTGCAATATAATAGCAACGGGTGTACAATGCATTAATATCTATGCCTCGGTAACTTTTCACTCCCTGAATTCTGCCGATTGACGTATCTGTTATTTCCTCAAGTACTTGCCGTACCAGGCGAGGTAGCGCTCTAATTGGTCACGCATGTAACTTGGTTTGCTAATAGTATGAAACTGTCCAGGGTAGATAATCAATTGGGTATCAACCTCAAGACTTCTTAGGGCTTGATACATCTGCTCAGAGTTGAGCAGTGGAACTTCAGCATCCTGCTCGCCGCATAAAAACAGCGTTGGTGTGACGATGCGGTCAGCATGTAGGAAAGGGAAGGATAGATGCAGCCAAGTGTCGAGATGTTTCCATGGGACTCCCAGTTCCTGCTCATAGTCACGGACGTATGCATCAGTACCGTAACCTGCTAGGATATTAGATGCACTTCCACCGCTCACTGCTGCTTTGAAGCGTTTGTCTTGAGCGATAGTATAATTTGTCAATATACCGCCGTAGCTCCACCCACCAATCCCAAGGCGTGACGGATCAGCTATCCCCTGTGCTACAACATAGTTAACAGCGGCGAGGACATCCTGAGCATCCTTGTTTCCCCAGTCAGCATAGATCGCCTTTGAGAATGCCTCGCCTCTCCCTGAACTCCCTCTTGGGTTAGCAGCTATGACGACGTAGCCATGGGCGGCGAAAATCTGCCAGTCGAACATGAACTGGTTTCTGTATTGTCCCACTGGACCCCCGTGGATCTGGAGGAGAGTTGGGTACTTCTTCCCGACTTGAAAGTTGGGGGGTTTGACGATAAATCCGTGGATTTGGGTTCCATCCTGACTCTTGAAACTGATCTCTTCCGTTTTAGCTAGCTTCAGCTTTGCCAGAAGATCCTGGTTCTGGTGAGATAATGGGTGGATCTGAGTCCCCTCAAGACCAAAGACCTCGTTCGGTTCCTGTGGTGTTGAGGACAACAGGGCGATCTTCCCGTCGTGTCCTAGGTCAAAGGCGCTCACAGTCCGTTGTCCAGCAAGTAGCCGTTCCACCTTACCACCAGCGACTGGAACCTTAGCCAAGTTAACCACTCTATCGTCCTCTAGTAAGAAGAGAATTGATGCACCGTCGGCTGTAAAGTGTGGCTTGACGACGTTGCGATCGAGTGTTGGGGTGAGCAGGCGAGGCGTTCCACCATCGGCTGGGATAACAGCAAGATGGTAAACGGCGTACTCGATGAGCTTCTGTTGACCACCTTGGAGGTAGGCGATCAACTTCCCATCGGGACTCCAGACAGGTCGGCTATCCCATGATGGATCGTTATCTGGCCCCTCAAAGGTGGTGAGTTGGCGTGCTTTTATCCCTGGCTTTGCCTCGATGACGTATACGTCCCAATTATTGTGGCGATCGAAGTCTGCACCCCGCTTGGTCACAAAGGCAATTCTCTTGCTATCTGGTGACCAAGCGGGCAAATATTCGTTGAACGAGTCTGGTGTGAGGATATCTGCTTTGCGGGTTGCTAGGTCGAAGACGTAGAGGTGATCGCGCTTTTTGCCTAAATATCCGGTACCGTCCTCCTTGAACTGGAAGCGATCAATGACGATCGGTGGCGGGGTCTGGTTTTCTGTCATGTCATCAGGATCTTCAGCAACAACAGCTAGCCGCTTGCTATCGGGTGACCAGACAAAATCAGAGACGCCTCCCTTGAAGTCTGAGATCCTCTCAGCCTCACCGCCCACAAGGTTCAGAAGCCAAATTTGGTTACTACCTCCGCTATACTGTCGGCTGGAGAGGAAAGCTAGGTACTTGCCGTCTGGACTAAATCGGGGGAAGTACTCACTATCCTTGCTTGTCGTCATGCGCAGAGTTCGGGACCCATCCCATGAGGTCATGTAAATATCGTTGTTCTTGGTGTTGTTCTTAAGATCAACATTTTCTACGGTATAGGCAATCCAGTTTCCATCCGAGGATATCTGGGGATCGCTAACCTTGTGGAAAGCGAACTGATCGTCAAGGTTTAATAGACGCTTTTCACCTGCTTGCACCCGAAGATTGAAACTGACTAAAGCAAATACCACACCACAGACCAACGCAAGTTTCCTGAACTTTCTCATCTTCTTCTAGAGGAACTTATACAGAAACGTTTATACTACACTTGCGCGTCACTTTAGATATTAATTCAGCATTTTCAATGAGTATTTTCAGACAATAAACTCATCGAAAAATACCCGCTACGCCCTAGCAAATTCAGTATATTGTCTAACATGAGGTGGATGAAACGCTAAGACAATTTCCTCTCGTGGAATCCCTTTGAGCAATAAATCTGTCGCCACCCCATTTTCTGTCCAATCTTCCTCAATCCAAATTTTGTCATCTTTTAAACGGATATGAATCATGACACTTTTAATTCGTTCATCTTTGTGCCAGCCCATCAATAGTAAAAGGTACTGATCGTGTATCTCATCAAAAACTAAAATATTTTCTATTTTAGAACCAGATTTTTCATTGAGATGATGATATTCTATTAAAACTTCTTGGATAATTTGACGATGATGTTTTAATCTATCCATTGCACAATTACCTCACCGAAGAAAGGCAGAGGGCAGATGGCAGCTATGCTGAAGGAAAGAAGGTTAATGGTCTGCCCGATGCCACAGGGTTTGAAGCCCCTAAATTTATTTATGAAAAACAAAGAAAATATGTATTTTGAGACGCGCAGCGCAAGAAATACTACGTCCTTAATAAATCCCCTGAATTTATTTATGGGGATTCCTTCTGCCTTCTGCCTTCGTACTTCTGCCTTCTTAATTTCGGCTTCAACGACTAACAATTTCACTTGATTGCGATTGATAATCATCTGGGTTAATTGGCGTTGAAAATTACTTTTATAGGTTCCTTGTGTAATCGCTAAATACAATTCAAAATCTAATGCCGTCTCAAGCATTATATCTCGATAAACAACATATTGTCCAACAGCTTGCTCTAAATCATTAATAAATGAGCGACCTATGAAGCTTTTGACTTCCACAAGAATTTTTTTGCCCTGTTTTTCTGCTGCTATCGATTTTTCTGCTGCAATATCAACGTATAAGCGATCACCACCATATTCCAAAGTATAATCTTCTGTGAGAATTTCCCACCCATCCTTAACCAATGCTAATCTTACAGCATTATGGTAAATATCTTTAGCCGGCATCTATATTGTTGAGGTACTTACCCCTTCAATTCTAACACGATGTTGAATGATCGCGCTGCACCAGTACATTAAAGAATAATTAATCAGAGCGATGATGGCAGTGCCAGTGATGCAAACTATGGCACAATTGGGAGTGTTGCCGTCGCTGAAAAGCTACCATTCCCGGATAACTACTTTAGTTGCCCCACTCGCCACTCCCTGCACTCTTATTGATGTTCTACTTCATTTCCAACTTGCTTCTAACTCAAGCACTACCACCTACAATGCAACAGGAAACCGTCGTTCCCCAACAGACACGCCCTTTACCTGGTCAGTTAGATCAAGTTCCTGTCTTTAACAGCAATAACCCAGAGGTCGTTAAGACTGAAGGCATTCTACTCTCCACATTTCCGCCACAAGGCAAACGAGTACCTGCTGCTCACCTTAACTTTCCGTTTCAGGGAAGGTTTGATCTATTTTCTCACCACATTGCTAGAGCGATCGAGACTCCAAACGATCTGCGGACTCTTTATCTGGGGGTCATTGTCTACAATCCGGGCACTCGCCCTGTGACTGTCAATGTATTGCAAGCAGCTAGTTATTTGAGTCAGCCTGATGCACCCTTTGTCGATCTTCCGCCCATGCAGGACAATCTTTTGGGAAATATTTATGCTGGGCCGGGCGATCGCGCTATGAATGAGATGCTACGAGGACAACGACAAAAAGAATGGCCTACTCAATTGGTGATTCCACCCAAAGAAAGCCGGATGCTCATGAATCATCCAATACCAGTGCGTTCTCTGAATCCACCGCTAAATGGGCGTTCTACTCTGCTGCACCTATACAGTGATGGGCAAGTCTATATGGCAAACCTCGCGATGTTTGCAAAATCCAATCCCGATGGTAGCGAACGTGCCCCTTCTCTGGAAGAATGGCAGAAATTACTCGAAAATGGGGATTTTGCTGGCCCGCGTGAAAAAGCACCTAGTCCTCCCAATGACCTAACTGGACCAGAAATCTATGGTCGGGTAGCAGGAGTTGCTCAAGGTTCTCGGTGGCGATCGCTCCTCACTGACTCAGGCAGTCTCGACCTGAAGATTCCCCAAACAGGACAAGCATTCTCCTATGGTCTTAGCACCCTCCTAGCTGGTAAAATGGGTACTGGACAAAGCGAAACTGCCAAACTTTTGGTGCGCTACCCAGGCACTGCTTACGAAGCTCATGGCAACTACGGCATCGAATACAACCTCGTTCTGCCGCTCATTAATAATACGGGTGCGCCCCAGACTGTGAATGTGCTATTTCACACACCCGTCAAGGAAGATAACTTGAGTAAACCGGGACTGCGATTCTTACAGCCACCCGACCCAGCCATCTTATTTAGGGGCACCGTTCGCATCCAGTATAATGACGACCAAGGTATACCTCGAACCAAATACTGGCATTTGGTTCAACACCATGGACAAATGGGAGAACCCCTGATCCAATTAAGAATGCCTCCGGGCGATCGACGCTTAGTGAAAGTCGATTTTCTCTATCCACCCGACGCCGCCCCACCTCAAATGTTGACTATTCAGACTTTAGCCTTTTAACTACAAAAAACCGTAATGGTACGTTTACGGATGATTATGAGATGAAAGAAAGGTAAAATATAAAAAAACAATTTTGTTCAGTAACATGACTAAGGAAAGCAATATCGACGATGTTCAGGAGCCAATTAACAGTGCAACTCCTGCAGTGCAGCAAATAATTCAGCGAGTATGGCAACTGGAAAAAAGCAGAATAGATAAGAAAATTAACAGTCATATTAACGAAGATATTTTGGCAATTGTGAAGGAAGCGGTGAGATGAAGCTGGCTTCGATTAAGCTTTGCAACTTTCGTTCTTTTTATGGCAAAACACCAGAAATAATCCTTGCGGGAGGAGATGTTCGTAACACAACGATTATTCATGGTAATAATGGTTCGGGAAAAACTAGCCTGCTGAATGCGTTTACTTGGGTGCTCTATGAAAAATTTAGTGCAGCCTTTGCATCCACTGAGCAGTTGGTAAATAAGCGTGCCATAGCTGAAGCAAAAATTGGGCAACCTGTAGAATGTTGGGTAGAAGTTGAGTGGGAACATGACGGCAAACGCTACAATGTGAAGCGCCTATGTCGGGGTTATAAAAATCAAACTGACTTTAATCTTGGCAAGACAGAATTACGGATGCAGGTTGCTGGGGATGATGGACGTTGGTATTTTCCACCCCAGCAACCCGAGGAAGTGATTGGGCAAATTTTACCTGCTAGTTTACATCAATATTTTTTCTTTGACGGCGAGCGCATTGAAGAGATAGTCCGATCTGATAAAAAAGCTGAAATTGCTGAAGCTACGAAGATTTTCTTGGGTGTAGAGGTCATTAATCGTTCTATAAATCATCTGAAGGAAGCGAAAAAAAGTTTAGAGAATGAATTAAAATCAATTGGTAATTCTGAGACTAAACAGCTTTTAAAACAGCAGAATAATATAGAAGAGGAACTGGAAAGCGTCACCAAACGACAGACGGAAATTAAACAAGAATTGGAATACCAAGAGACTTTAAAAAAAGAGACAAGTAATCGTTTAAGGGAACTCAGTGCTGCCAAGGAATTAGAAGAAAGACGACAAGAGTTAGAAAAACAGAAAGCGTCTAATCAAGAAAATTTGAAAGAAAGTAGGGAAACACTGAAAAAAATCATTTCTGCACGTGGTTACACCGTATTGCTATCGGAAAGTATAGCACAGTTTCGCTTAATCATGAATGATTTGAAGCAGGGAGGCAAGTTAAAATCTGGAATTTCGCGAGAATTTGTGACTGATTTACTTAATTCCAAGTCTTGTATTTGTGGAACAAACTTACGCGCAGGAAGTCACTCCCATGAGAATGTCAGAAAACTGTTGGATCAAGCCGGTTCTTCGGCGGTGGAAGAAACAGCTATCCGCATGAGCGCTCAAGTAGATGAATTTGACAAGCAAGCAGTCAGCTTTGGGGAAGAAGTTGATCGAGAGCAAGCAAGAATTAATCAGTTAAGGCAGACCATCTCTCAAATTGAAGGTGAGTTAGATAATATTCAAGAACGGTTGCGGAAAGACGCGAATGAAGAAATTAGTAGTTTGCAGAAGCGCCTGGATGAAATTGAAGAAAAAATTAAACATTTAATGCTAGAACAAGGGGCTATTCAACAACAAATTGTTAATTTTAAAACTCAATTGGAAGGTTTAGGTAAACAAGTTGCTAAGCAGAAACTGAATGAAGAAAGGCAAGAACTGGCGCAGCGGCGTATTGCTGCTACTCAAGATGCAATTGAACGGTTAATGAATGTAAGAGAACTGCAAGAAAAGCAGTTTCGATTGCAATTAGAAAAACGGGTACAAGAGATATTCAGTGAAATTTCCTTTACTCCCTATGTTCCTAAAATAAGTGAGAAATATGAACTAACGCTGGTGGAAAATACTTCTGGGTTAGAAATGCTGGTAGCAGCTTCTACAGGAGAAAATCAAATTCTCAGTTTATCTTTTATCGCTAGCATTATCGATAGGGTAGGGGAATGGAGTGAAAAAAGGAAAATGCTATTGGTTCCCGATAGTAGCACCTTTCCAATTGTCATGGATTCCCCGTTCGGTAGTTTGGATGTACTGTCTCGGCGACGAATTGCTCAGACAATTCCCAAATTGGCAAATCAGTTGATTGTGTTAGTGAGTCAGACGCAGTGGCGGGGTGAAGTGGAAGAAGAAATCACAGCGAGAATTGGTAGGGAATATGTGCTTACATACTATTCTTCTAAACAGGATTGCGAACAGGATTATATTGATTTGGGTGGGGAACGTTATCCTTTGGTCAAGCAAAGTCCGAATGAATTTGAGTATACGGAAATAATTGAGATAAATCGGGAAGGGTAGGGGGAGTGTGGGGAGTGTGGGGAGTGTGGGAAACGAATAAATTTCTAAACGGAACTGTATTGGGTTGAGGTTCGGGGAACTCTAAGTAATAGAACTCTCGAAATTATTCTATGACTCATTCTGAAACTCCGGTTTTGAGACAATTCTCGTACCCGCGCTTAACTAGAAGCCTGAGTGCTGCTGAAACTTGGGGTTTTGGTCTGACTGGTCATATTCTCTGGATAGCGGTAATCCCAGCAATTCACGCAGCGCTGGGTTCACAAGCCATCTTTGTTTGGATTCCGGCTGTCTTCTTTGGGATGCTGCTCAACTATCAGATTAAGCGATTAGGAAACTATTTTATCGATGTGGCTGGAGGAACTCCCAACTATGCTAGTAAGCTGTTGCAGCGCTACCCAGTGTTAGCTCAATATGCTGCGCTGGGATATTTTTTCAGTTGGGTTTCAGTATTACCAATCAACGCTATTGTGCTTACAGACTTGATTCAGGTGGATATGGAGGCGTTGGGCATCGCCTGTCCGAAACAAATACTGGAAATTGGCTTTACGTTGCTTCCTTTCATACTAGCATTTAGTGGCACACGTACTCTCAGTATTCTCCACCTGTTTTTCGTGGTACCAGCATTCGGTTTGTTGCTTGTCTTCTGTACACAGGGACTTTGCTGGCTAGCCTTATCTCCTGCTAGCCCTGGTTTTTTCCCGCATCATTTGTTACCTCTTAGTTTCACAGATTGGGCAAAGTGGTTTCTTTACGTCACCTTTGCAACCTACGCTTGTGAAACAGCTTCTGCCTTTGTTGCTGACAGCCGCCGCCCTAAAAAGACTCTAAACTTTCTCGGTGTTGCTGCGTGGTTAATGATACCGATTTATTTGGGTGGCTCTTGGGTTGTCATGCGTTTAGCCACAGGTGATGATCTTAAGGACAGTACCTTCTTGAATTTGCTAGCAGCTTCTCAACCCTTCTGGGGAAAGTCTGCGGCCCTCATCGTTACGTTCTTACTGACAGCTTCCTGCCTGCTAGCATCTGCAACGGTTGTGAGCAATTGCCCCCGGATGATATATCAATTGGCACAAGATCGGCATTTATCACCTGTATTCGCCGTAGTGTCCCGACGGGGTGTATTCGGATCATCTCTGACCTTGACGTTGGTACTTAGTCTTGTTTGCTTGTTTTGGGGGAATGTCCCTCAGATTCTGGTGGTCGGTAACACCAGCTGGTTTATCTCCATCATGGCAGTGCATCTAGGACTTTGGTTGCAACGATCGCGACCAGAGGTATTATTCCCCCGGATCTCCCTCGGCATTTTGTTACTGGAGGTTGTGGTGCTGTTGGTAGGTGGACTCGCTTGGGGTTGGCGGGATTTTCTGATTGGGTTGCTGATTCCCATTGGTATTATGGGGATTGATGCTACGGTTCGTCAGTTGAGGTTCCCTCCTTTCCATCCCCTTTGGTGGATAGAGCGCTATCGTTCGCAACCGTTGGGGATGATCTCAGATTCGTTAATTCTTCAGGTGAGTACCCTGATTGTTTTGCTTTGCGGTGCTGTCTGGGTGGGGTGGTTGTTTGGGTTCAAACTCAATCATGGCGATGTGGGGAAAGTAGGAGGTGAGAGTTTATTTTTTGTCGTGCTGATGACGGTAGCATTTGTGGGGGTAGCGATCGCCTGCTGGACAACTTTACCTCAGATCGTAGCGATGGCGGAAGCACGGGAAGCTGCCGAACATTTGTTTCTAGTTGCCCAAGATGCTATCATCGTTGTTGATGAGATGGGTGATATCCGACAGACAAACCCAGCGACTCAGTCCTTGTTTGGTGTCAACCAATCACAGATGCTAAGATCCCCTCTGAGTCAATGGCTTCCAGGATTAATCGGCTATCCTCAAGACTGGAAAAAACTCAGCGAACAAAGTTTAGAGTGCAACAATCAAGTTAGAACTTTTGAGGTCTCTGTTTCAGACAGACCTCACCAAGATTTCCAAGAATATGTCGTCATCCTGCATGATATTACCGAGCGTAAACGTGCAGAGGAGACGTTGCAAGAGTCAGAAGCAGAGTTGCGCCAGAAGTCACAGCAACTAGCAGCACAACTGATCCAAAGTGAAAAAATGTCCAGTTTGGGTCAGATGCTTGCTGGAGTAGCGCACGAAATCAACAACCCACTGAGTTTTATTCAGGGTAACCTTGCCCCCGCACATCAATATACCCAAGATTTAATCAGGCTATTACAACTTTACCAAAAACACTATCCTGACCCAACCCCAGAAATTCAAGCAGAGGGAGACGCAATAGATGTTTATTTTTTAATTGCTGACCTACCGAAGTTAATGCAATCAATGTCCATTGGTACGAACAGAATTACACAAATTGTGCTATCTCTGCGCAACTTCTCCCGTCTGGATCAGGCAGAAATGAAAGCCGCAGATATTCATCAGGGAATCGATAGTACGCTGATGATTCTGCAAAATCGCCTTAAGGCTACATCGATGCGCCCAGCAATTGAGGTGATTAAAGAGTATGGTGACCTCCCACTGGTAGAATGCTACGCTGGACAACTCAATCAGGTGTTTATGAATCTTCTGGTCAATGCAATTGATGCTTTGGAAGAGGGAGTGAATAGTCAGGAACAGGAAGTAGGAAAAAGTCAATTTCCTATTCCCCGAATTCGCATTCATACTGAACTCAGAAACAATAATCAGGTGATAATTCGGGTTGCTGATAATGGTCAAGGCATTCCAGAAAGATTGAAGAAACGTTTGTTTGACCCCTTTTTTACGACAAAGCCTGTAGGGAAAGGGACAGGCTTAGGTTTGTCTATTAGCCATCAAATAGTCACACAAAAGCATCAAGGGACACTGGAGTGTTTTTCCTCTCCTGGAAAAGGTACAGAATTTGCGATCGCGATCCCCCTGAAGCTCCCGTGACTACCTCGACAGTCATCCCATACCTGATGACATTTTCCTATTGCTAGAAGTAGCAGACAATACTCTCAACAAAGATTGCAATCAGAAAGCACGCGCCTATGCTAAAGCTAAAATTGCTGATTACTGGGTTTTGGATGTGAATAATCGTCAAATTTATGTGTTCCGAGAACCAGGAAATACGAATTATCAACGAGAAACTATTTTAGGTGAAGATGCTACGCTTTCACTCCTGGCGTTCCCTGAAATTGAAGTCGAAGTTAAGCAACTGTTTCCTTGATTGAAGGCGATCGCCCAATACGGTTCTATACTAGCTTCAATTGTTAAAGTAGAGGAAAAATTAGAAAAAAAGAGGTTATTATGTCTGAGCAAGGTATAGTTAGCAAAGTTATAGTAATATACACAAGAAGTGGCTCCACACTCTGGGCAATCTCACCCTAATAGGCTATAATTCTGAGTTATCCAACAAACCATTTGAGGAGAAATTGACCCATTTAAGGTCTAGTAATTTAACTTTAAACCAATACTTCCGAGATATAGAAACTTGGAATGAAGAGGCTATCAAAAATCGTGCTGAGTATTTAGCTGATATTGGAATTAAAATCTGGCCTCGATAAGTGATGCCGATCATCCAGGAATTAGTCTAAAATATTAGACATCGCTTTAACTATTGAGTTAAGATTATCATAGACTCGATATTAAGTAAGATGGCGGAAGCTGGCAGAATTAGAGTTGCTAAAGATAAAGCTGAGTTGGTCAAGGCTATGACATCAACAGATGGCGCTACGGGTCCTTTCCAAACTTTTGCTGATGCGATTGTGTTTGCGGCTGCTTTGGGTGCAAAGCATAAAAGGCGTATCCCTTTAGGGGAGATATCTAAAAGAGAACCATCTCCAATAGGACAAGAAGTTTTTGTATCTAGAGGATATGATTTAGTTATTAAGTTACTGGGAATTACAGCAACTCAAGATATCAAAATTCTTTCCGCTAATGAGGAAAAATCAGAAAATGAACGTCTGCGTATTTTTGAAGAATACGCCAATGGGGGGCTAGAGATATTACAAGCAGAATTCCTGGGTGCAGTAGACTATTCAGAACGAATTTTATTGCTTTTAAGTTTGGAGAGAACTAATGAAGAGGAATCGGAAGATGAATTTGACTTGAGTAAATTCAGGGATTTTTAATGAGTTAACATATCAGCAAGACACTCAATAGGAGAAGGTGAGATGATTTCGCAAGTTGTAGATCCTACCTCAGAATTAATTACTCAGCTACAAACTCTACCACCGTAACATTTATATAAAAGCTCGGGGACAAATGATCGAGTGAAACTTCTGTTAGAGAGAATGGAGGAATATCTGACCAGAGAGCGCGTTGGGTTTGACAAAGTTAATATTGAGCATATTATGCCCCAGAAGTCACCGTTACGTAAAGAATGGCAACAAATGTTAGGTGTCAGTTATAACAATATACACAAGAAGTGGCTTCACACTCTGGGCATATCCAGAGGATGTTATGTAGCAATAAAATTACTGTTCAAGTATTTTTGGTCATAAATTAGTATAGAATGTAAGCACAAGATATGTTCTAGCCACTATAAATTGCGGCTACACAGACCAAGCCTACCTGCGTAGGGTTTGTACAGCCGCAGATTCTATTTGTCAGGATGTCTCAGTAAGCCCAGAGTGTGAAGTATCAGGTAAATTGAACTACTCTGTCAGCTTCAACTGCATGGGAACTAAAAGAAGGTTAGACCATGTAGAAGCCGAACGACCAAAGAAAGCTGGGTTACCCCTCCCCTCATTTTTGTAAGAGGTCAGCAAGTTATTAAGGAGAGTAGTTCCCATCTCATCCCATAGCTGTTCAACAGGTTTCTCCCACTTTCCATCTTTGATAAACACGCGGAAGGCTGCAAGTATCGGAAATACGAAAGGAATAGGAAGCGTGTGATTGAATTGCTTTCCTGTAATGAATAGATAAGACTTTTTTTCAACACCGTTCAACTTGCTGAGTCCTTTTTGCTGATCGTACTCACTGCGAAGGCACTCCTCAAGATAGAGTACGTCTTTAAGTAAAGGAACAATTTCTCTGAAGTCGTCCTTTCTCCAATTCCTTATAAGAGTGCCGTATGTAGTAAAGGTTGCGCTGGGATTTTTAGGTGAACCGTCTGCTCCTCGCCAAGGATACACCTTGTTGTTAATACAAGCAAGACGACGAACCAAGTCAGTCACATCGTATTGCTTAGCTTCTCCTTCTCGGAAAGCTACATATGGATCGCACTCGGGAGGAAGGTATTGTTGGATGATGTCCCACTCCCCAGCCAGATTCTTTAGACTAAACTCCTCAACACTCTCACTAGTATTGCGATACCTACTGATATTTGATATTTCCTCTTCTTTGATGTTGACTAGCACAAATATTTGTACACAAGCCTTTTCCAACTCTGAATAATCATTCTTACCCGCTCCCGGATTAAGTTTCAATTTAGAGCTTCTAGATTGAAGCTTATCGTGATTGTCGCGGGCTTTCATGATAGCAGTGTACGTATGCCCACCATTTACAATACCGTTGCCAATGAATTTTTCCTCTTCTTCCTCGTCAGGACTAACCAGGAAAAGCTCGATATCAAATCCCCCGCCAGCACCGTGACCTTTAACCAGTATAGACTCGGCAACAATTAGGATACCATTGTTGTAGAAGATGAACTCTTCTGGTTCTTTTGCCAGCGTCGCCAACATACTCTTAACAGTCCGCCGTTTTTCATCTGCTAGCCTAGCATTGGGGTCTAAAGGTAAATCTTTTGGTAGTTCACAGACAGGAATTGTAAGATTCCAGATGACCCGACCAGATTCTTTGTCCTCTTTGTATGCTTTGCAAGCAGTGGTAGCAAAGAACGGAGCCGTTATCTTTGTAGCCATTTATGTCTCCTGCGCTCTACGGAACGCTTAAAATGTTTACGTGCCCAACAGGACACATTAGACAAGTATACACGAAGAAAAACCCGGAACTTTAGGTTGATGGAAAATTTACAATCATCATGTTATAAACTCTACACTTGACCCATAACTATCAATACGGTTCAGTTAAGATAATGATCAGTTGCGCCTCTACACGGATTTAAATTCCCAACGATAACCCTTAACTCAACGGTACTGCTTTTGGATGTCATTTTGCTAAACATAATGTTCTTATATCCATTTCAGGTTTATTTTGACGATTTTGACTGCTGTTGCTACGGAACCTGCACCAAATGATATTTTATAGGGTTTATCTGGATTTTTAGGTTTGGGGTCTATTCTAACTACGTTATCCTTCCAGAGAGGGTTTTCTCGTAACCAATCTATCTGCGCTAGTTGTGAAATTCTCTGTTCATTAAAATAATTGCTTTCTGCTGAATAAGTGCAGTAAAGTAAGCGTCCCAACAATTCGAGTCCAACACTCGTACCAATGATACAGTCTTCCTTAAAACTACTTATCTCATCAACTGTTAGTTCTTCAACACTTTTATGAAAGATATACTGCGTACTACTACATTCCGAGAAAAACTGGTTCAGGCAACTAGCCAAAGCTTCAGATGTTTCGTCAACATCATAATCTTGCAGTTCATCACTGAGATTATTAGCAAAAATGCAACTGACAAATTTAGCTAGATAACTAGTAGTGAAAATTAGCTTATTTTTAGTTGATGGATTCAATTTAATTTTTTCTGTCTTATCTTGAAACATTGGTACTCTTTCTATTAATTCTTTAGTAATACCAACTCGTCCAGAGTACTCCCCAAATGATAATAATAATGATTTATCTAGTTGTCTAGTTTGAGCCATATCTCGAAAATCTGTTTGACACTGGCGATCGCTTCCTTCCAAAACCAGAGTAATTGGAAAATCATTATCAGCAATTAACTCGCTTTCAGGACTTTCAATCAATTCGTGAATTGCACGTTTACGATGCTGACCATCAGTAATATCTAACTTGACTCCACGGCGAATGACAACTATACAAATACCCCTACCTAATTCAAGGATAGTCACTTTATCTGGGGCTACATTTGCTGTGAGTGTCCCAAGAATCCAAGGTTTTCTCTTTTTAACCCGATCAACAATATATCGTTTTATTTCATTGCCATGACCAGGAACCTCTGGACGATTCTTTCCCGAATCAGGGTCATTGCCAGTAGAGGGTTTAGCTTGAAGAAGAACAGGCAAGTCTGCGGCAGGTACATTGATTTGCAGCATAGTCCGCTTTCCCTGCTGAAAAATTAGCCCTAGATAGCATCGTTCGCGATGATACATAGAGAAGAAAGGCTCAATCAATGCACGAAACTCAGTCTTTACTTCAGGTGGAACATTACTATCTTCGTTTACTTGAGACATACAAATGTTTATACTATACAATTCGGCAGATGCTAGCAAGTATTTTAGGTTAATTAAAATACCTATAAATCAGTGAAATCTACAGTTTATAAGGTGAGGCGATCAAATAAATTCAGTAAAGGTATGTAGTTGGGCTTCAGCCCTGACTTTCTACATCCCATGGAAAGCCAAACAAGTTCTAAGTTAAGAAACGCTGGCTGTATCAAATAGAGAAACATCTGACAGCAAGCATTTCTACGAGGCGCGGCGGTTCACTTCTGAACTCTTGTTCCAATTTAAATACTCTTCAAATAGTTCAAAAAATCTTTCTAAAGCTTCATGTTCATCCATAGAACGGAAAAGTATGATCTTAGCCCATGATTGACCTGAGTCAATCTTATATTCTTCTTCAATCCATGATTTAAAATCTTCAAATTTACTTTCAGGGTCAGTTGGGGGTATGCCAACTTCCCTTCGGGCCTGACTTGTTCCTCGCAGAACCATATCAAGCCTAGTAATTGAGTTCGTACCTAAGAACATACCCGGTCTCTTTTTTATACCCTTTAAAATCTCGTTGTAAATATCAAACTCAGGAAACCTTAAATTGTCTTCATTAGCACTATATTTATCCTCATTTTCTAGAATTTTTGAACTATCTTTCTGCTTTATAAATTCCTCAAATAGTTCAAAAAATATATGAAAAGCGCTTCTCTCACTTCTGGAGATAAAGAGAATTATTCCAGACCATTGATGACCTACTTCAGTTTTTTCTTTTTGTTCTAGCCATTCTTGAAATCCTTCAATTCCAGAACCTTCTTGATCCAATCCTAGATCCCTTCGGGCATCTAAATATCCATTTAAGAAGAAATGAAGACAAGTAATTGAGGGTTTATCTAAGTACATGACTGGGTTATCTTTTATCTCTTGGAGAAGTCTAGAGAGATTATTCATACTGACTACCTACACTTGAATTCAAAACAAGTATCCTGATTTCCGAAAGTCATCCCCTGGATATTCCTTACCAAAATATGTTAGGTTATTCATCCACTGCTGCGTTGGGACTCCATCTGGGTGAAGATTATCAAAAACCTTTTCTTCTCCATTTATCTTAATCGCAATTCCTTCATGATGACCATTCTCTGACACAATATAATCTGATGCTGCTTTTAATGGCTGGCTATCATCATATATGTAGTCATCTTGTTTCCTTTGTTTGACTGTATCAAGTTTAATCCCCTCTCCATGAATACCTTGCTTTCTCAAGTAAGCTTCAATTTCAGCGGCGCATTCGACACACTCGTAATTCTTATGCTTACTTATAATATCATGAATTTCTTGAAGAACTTCAGGAGTAACTTCTCCTGAGTGATCGGGCGAAATACTTGCGAATGGAACATTAGGATTGTCTGGTTCTGGGTCAGGGCTAGGCAACGGACTATGTGAGTCGCCACTTGCTGTAGGTGCCGACGAAGGACTAGGAGAGGGAGTGGGCGACGGGTTAAGTGATGGACTAGGTGAAGGACTTGGTACTGAGTTGGGGTAGCCATCAGGAATAGTATAGGAACCAGGCTCTTTTTTTGTGTCATCTGTACCAGGAATAACTATAGTGAGAATCATTAAAGAACAGATGGAAGTCCTACTTGCTTTGGTTCAACAAAGTTCCCATCAAAACCAATGGTTTTATTTTCAACAGTTCTTGCCTTAGCCAGATCCTGACGAAGTTCAGCACGTTCAATGTGATCTTGAATACCACCCAAAATATATATGAGTAACCTCGCAGCGAGATCCCGTCCAGCGACCTGCACCCGCTTTTTGTTCGGGTCGTACAAAACCCCATACCAGAGGGATTTCGGATACTCCATCCCACTAAATCCGCCTTGCTGGTCGTACTTGCGAAGCTTCTTGAAGATATTTTCTAAGGATAACCCTTTCCTAAATACTAAAATACCAAGAGCTTGAGCTAATGCCACTTGACCAACAGGACGGAAAAGTATATTTCCTTCGCCTCCATCTTTCTCAAAGCTGAAGCGTCGCAATGGAGGTGTATCCTCGTATTCCAGAACCTTGTAACTTCCTAGGCTTGCCAGGTGATCGAACAGCACTCGAAAATCCTTCATCCCCTCCTCCAGTTCCTTATCCTCTGGTCGCATGGGAACTAGACCTTTATCTAGGGGTTTCCAATGCAGGAACTTTTGCCCTAAGTAGCGTTCAGACATTTCTTTCAGTGCTTGCAGGGTCGTCAATACTGTTGACTTAGATGCTACAGTTGCACTATTCCAATTGACGCGAGGTTTCCTCTCCTCAAGCTGTTCTAAAAGCGGATGAGTGACGGCAATCTTTCTGGCTACAATGGAAAAACCATCATCCTCGTTCAACTGTGCTAACTGACCTTTACTCAAAGGTACAGCCATGAGGTTGACATGAACAAAGATCGATCTCACCCGTCGTCGTGCTTCTTCACGAGTTTCACCAGCCGCGATCGCACAAATAAACTCAATCCCTATTTTTTCTTTAGGTAAGCTTTCCAAATCAGCCGATGACACATGGTATTTTTCTCTCAAGTCATCTACTGTAAGAAAAGTTTCATAAGGAGTTTTATCCTTTTTAGCACGCTGGAGTTTACCAGCTTTAAGCAACTCCATCAAACCCTGCACACCCATCAGTCGATGTTGACCATCTAAGGCATAAATAGTCACATTCTCCTCAGAAATATTGAGTAGACCCAATGTACTATCTTGATCTAGTGGAGAGAATTCAAGACTAGATTTTATGGCTCTTCCTTGACTATCCCACTCAGGTGCATTAGGATCGTCCACCCATGGCTGGTTGATCACGACTAGAACAGGTGGAAATTTGTGATGTTTTCCAGTTGCTAAATACTGCACCAAGGGTGCTTGACGTGACCAATCCAGCGGACGCTGCTGAATTTCATCAATGCTATCGGCGTCAATTTCGATATTATCTGTCTGGGGATTGTGCTTTTGCTGAAGCAGAGGTAAGCAAGACGCGAAGTAAACCCGACCTGCAAACCATTCCAGAGTCACTGAACCTACATACGCCTGAGTACCACCCATCTCGGTTTTCTGAACCAGAATCTGATCACCCTTCCCAAGATACTTGTTCAGTAGTAAAGTGAAAAGCTCTAGATCCCTATTTTCCTGTTCGATGTCTTGGTGAGTGAGAGGGGTGACCGACTCAGTTTGAATGTTGTTCATGTGAATTTTTCAAAGTAACAAACTATAGCACAGTTAAATATACAAAAAATTGAGACTTTAAAAACTAAGTTTTTAAAAACCGTCATTAGGACGAATTTATGTAATACTAGGGTTGCTTTGTATAACAAGCCCCAACCAATAAAATTCACGGCTACAGTAGGGTGCGTTATGCTGCGCTAACGCACCATGCCAAGCTTTCGACGGTGCGTTACGGACTTGGTCCTAACACACCCTAAGTATTGATTTCGTAGGGTGGGCATACCGACCAATTGTGAGAACTTGGGGCATAGCCCTACCAACATAGGTAGATAACGCGATGACTACAGCACAACACCCAGAAAACAAAAGTCAAGGTCAGCGGACTGTACCGGAGTTAGTAGATGAGATCCAAACTCTCACCACTGAAATCCAGGAATTGTACTGCTTAGATGCGATACCCTGGTGCATCGGGTATTCGGGTGGCAAGGATAGTACTTGCGTACTACAATTAATTTGGAATGCGATCGCCGCACTCCCAGCCTCCAAGCGGATCAAGCCAATCCATGTCATGACAACAGATACGCTGGTAGAAAACCCTGTAGTTTCAGCTTGGGTACGTAAATCTCTAGAACAGATGAAAGTTGCATCTATTGAACAAGGAATGCCGATAGAACCTCATCTCCTTTATCCGGCAGTCAAAGACACATTTTGGGTATGCTTGATTGGCAAAGGCTACCCATCGCCTCGCAACCGTCTGCGCTGGTGTACTGAAAGATTGAAGATCAAACCTGCTGACCGCTTCATTCGTGAGGTGATTCAAGCAAATGGTGAAGTGATTCTGGTCTTAGGGACTCGCAAAGCTGAAAGTGTGAAACGTAGCGCGACAATGGCAAAGCATCGAGAATCGCGGGTACGTGATCGCATCAATACCAATTCCAACCGACCCAACTCTCAAATTTACCTCCCTATCGAAGACTGGCGGACTGATGAAGTTTGGCTTTATTTAATGCAGTGGCAGAATCCTTGGGGATATAGTAACAAAGATTTATTCACCATGTATCGCGGTGCGACATCAGATAACGAATGTCCCTTAGTGATTGATACTTCTACCCCCAGTTGCGGTGATTCTCGGTTTGGATGTTGGGTTTGTACAATAGTTAATAAAGATAAATCCATGGAGGCAATGATCCAGAATGACGAAGAAAAAGAATGGATGCAGCCTCTATTAAATATACGTAATGAATTAGATATTAGAGATGACCGGGACAAAAGAGACTTCCGACGTATCTGGGGTGAAGTCCAACTTTTTGAACGCAACGTAGAAGGCGAGACTTCCGTTGAACCAATTCATGGCCCATACACCAAATACTGGCGGGAATATTGGCTAAGAAAAGTATTGGAAGCTCAAACACAAACTCGCCACACAGCACCAGAAAATATGCGTGATATTACCCTAATTACCTTAGAAGAAATGAGCGAAATTCGGCGCATATGGCTAGAAGAAAAACACGAATTCGATGATAGTTTACCCCGGATTTATGAAGAAGTCACAGGTGAACTTTTTGTAGACTCACGTCCTGGTGCTGGTCACAGTTTGCTAGGGAGTGATGAATGGACTGTCCTCGAAGAAATTTGTGATGGAGATGCAATGCATCTAGAACTCATGGCAAAACTCTTGGACACAGAACGCCAGTATCGTAAAAAGTCACGTCGTGTAGGAATATACGATGCGCTAGAAAAATGTTTTGAAACGAGTTCCCGTTCCCAAAAAGATGCTATTAAAAATGCTCACCTGAAAAGAGATCTGAAAACAGCAGTTGATCAAGGCAACGTTGAAAGGGTGAAGCAGTTAACTCTGGGAGATGTCGCAACAGACAATGGAACGAATTTCACAGATGAAGCTACATCAACCACTGAGGAATCTACGTGGGCAAAGATTAAATTCCAGAAGGTTGTTGACGGTTGACGGCTGGAATTGGATATTTTTTTATTTGGAAGTTTCTAAGGCTACTTTTGACTCGGACAAACTGAACTCTTAACAAAAACGTGATATTTCTTGAACTTGTATTACAAAACTTTGGCCCTTACTCTGGTCGCCAAGTCATCGATCTAGATCCAAAAACTCACGGAAATTCTCGCCCTGTGATTCTACTAGGTGGGATGAATGGAGGAGGAAAAACAACCTTCATGGATGCGATTCGCCTTGCGCTTTATGGACATCGCGCCCAATGTTCTACCCGTGGTCATCTCAGTTATAGCGATTTTCTCACACAATGCGTTAATAGTCATGCTTCGCCAGTAGAGAAAACTCGGATTGAATTAGCTTTTGAACATATAGAAAACGACAAGCCAGTAAAATACCGCATTGTCCGGACGTGGGAAAAGAACCCTAAAGATGGGAAAGACCATTTAGGTATCTTGGACATTCGTGAAAATGATGAATGGCTTGACACAGCTTTAGTGAATATCTGGGATGAGTATATTGAAAATCTTCTCCCTTTGGGAATTTCTAACTTATTTCTCTTTGATGGTGAACAAGTTAAGGAACTCGCAGAACAGGAAACACCTCCACCACTTGTCGTTGATGCTATTCGCGGACTTTTAGGGCTAGAGTTGGCGGAACGGTTAGCTGTTGACCTGGAAATTATGGCAAATCGCAAACGCAAGGAGTTAGCTGATATAAAAGACCTAGCAGACTTGGAAGAAATTGAGCAGAAATTAAACCAGCAATTAGAAGAACAAAAGTTGGAAACACAATTAGTTTTGTCTTTGCAAGAGAAGTTAAAAGAAGCAGAAACAAAACAGCAAGAAGTCTTCGATAAATTCATTTCTGAAGGGGGGAAAATTGCGGGCGATCGCAGCCAATTAGAAGAACAGCAAAAGCAAAGAAATGTGGAAGCAGAGGAAGTGCGTTCCTGTATGTGTGAATTAGCGGCTGATGTTTTACCACTAGCGTTGATTCAACCTCTACTCACTCAGGCGCAAAGTACAGGAGAAGAAGAAACTCGCCGTCAACAAGCACAAATAGCACAAAATATCTTACTAGAACGAGATCAACGCCTAATTGATAAAATGACTCATTTGGGTATATCAAAAGAACAACTAGATAAAATAAAATTATTGATTCATGAAGAGAATCAAGCACTTGAATTAGAGAAAAATGAAGAACTATGGCTATTAGCTGATTCAGAAACTCTAAATCAACTAGCTAATATGAATAATTATTATTTAGAAACAGCAAAAGAATCTGTACAACAGCAAATAGAGATTCTTAAAACTAAAGAAGAAGAAATTATCACGCTGGAAAGACAATTACAAACCGCTGCATCTCCAGAAGCATATCAAAAGCTAGTAGAGACAGTGCAACAAGCACAAACGCAAGTTGCTGAAGCTAAAGCAGCCGCCCTAACAGCACAGCGTCGTTCAATTGAATTAGAGACTGCAATTCAAAAGTCAAAAAAGAATTTACAAGAATATACTGATCAAAATATTGGTCGTAAAAACAAGGAACATATTATCGCCGCCTCTGCTAAAGTCCAAGAAACCCTCAAACTTTTCCGCGAACGCCTCACCCTGAGAAAACTGAACAAATTAGAAGTAGAAGTCACCGAGTGCTTCCGCTATCTCCTACACAAGTCCGATTTAGTCCATCGTGTTGCTATTGACACCAAAAGCTTTAGCCTTTCCTTATATGACTCCCAGGCTAAACCCGTTCCGAAACATCGCCTTTCTGCAGGAGAAAAACAACTGTTAGCGATCGCCTTTCTTTGGGGATTAGCCCGAGTTTCCGGACACCGTTTACCAGTAGCAATAGATACCCCATTAGGACGCTTAGACTCATCTCACCGCAGTAACTTAGTTGAACGTTACTTCCCATCCGCCAGTCATCAAGTCATTTTACTTTCTACCGATACAGAAATCGGAGAAAAACAAGTGCAAACATTACGGGCAAATGATGCGATCGCCCGTGAATACCTCCTAAAATATGATTCATCTACTCGCCAGACAACCATAGAACCGGGATATTTTTGGTGAAGAGTGGGGAGTGTGGGAGGTAAGGAAAATATTACTCCCCACACTCCCCCCTCTCCTCACACTCTCTGGATTCCTCTCCCGCCATCTTGAAGTAGTACGTAGAAATCATATAGCATTTAATAAGCATCGTATAATGTGCGAATTATGATTGATCTCGCCAAAGACATTCACTCCCTCACCGATTTCAAGCGGAATACGACCGAGTTCGTTCAGCGCATGAAGGAGACTAAGCACCCTCTGGTACTCACGGTGAACGGGAAAGCGGAACTTGTGGTACAGGACGCCGAGTCCTACCAAGAACTTCTCGAAGCTGCTGAGTACGTAGACACGGTGAAAAGTATCCGCCGAGCCCTAGAGCAGATAAAACGCGGTGAAGGACGTCCCGCCGATGAGGTGATTGCAGAGCTTCGTCAGGAACTTGGTATTCCAGATGAGTGAATCGTACCAGGTCATCATCACGCCCGAAGCACGGGACGGTATTCGACGTGCCTATGAGTGGATAGCAGAGTACTCACCTGATTCAGCGATCGCGAAAAAAGGGAAGGTGTACCGGATTCTTTTCATTGTCCGCGACGCGGAGGTGTATGTCCTATTTGTTCGTCATAGTTCGCAAAAGCCACTCTTGCCAGATGAGTGACATGACTAATTTGTTTACAATAGCTGTTCAATGTTTTCGTATAGGGCTGAAATATCACAGGAAAAACCGATGCTGGCGAACTCAATGATGTCTCCAGCTTGGTAAATTTTAGGAAGCCACAAGTTGTTAGATTTGCGCTGAAAACGCTCAACCAAGATTTGTTTTTGGTGGATAAGAATATATTCTTCAAATTCTGCGATCGCCTTATAATTAGCGAACTTATCACCTCTGTCAAAAGCTTCTGTGGAGTTTGATAAAACTTCAACAATCAGTTTAGGATGCACAATAAAATCTTCATTTGATATCCGATCTGCTTCATGACAAGTCACAGCCAAATCAGAATAGTAGAAGATATTTAATTCTAGCAGGCGGACTTTCATATCAGTAGCATAGGAAATGCACTCTGTGCCACGCAAATGATTGACGAGTAAGGCGGAGAGATTACCTGTAATGATAACATGAGCTTTGCTAGCTCCTGCCATGGCAATTATTTGTCCCTGAAAATATTCGTGTTTAATAGGACTCATGCGCTCAATCTCTAAATATTCCTCAGGTGTAAAATATGCATGGTTTTTGCTAACTGTCATGTCGGTTCTCCCTATTCTGTAATGACAACGAACTTATCAGATAAACCTTTCCATGGTGGTGATGTTAGCGATAAACCCTCGATAGCTTCCAACGCTTTATCCTCCAGGACTATTTTAGTCTAAACAGACGCCTGAATAAGGCATTTGTGGCTAAGATCCTCATTCAAGTTCTTTTTAGTCTGCTTCAGCCGACTTCAGCTGTATGATAAAATAATTACCATGTTTGTCTTTGCACTGAAATCGAAATGCTGTGTTTATAAAATTAAGCATTTCAAAACCAGACTTAGATAACACCAAACCCCAAGTATGGATATTTCTGTCTCTGTTTTAGTCAAAACTTTTGTTGCTGTGTTCGTTCTTGCGGATGCTGTAGGTAATATACCGATACTTTTAGTTTTAACTAAAGGTATGGAACCACAGAAAAGAAACAAAGTAATAGATAAAGCAATTGTGGTAGCAATAGGAGTTCTTTTACTCTTTGCCCTTGCTGGTCAATTCATTTTAAATTACTTAGACGTCAGCTTCGGGTCTTTACGAGTAGCTGGGGGACTGTTATTATTGTTAATTTCTTTAAAAATGCTCCAAGGAGAATCAGATACGCCAATCATTGATCACGATCGCGATGTAGCAATTACCCCACTAGCCTTGCCGCTGCTAGCTGGACCAGGTACACTGACAACTGTGATGCTGTTAATATCTGAAGCTGCCAATCCTAACCTGAGTGTAGTTCTGGGTATTTTGGCAGCGATGTTTGTCAGTTGGTTGATTTTACGTTTAGCAAACACCATTGACAAGTTTATCGGTGCAGAAGGTGAAGTGATTATTACTCAGCTTTTGGGTTTTCTGTTAGCAGCCCTAGCGGTGGAAATTGGCAGTGGGGGGATTAAGGAGTTGTTTTTTTAGGGTAGACCAATCGCTGCGATATTTTTTATCTGGGCGATCGCCTTTGCGCCAAGCAGTGTTATAGGACGTGGCATAGAACCAGAGTTAAAAAATCTACTTAATGATGGTTGTGGAATTCCTGTTTTTTCTGCGAGTTTTGCAATTCCTCCCCATCTATCGACCTCATTAAGAAGAGATTTTTTAAAATCTACTATATCATTTGCAATCCGGTCGAGATCATCAAACAAGATAGATGGTTAGTGATACGAGTAAGTTTCATCAGCCTATGACGCAATATCAGTTGAGATCACTATAGACAACTTTGCGCTATAAGATCAAATTTTCTCCAGATAGCCTGGAGTATTTACAGTTTGCAAGGCGATCGCATCAATAATTGGGGAATCTGAATAACTCACAGTTCGTGTATTATGACAAATAAACAGTGGCGATCGCCTAAGGGGTGCAGCATGTCGCTATTACTGAAGCTGACGGTAGCTTTAATTCTTCGGCTGGGACAAAAGGTTGTCCGAGGAGTAAACAATTGCGATCCATGCTATCATAGACAACCTGCTCAAGGCGATGCCTGCGGCGGGCTGCGTCTACGGACACCGTGAAGATATTCGGCGTCAGATGAGCGATGCAGAAATTATAAGTTTGATTTTAAGAGTTATTATTTTTATTCATCACTCCTAACTCCTAACTCACGATGGAACCACCCCTTGAACGCATTCGCCTCTCCCAAGCAGCCAAAGACCAACTCCTAAAACTAAAACGCAACACCAAAATCGACCAATGGAATATCCTATGTCGTTGGGCGCTTTGTCGTTCCCTAGCTGAACCAACACCTCCTTCCCCAGTCTTCATACCCGCTGACAGTAATATCGAGATGACATGGCGCGTCTTTGGCGGCGAAATGTCAGATATTCTACTACTCGCCCTTAAGCAACGTTGTTACAATGATGGCTTCAGTACTGATAAGGAAACCCTAGCCACGCAATTCCGCTGTCACCTGCATCGTGGTATTGGTTACTTGGCGGGTGATCCAAATATCAAGAAGATTGAAGATTTAGTTGAATTAGCGACAAAAAAATGAAGGATATTAGAAGGACGATGCGTTACTCTTTTTTAGATCGCATCCTACTTCTGTGCAATCCAACATCTAAAATCCAAAATGCTCTTATGTCAGAGAGCTACCTAGAAATAGAACGCCATAGAGCAGCGATTTTTCGCACTGACCTATCTCGACCTGTGCGATTGGCAATAGAATCAGCACTTCTAACTCAGGATACCACCTTTTTTGACTATGGCTGCGGACATGGTGGCGATGTGCAACGTGTAGCAAGCTTAGGCTACACCAGTGCCGGCTGGGACCCTTACTACTCCCCCAACACCCCTACTCTCACCGCTGATATCGTCAATTTAGGCTATGTCCTGAATGTGATTGAAGATCCAGAGGAACGCCAAAAAAGCCTGATCCAAGCTTGGGAACTTACCCACAAAGTCTTAATTGTTGCTACCCAAGTCCTAATCAACGCTCCTAGCAAGACTCAAATAGCCTATGGTGATGGTATAGTCACTCGCCGTCATACCTTTCAGAAATATTACGCACAAGAAGAACTCAAAAATTACATTGATAAGGTGCTGAATGTTGATGCTGTCCCAGTGGCGTTAGGTATCTATTTTGTCTTTCGAGATGAAGGTGAAAAAGAAAGTTACAAAGCTAAACGCTTTTTCTCAAAGACTTATACCCCAAGAGTACGCATCCCCACGAAGCGGTTTGAAGACTATAAAGAGAAGTTAGAACCACTGATGGCTTTTTTTACAAAGCGCGGTAGACTTCCGGTTAAAGGCGAATTGGATCATGAACAGGAACTACTGAGGGAATTTGGTAACTTCCGCCGCGCTTTTGCTGTGATTTTGCAAGCAACTGATGAAGCAGAATGGGATGCGATCGCCTACCGTCGTTCTCTTGACATCCAAGTTTATCTTGCTCTCACCCACTTTGATCGCCGACCCCCATGGCAAAAGCTAGCACCAGAAATGCGCCACGACATCAAAGCCTTTTTCGGTAGCTACGAGGAAGCTTGCTTTGTCGCTGACGCCAAGCTTTTCAGCTTAGGAAAACCAGGGGTTGTTGAGAGTGCTTGTCAAAAAAGCAAGATTGGGAAACATACCCGTAGCGCCCTTTATGTCCATGTTAGTGCCCTCTGCGAACTTGATTCCTTGTTGCGAATTTATGAAAGTTGTGCTAGCCGCACAATTGGGCGTGTTGATGGTGCGACATTGATCAAATTTTCCACTGACGAAGCACGGATATCTTACCTGTTTTACCCTGAATTTGATTCAGATCCCCATCCTGCATTGAAGACAAGTATCAGTATTGACTTAAAATCTTTAGAGATCACTCATCGGGACTACGAAACTCGAGCAAACCCTCCAATTTTACACCGCAAAGAAACATTTGTGGCTCCTAACTATCCACTCTATGAAGAATTTGCTCGACTTACCCAACAAGAACAAGAATTAGGACTCCTGAAGCACAAAAGCGACATTGGCACTCGCGAAGGTTGGGGAAAATGTCTCGCCGAATATGGAGTAGAGATTAGAGGACATCAAGTGTATCGTAACTCCTGACTCCTGTGCGATAATGAGAATTTCAAAATTATGAACGGAAAGCGATCGCTGCTGGAAGTCTTTGGCAGCCGTAAGATGGCAGCTTTGTTATTTCTGGGTTTTTCATCAGGTTTGCCGTTGTACTTGACGAGTAAGACACCGCTGCAAGCATGGTTGACGAAAGAACACGTTAGCCTCAGTACTATTGCTGCTTTTAGTCTGGTAGGATTGCCCTACTCCTTAAAATTTCTTTGGTCACCTTTACTAGATCGATTTGTCCCGCCGTTTTTAGGTCGTCGTCGTGGCTGGCTGGTGATCACACAAGTCGCAGTTTTGTTGGCGATCGCGGCAATGGCTTTCCAGAAGCCATCGGAAGGACTGACTTTTCTGGCGATAACTGCTGTGATCGTCGCTTTTTTTAGCGCTAGTCAAGATATTGTTGCTGATGCCTATCGTACTGATGTATTAGCAGAACCAGAAAGGGGTCCGGGAGCATCTGTTTTTCTTTTAGGTTATCGCGTTGCCATTCTTGTGACAAGTTCCTTAACCCTGTATCTTGCAGACAGAATGCCTTGGCAAACTGTTTACTTATTGATGTCGCTATTGATGCTCATTGGTGTGGTAAGTTCTATCTTGGCACCAGAACCAATCCTGCGCTATCGCCCTCCGCAAACCTTATGGGATGCGGTTAAATTGCCTTTAGTTGAATTTTTCCAACGTCATGGTTCACTCCAAGCAGTTTTGATTCTGGTGTTTATTGTCGTTTACAAGTTGGGGGATTCCTTGCTGAAAAATGTTTCCACACCATTTCTGTTAGAGAAAGGCTTGCATTTTACCCAAACTGACTTGGCATTTCCAACTGGATTGGGGATCTTCGCCGTGATTGTCGGCACTTTGACAGGGGGAGCTTTAATGACTAAAATCGGTGTGAACCGTTCTCTGTGGATCTTCGCAATCCTCCAAGCTATTGGCAACCTATCCTACTTTGCTTTAGCAGTAGTGGGTAAAAGTTTCCCTTTGATGCTGAGCGCCATTAATATTGAAAATTTCTGTGCAGGCTTGGAATCAGCGGCATTTGTCGCTTTTTTAATGAGTCTTTGTAACCAAGGATTTTCAGCCACTCAGTACGCTTTACTGTCAAGTTTGCAAGGTTTTAGTCGAGATATTCTTACGGCCCCAGCTGGTGCATGGGCAGCCACCACTGGCTGGCCTTTATTCTTCGTGATAACAGCAATAGCAGCTTTACCGGGATTGCTGCTTTTACCATTTTTTGCCCCTTGGAACCCCCAACCAGCAGCAATTCCTAGACCAGGACTCGATGATGAGGAAGAAGATTTATGGGGCAGAAAATAATCATTGCTACAGCAACAATCATTCTTTTGATCACCGGGATCTTACTTGGTTACGTTCTCTCCCAGTTAGTTGTGGGAGTTTTGGCGCTTAACCTACTGACTTTTCTCGGAACATTCAGCCTTATTGTAATTTTTGGTACACTTTACTATGTTTTATTTTGGGAGTTTAGGAGACAGCAGTCGCAATCATTACCACACGGGACGACGACATCACTCCAAGCTGATGACCGTCTCAGAAGCAGGCTAATCGATATTTTAGGCGGCGATACGGCTGCAGCTGAGCGTTTAGTTGATCAGGCAAAGCAGGACTATCCTGGGATGCCGGAAAATTGGTACTGGGAACGTGCGCTTGCTGAGTTGGAGCGCGATCGTCAGTAACGGCGCTGCACTGTGGAGCGCGATCACCTTTTCTCACACACCCGAAACTCGCTAGAATAAATTCAGAATAGAAATAATAGCTATTTCTGTATAAAATTCCCCCTCTTAAGATCTAAATATGGCTATTTTTCGTCAGTACATCGCACCGTTTTTAGTCGTGCTAGTCTTTATAGTTGCCCTCGTGGCAGTTAGTGCCCGGATCTTTTTACCCTCAGATATGGCTTCCCCCGCGCCTATCGAGGAAGTAGGTACTCTCCCCTCCTTCCTGACCCCAAAAGAATTCACTCAAGTCATCACGACGAGTGTCTGAACAACTACTAACAGGTTACTCCATTCGCCGTGGCACAACTTTAGATCAGGCACTGCTAGTAAAGTTTATGCAGCGGACTTACCAGGATATATTTCCACAAGAAGATTTCTCCCACCTGGCGCGAACTGTCGAGCAGTACTTCTCAAGTGAAACGCCCCTATGGTGGGTGGATTTTGTCGGAGAGGGGAGAGATCACAGAGAGGAGGGAGAGCAGGGAGTGTGGGGGGATAGGGGAGATCACAGAGATCAGAAAATTCTTAATTTTTCTTCCCCCGTTTCCCCTTCCTCCCCTGCTTCCTCCTCTCCCCAAACTCCCCACACTCTCCACACCGTCGCCTGTACCTGGGTGGGAAACGCCATAGATCAAGTTCAGGGCGGTCGCCATGCTCACATCTTTTTACTCTACGTTGTGCCAGAGCATCGGCGACGGGGTGTTGGTACAGCTTTAATGCGATATGTCGAAAATTGGGCAAGGAGCAGAGGCGATCACCAGATTGGGTTGCAAGTGTTTAAATCAAACACAGCCGCATTAAATCTTTACAATCAACTAGGTTATCAAACCCAGTCCCTATGGATGATAAGATCTCTTAATAGTGAATAATATAGAGTACAGATTCTAGTGGATGGCAGTAGGATGGGTACTAATAATGAAATAAAGTATGTATGACCAAGAAGACCTAAGCCTACTTGATGCCGAAGCAGAGCTCGAAAGCCCTCTAGATTGCTTAGAACCGCTCACTGCCGAATCAGAGTTGCCTAAGCCTGATCCAGATGTCATGCTGGCATTATTGCAAAACCCTGAACCCCAGCAGCGGATGTTAGCAGCGCGTGCTTTCTGCGATTTAGAGGATGCACGGGCAACCCCTCATTTGATTCGTCTATTAACTGATACCTGTCCTTTGGTTCGGGTGGGTGCGGCATATGGTATCGGACGCAACCCCAGTCCCGATGCTGTGGAGTCTTTGATTACCCAATTAAACCGAGATTGGAATGGCTATGTACGTAAAGGTGTGGTTTGGGCATTAGGAAACTGCCGCGATCAGCGTAGTTTACCACCTTTAGCAGACGCCTTAAGAACTGATATTTCAGCAGTGCGGTTGTGGGCAGCTAGTGCTTTAGCACAAATGGCAGACGTGAGTTACGAAGCGGTTGTGGGAGCAATACCACCCTTAATTGAAGCCTTAGTACGAGACCCTGTATCAGCGGTGCGGAGTAATTGTGCTTGGGCGATCGGACAACTGTGCCGCGAATTGCCTTCTAATGTGGTTTATGCCACCGCCATAGATGCTTTGATTCAAGCTTTTGCCGAAGACCAAGATTTGGGAGTGAGGGAAGATGCCAAAGCCGCAATCTTAGGAGTGGGAGACCCTCGGGGACTTCAGTTGATTGAAACATTGGAACAGGAAGGGTGGTTTAAAATCGGGTTTTAGATTTTGGTTCAGAATTCAGGAGTCAGAATACAGGAGTCAGAATTGTTAAAGAAGCGGGAGATAATAGGAGCTGTTTTAGGTAGTGAAGATAGATACCCAACCCTTATAAATTCTGACTTCTGACTCATGACTCCTAAATTCTTACGATTTTGGGTCAGAATTCATTCGGCAATTCTCTTCAATTCTTCATGAATAGGTACTGGCTGTTTAAATTCTCGAGAGTTTAAAATAGGAATTAGATTTAATGAAAAGGGTGTAGGGGGTAGGCAATAGGGTGTGGGGATACCAGAAATAAAATTAGAGAGCTAGTGTTGGGCTAGAGTTTCCCGACTTGTAGAGGGCTAAAGGGCGGCTTCCCTCAGGGTAGCAACTAGCGTAGTTCTACGCTTTAACTTTTGACTTGCTGATCTCACACTATGCTCTTGGTCACATCTGTCGCAAAGCCTACGCAATAAAACAGAAGAAAGTAGGGTGTTTATGTCTCTTGAAAATCTTTTTCAGCAGGAAGTTGGTAGGCTGAAGCGGCGACAAAGAAGGCGTTTGAAATTGAGAATTGCCGCGCTTTTAATCTTTGTAACTATACTCATAGGATGTACATATTTATTTCGCAGCAGTGTTGTTGCTATTCCTACGACTTCCCTTGTGTTGATTATTCTTGGAGGAATTTTAGTTTTCGGCTTGGTTGCTTACGTTTTTACAAAAGAGCAAATATTTCACCATTATAATCGATTTTCTCTGTTAATCGCACAATCCTCTGCTCTTGAGCGTCTAAAACAGGTTAAGCCTAAATATTTTTTCGGTTTTTCTTTACTTTTTATAGCACTCATTTATCAAGCTAATCCATCTCTAATTAATAACCCAACTCAGAATTTTTTTACACGTCTCGTTTATCAGCCTATACCTCCTACTTTAAACTCACCTTGGCCATGGCAAAATCATCAGATGATTCATCCAATTGTTGCTAATATGCCATCGGATGTTGAAACAAGTATTAAATCTGTTGCTCGATATATCAATCAACGGGAACCAGATCCCTACTTACGAATTAAGGCATTACATGATTATGTCGTTAGTCGGCTTACTTATGATTTAGATGTGCTAGAAACAGGAATCCGACCGTCTCAAGATGCTGAAACTGTTTTCCACACTCACAAAGCTGTTTGTGAAGGTTATGCTAATCTTTTCACGGCATTAGGGCAAGCTCTTGGTGTGAAGGTTGTTTATATTGAAGGCCAAATCCGTCAAGATCAGGCTCCTCTCAACTTAATTCCTAAAACACTAAGATTTATACATTCTAACTATGATTGGACTCTTCATGCTTGGAATGCTATTAAGATTGCAAATAGTTGGCAATTAGTTGATACAACCTGGGATGACGATGATTCTTTTCACTCTAAATATAGAGCAGATTACCTCATGCCCCCTCCGAAAGCAATGATTATAAGTCATCTTCCTAATCAACCGGATTGGCAGCTTTTACCTCACTCTGAAGATGAAGTCTCTTTTGAAAAACAGCCTATTCTCAAGCCTGAGTTTTTTGCTAAAAAATTAGCATTGATCACACCAACAGAATATGAAACAAATGCTCAAAAATCTGCTTTAATTCAAATTAGAAGCTATCCCAGTTACCAAGGAAGTATTTTAGCTTTCTTGAGTAATATGAAGGAAGATGAGTCTTTATTTTCAGATTTCACGACATTTTTCAGTGAGGAAGCTTCTCAAGAAAAGAAATATCTTCTCAAGCAATGTCAGACTCAGAAAAATAGAGATAACATCACTCAGATATCCTGTGAGTTTATAGAACCAGGTATTTATCAAGTTTTTCTGTTCACTCGTCTTGGACAACAAATTATTCCTCTAGGTCAACTCAAATTTCATAGCCTTGATAGGCAATAGGCTCAAGCTGTTTCTCCGTTCTTTCCTTCCAAGCGCCTTGACTACTTTTCCCCCTATTAGATATTTGTGATAAAGTGTTTTTTAGTCTCTATTGTCAGGTCAGTCCCTAGAGTCTGGTCTTGAAGATCATGAAATTGAAGGGGTACACGTCCCCATTTATTCTTCTGCCAAAACCGTGGTTGATTGCTTCAAGTTTCGCAACAAAATTGGGCTTGATGTTGCGCTTGAAGCCCTGCGAGAGGGTCTGCGTTCCAAACGCTGCACAGTAGATGAGATCTGGCAGTATGCTAAGATTTGCCGGATGCAGAATGTGATGCGTCCATATCTTGAAGCCCTCGGATGACCCAAAAGCAGCCTCGCAATGTGTCCCTCGTAAAAATCATACCCAATCGCGTCTCATAAGAAGCGTGTGTTACTTTTTCTGTTCATCCAATTTGTTAGAAAATAACATTTTTATAAGAATTTTACAGCATATTTTTTCACTCAAATAGAAAATTTAATTTAGTAGGAATAATTGCGTCAAAAAATCCCTGATATTAAAAAATAATCTTTAGAAGCAGGGGAGTCTCTCCAAACACGATCACCTGAATTAGGCATGGGAAAAATACAAGCTGATGACTAACATACTCTGGCTGCAAGGTGGTGCTTGTTCAGGCAACACGATATCATTTCTTAACGCCGAAGAACCCACAGTTTGCGATTTAATTACTGACTTTGGGATGAAGGTACTTTGGCATCCATCCTTGGGAATGGAACTAGGTGCAAATTTGCAAAAACTTTTGTGGGACTGCATTTCTGGCAAAATACCCCTTGATATCTTGGTATTTGAAGGTACGGTCATTAATGCCCCCAATGGCACCGGCGAATGGAATCGATTTGCTGACCGTCCCATGAAAGACTGGTTAAGTGACCTATCCAAAGTTGCTCAATTTGTCGTTGCTGTGGGAGATTGCGCTACATGGGGAGGAATTCCGGCGATCGCACCCAACCCCAGCGAATCGGAAGGATTACAATTTCTCAAACGTCAAGAAGGCGGTTTTTTAGGGAAAGATTTTCGGGCAAAATCGGGATTACCTGTGATCAACATTCCCGGATGTCCCGCCCATCCTGACTGGATCACTCAAATATTGGTTGCGATCGCCACAGGTCGAATCAGTGACATTACCCTCGACGAACTGCATCGTCCGCAAACTTTCTTCAACACATTTACCCAAACAGGATGTACGCGCAACGTCCACTTTACCTACAAAGCAACAACCTCAGAATTTGGTCAACGTAAAGGATGCCTCTTCTACGATTTGGGTTGTCGTGGCCCAATGACCCATTCTTCCTGTAACCGCATTTTGTGGAATCGCGTTTCGTCTAAAACTCGTGCAGGTATGCCTTGTCTAGGTTGTACCGAACCAGAATTCCCCTTCTTTGACCTCAAACCAGGAACCGTCTTTAAAACGCAAACTGTTATGGGGGTTCCGAAGGAATTACCACCAGGAATCAAGAAAACAGACTACGCCTTACTTACCGTTGTTGCAAAAAATGCAGCACCACCTTGGGCAGAAGAAGATATTTTTACTGTTTAGTTAACAACCATGACAATTCAAACATTAGACATCTCACCCGTCGGCAGAGTTGAGGGCGATTTAGATGTCCGAGTGGAAATAGAAGATGGGCAAGTCGTCAACGCTTGGACTCATGCTGAACTCTTCCGAGGATTTGAAGTGATCCTGCGCGGTAAAGACCCCCAAGCTGGATTAATTGTTACACCTCGGATTTGCGGAATTTGCGGTGGTTCTCACCTCACTTGTGCTTCTTCAGCATTAGATACTGCTTGGGAAACAGAAGTTCCGCGCAATGCCATATTAGCTAGAAACCTGGGTCAAATTGTCGAGACAATCCAAAGTATACCTCGGTACTTTTATGGTCTATTTGCCATTGACTTGACCAATAAAAATTATCGGAGTAGTCGCTTTTATGAAGAAGCTTGCAGACGCTTTGCAGCTTTTACAGGCAAATCCTATGAAATTGGCATTACAATTTCTGGCAAACCTGTAGAAATTTACGCGCTATTGGGTGGTCAATGGCCCCATTCTAGCTATATGGTTCCTGGTGGAGTAATGTGCGCTCCCACTTTAACAGACATTACCCGCGCTTGGTCGATTCTGGAATATTTCCGCACCAATTGGTTAGAACCTGTGTGGTTGGGTTGTTCTTTAGAACGTTACGAAGAAATCAAGACTTATGATGACTTCATGACGTGGCTGGATGAAAAGCCCAATCATCGCGATTCTGATTTGGGTCTTTATTGGCGCATGGGTTTAGATATCGGTCTAGATAGATATGGTGCTGGTGTTGGTAAATATGTGACTTGGGGATATTTACCTCATGAGGACAAATACCAGAAGCCAACGATCGCTGGGCGAAATGCTGCCATGATCATGAAAAGCGGAGTGTATGACAGTTTCACTGACACTCACACTTTGATGGATCATACTTTTACTCGCGAGAACACAACTCACTCGTGGTACGACGAAGGAACAGAGGATGTTCACCCTTTTGATCGCACGAGTAAACCCACTCAAAAAAATACCAAGGACTTCAACAATGACTATTCTTGGTCAACCGCAGTACGTCACCAAGACTACGGACGTTTAGAAGCTGGTCCCTTAGCGCGTCAGTTGGTTGCGGGTGGGAGACATGGCGAGTCTTGGCAGCACTATGACGGATTGATATTAGATGTATTTAAGCACATGGGTGGTGCAAATATCCATCTCCGCCAGTTAGCACGAGTTCACGAAGTGGTGAAGTTGTATCGTCAAGCTGAACGTTGCTTGCGTGAGTTCCGATTAAATGACCCCTGGTATATCAAACCGAAGGAAAAAGATGGACGCGGTTGGGGTGCAACAGAAGCAGCGCGGGGTTCCCTGTGTCACTGGATAGAGATTGAGGGCGGTAAGATTAAAAATTACCAAGTTATCGCCCCTAGTACTTGGAATATTGGACCTCGTGATGCTGAAGGGGTACGTGGTCCGATTGAGGAAGCTTTGATTGGGACACCCATTTATGACTCAACCGATCCCGTGGAGGTGGGTCATGTAGCACGTTCCTTTGATTCTTGTCTAGTTTGCACTGTTCACGCCCATGATGCCAAAACAGGTGAGGAGTTGGCACGTTTCCGTACAGCATAACTAGTAAACCAAAACTAAAATTTACGAGATAAGTTTATGTCTGATTTAGCGTTACACGAATATCTTTCTCACCTTCCCGAAGAAGCACTGCAAGAGTTCACAGAATGGTGTATTTTAGAGCAGGCAAAAGAGGCGGGATACGACTTTATTCCAAATAGAAGTAAGTTAGATAACCTACCAACAGGAGAATACATCAACCAACTTATAGATCAGTTCATGCAAGTGAAAAAAAACCCGATTAAAGATGGGTTAGCAGCAGTACTTGCAGGCAAACAGGTTGATGAACACGCTTTGCCAAGTGTCGCGGCTGTGGTGGATTTTGTTTCACTTTATGTCAAGTATTTAATTCCTCAAGCAGGTCAGGATGAAGCGGAAACGGACGCAATATTAACTCAAGCATCACAACAGCAATTGGAGAAAGTTGCTCAAATTGCTCAAAAATATCATGTGGAGTTGAAAGTTTAATTCGTTTGTAGTTGCGCTGTCTTCGCTAAAGCGCAACTATAAACACTTGTACCAGATGGGATGGATTTGTAATCATTATTGCTTTCCCTCGAAACACTTTAAAGGGTAAATGAAGAGAAACTTTACCATAACATTATTATTCTTTACTCAAGAAATACCTACTAAAATTTAATTGAAGCCATCTTGAAAAGGTTAATTTAAGGTTAACTTTTTGAGGTGCATTAAATGCGGCAACGTCGTTTGTTTCTCATTAGACTTTTTGCGGCGATAGCTGCTTTCTCTGTTCTGTCTGTTAACCTTTTATTTCCTCAACCAACCTATGCATTTCTCAGTAGTTTAGATACTCAGCGAGGTGCTGAGCTAGCTGCTTATGAGGGTTCTACAGTTTCTGCTCCTTTGGTTGGAGCTTCCTCAACGGCTTCGGCATTGGTTACTCAGACCGGGACTACTGTTTCTGGTTCGTTTATTGGACGAGCTTTTATAGGTGCGGGGCTTGCTGGTCTTGCTATTGCTGGTTTAACTTCTTCTGATGTTCAAAGTTTACAGGGGATAGCTCAACAAAAATATTGTGCTGCTAATCCTTCTGTTCCTGTATGCGGGGGATTTCCTCCTGTTTACTATAATTGTAGTAATGGAAATCCCTATCCCTTAACTTCTTCTATTACGAAAAATCTTTCTAAGTCTGGAAGATCTTGTTATGCGTTTGTGACTCCTCTTGGGCTACCACTTGATGGGGATGTTGCTTCCTATATTGTTTATACTAATGGCAGTACTTTCAATTATAACGGTCGTACTCTTCTGCAAGCGTTTGCCTTTCCTCCGAATCAACTTCCCACTGGTAGTCCGCTTCCATGGAATCAATGGGATTCTGCTTCTAGGAATGCTGCCACTGCTCTTTTAGATCCAAAGGATTATAAAAATAATAATACTGAAACATCAACTCAATCTTTAACTGGTGATACAAAAGACCCTAGTTTAACTATTGTTGGAACTGGTACTTCTGGGGCTTTTGTTCAGAATTCGGATGGTTCCTGGACTTATCAATCATCTAATTCATTCACAATTCCAAATCCTAACTATATTCCTTCCCCTACTCCCAGACCTAGTCCCACACCGAGTCCTACACCTAGTCCATCGCCCACTCCGTCTCCTAGTCCTTCGGCACCTACCGGAAGGGGCGGCGCACCGAGTCCCACACCTAGTCCCATACCCGATCCATCGCCTAGCCCCACACCTACTCCAACTCCACAGCCAGATTGTCGTTATACAATAGATGAACATCACATCTTTTTCCCTGAAGTTAATAATGGTAGAATAACCGGATTCCACTCTACAGCACGTGCTGGTGAACCAGGAGAAGAAGGAAACTATTACTGGATAACAGAGCCTGCTGAGTATGAAGCAGACTATGAGCCTTTCACAGCACAATTTGGAATTCCACAGAGACGCAATTTGGGAACCAAAACATCGTCTTTCTTCCCAATATTACTCGATGATATTAAAGTCCTAGAAATCATTGGTGAGGCATATGTCAAATCTAAATGTCCTGCCTATGGCATGTGGTCTGCATTAGTAAAAAACCCATTAATAGGGGGTGAATCAATAACAATTGAAGGATATGTCACAACTCACATTACAAATGGCATTACAGAACACAGAATTACAACTGCTTATCCATATGCTCTTGATGTTCCAAATGATTAAACTTGAATATCTTGCAATTAAACCATTCGAGGTTTAGTATCCAAATGAACTTCTCTAAACTAAGAATAAACGTAGCAAGATTCTTTGTAAAGATAGTAGCTATGCTCATTAAGTAATATGTACAATCCTGCGAAAAAAAATCCAGCTTTAATAGTAGCAGCTTATGATGGAGGTAAAGACATTGTCGAGCAACTGATTGCCAGTGGTACAAGCGTCCATGTTGTCGATGATGCAGGACATACTCCCCTGCATGTGGCATCTCTCAAGGGACATAGGGATGTAGTAGAACTCCTGATTGCCCATGAAGCGCAAATCGACGCGAGAACGGAAGATGGTTGCACTCCCTTATACCTAGCAGCTTACAGGAAGCAGCGGGAGATTGCTCAACTTCTGCTGAACTATGGAGCCACTATGGAGCCAGATATCGCTTTGATGCTTGGAGACATTGAATTGGTCAAGTACTACCTAGATCAGGGGGTAGATGCCAATTCCAAACTAGCAAGAGGATTAACAAAAGGAGAATCATGGCTAAATACAGCTATCGGATACCAATATAAAAACAGAAATATTGTTGAACTGCTCCTCAATCATGGTGCTTTAGTTAATGAGAAGACAGAAACTTCTAAGTTTTTCCCACTGCATCAGGCATCGATTACAGGTAGCCTACATATTTGCTCACTTTTGATCACTCATGATGCAGATGTTAATGCAGAGGATGGACTTGGCGAGACTCCACTGCATTGGGCAGCCCGGCTTGGACATCAAGATATAGTAGAATTATTGTTAGACTGTAGCGCTAATGTCAATGCCTTAAATCAAGCAAGAAGAAGCGCATTATTTTATGCAGCGCAGCACCATCGCCTACAGGTGGTGGAGTCTCTCTTGTCTCGCGGAGCATCCGTCAATTTAACCGATGAGCAAGGTTTTACACCGCTTCTGAGAGCTTTTCAGGGGTCACGCGGCGACGATATTGCCAGATTGCTAGTTATTCATGGTGCTGATGTTAATGTTCGATTCCGTGAGGGAGCTTTAGCTAAATATAGTCTGCTGGGTATAGCTATGAGGCGGAAAAACCAAGATCTCGTTGAACTACTCTTAGCGCATGGTGCGCGAGAAGAGTTAGAGTGAGTAAGTTTTTGGCAAAACCTTCGCATTATTGCATTTTTAACTTCTGAAGAATGTTCAAAGTTTACAGGGGATAGCTCAACAAAAATATTGTGCTGCTAATCCTTCTGTTTCTGTATGCGGGGGATTTCCTCCTGTTTACTGGTTTAGTATCCAAACGAACTTCTCTAAACTAAGAATGAAGGTGGCAAGATTCTTTGTAAACATAGTAGATATCTGGTGAAAATGATGTAGGGGCGTATTGCAATACGCTCCTACCAAGGATTTCAACGGACGCATAATTAATTTCCACGCCTATGTCTAGTAGCTATGCTCATCAAGTAATATGTACAATCCGGCGAAAAAAAATCCAGCTTTAATTGTTGCAGCTTATGATGGATACAAAGACGTTGTTGAGCAACTGATTGCCAGTGGTATAAGCGTCCATGTTGTCGATGATGAGGGACATACTCCCCTGCATGTGGCATCTCTCAAGGGACATAGGGATATAGTAGAACTCCTGATTGCCCATGAAGCGCAGATCGACGCGAGAACGAAAGATGGTTGCACTCCCTTATACTTGGCAGCTTTCCGTCAGCATCAGGAGATTGCTCAACTTCTGTTGGACCATGGTGCTACTATGGAGCCAGATATCGCTTTGAAGCTTGGAGACATTGAATTGGTCAAGTACTACCTAGATCAGGGGGTAGATGCTAATTCCAAACTAGCAAGAGGATTGACAGTAGGAGATTCATGGCTAATTGCAGCTATCGGGAACAAAGATAAAGACAGAAAGCTTGTTGAACTGCTCCTCAATCATGGTGCTTTAGTTAATGAGAAGACAGGAACTTTTAAGTTTTCCCCACTGCATCAGGCATCGATTACAGGTAGCCTAGATATTTGCTCACTTTTAGTAACTCATGATGCAGATGTTAACGCAGAGGATGGACATGGCAATACTCCACTGAATTGGGCAGCCCGGCTTGGATGTCAAGATCTAGTAAAATTCTTGTTGGACTGTAGCGCTAATGTCAATGCCTTAAATCACGCAAGAAGCAGCGCATTATTTTATGCAGCGCAGCACCATCGCCTACAGGTGGTGGAGTCTCTCTTGTCTAGTGGAGCACAGGTCAATTTAACCGATGAGCAAGGTTTTACACCGCTTCTGAGAGCTTTACAGACGCCACACGGCGACGAGATTGTGAGATTGCTAGTTACCCATGGTGCTGATGTTAATGTTCGATACCCTTATGGAACTAGATCTAGTGCACTGCGTATGGCTATGAACCAGAAAAACAAAGATCTCGTTGAACTACTCTTAGCTCATGGTGCGCGAGAAGATTTAGAGTGAGTAAGTTTTTGGCAAAAATATTTGTAAGCAAAATATCGATAGGCTGTTGCGCACTTAATTTGTATATGGGACGCGGGCCGAAAAGCCCGCACTACAATAATTTTACGTTTTCGTCTTATACAATCTAGCTGCGCATCAGCTTATCTCAATATTTAAGCTAATTTTCAGAATTGATCTAGCAGAATTAATTTTGGATATGTTACTAGTGCTACTAAGAATCATGGCTCACCAAAGCCGTTGCGTACCAAAACAGAAATTTGGTTGAACTTCTTCTAGATCGTGGTGCAATAGTTAATGAGAAAACAGGAACTTTTAAGTCTTCCTCTTTGCATAGGGCAACTAAAGGAATTAAAGGTAGCGTTTGTCAAAACATC
Source organism: uncultured cyanobacterium (assembly GCA_903903925.1). Lineage (GTDB taxonomy): Bacteria > Cyanobacteriota > Cyanobacteriia > Cyanobacteriales > Nostocaceae > Stigonema. The sequence goes on from CAIVAU010000079.1 coordinate 44,754, forward strand.
TGTGAACTATTGATAGCTCGTGGTGCCGATGTCAATGCACAAGATGAATTTGGAAAAACCCCTCTGCATGGGGCTGCCGAGTGTGGAAACCAGGATATCGTAGAGTTTCTGTTAGACTGTGGTGCAGATGTTAATTCCCTAGACTTGTCAAAAAGTAGTCCATTATTTGAAGCTGCACGGCTTCATAATCCACAGGCAGCGAAGTCTCTTTTGGCTCGTGGTGCATCCGTCAATTTAACAGACACGTCTGGATGGACACCTCTCCTGCGTGTTTTTCAGCAGTCAGGTAATGATGAGATTGTTAGAGTTCTTGTTACATATGGTGCTGACGTTAATGTTCGAGGTTGTCGAGGAGAGAGTCCGCTTCATCTAGCTGTCGCGCAGAATAACA
>CAIVAU010000080.1 GCA_903903925.1 uncultured cyanobacterium
GAAAAGTTTCTGAAATAGGGGATAGTGATTGCGGAAGAGTGGCGTTTCTGCAACACACCCAGGATAGAGAGAGGTAAAGGTAATCTGGGTCGATTCGTGATAGCGCCGATGTAGTTCCCGCATAGTCAACACGTTGCAAACTTTACTGTCCTTGTAAGCTTTGACAGGTTCAAACTTCTTGCCATCAATCATGACGTTAGAACCTTTAAATCCTGCAGCAAAGCCATCCAGATTTCCTAAGTCCGGACGCGGCGGAATCTTCCCACCAAGCTCATCCGGATTGTGGGTCACAGTTCCCAAAATGACCAACCTCGGATCGGTAGCCCCGGAGTGCTTGAGATCCTCAAGCATCAGGTTACACAGGAGGAAATGACCAAGGTGATTGGTGGCAACACTTAACTCATATCCGTCTACGCTTCGCAACGGTTCCTTTAATAAAGGCATATAGATTGCAGCGTTGCACACCAAAGCATCCAAGGACTTACCGCTTGCCCTAAAGTCCTTAACGAACTGTCGTACACTCTCTAAAGAGCCTAAGTCTATATGAATGATACTGTAGCTGTCCTGCGGTATTCCCACAGCAAGTGCCGCTTTTTCCGTCTTGGGTAAATCCCGACATGCCATCACCACATGCCATCCCCTTTGGGCAAGCGCTTTCGCGGCGTACAAGCCGACTCCTGAAGAGGTACCTGTGATCACGACTGTTGATTTGCGATGTTGTTCCATTGTGTTGAGACTTCGTTCATTACCATTGAGTCTTCATGATCTCACACAACTGAGCCACCAGTTTATTTTGGCTTTAGCTAAACGCTTGCTCGAATCTGCTGCTTTCGGGAGCAGATAATTTTGGAATGCACAATTGACTGGTGAATATCAGTCAGGATTTGCTCTTCGCTTCCCCTCTTTTGCCACGAATTAGGTCAATGTGGCAGATATAATATTAATGTGGCATATTCATAATCTCTATGGCTGACTTTCCTACCCATGCTGAGGTTCGACTGGGTGAGCAGGGGCGATTGGTGATTCCTGCGGCTCTCCGAAAATCGCTTGGCTTTCAACCAGGTGATAAGTTGATTGCTCGCCTTGAAGATGGACGGCTTGTACTGGAAAAACAGGAGACTGTCCAGCGCCGACTCAAGGCTCGTTTTTCCCATTTAAGAAAAGACACCAGCCTGGCGGATGAATTGATTGCAGAACGACGGGAAGAAGCGAAATGGGAAGTAGGTGAATGACAGTTGTTTTGGATGCCTCGGCATTGCTTGCCTATTTGCAAAATGAGCCTGGAAGTGAAGTGGTGGAAGGAGTGCTGGCTGAATCGGTGATGTCGAGTGTAAATTGGGCGGAAGTAGTGCAGAAGTCTGTAGCTGCTGGTGTCGTAATCGATGGGATGCGGGAAGATTTGGAGGCATTGGGGCTGACGATCGCTCCTTTTTTTCCCCAGGAGGCTGAGATGGCAGGGCGACTCTGGTTACAAACCAGGGCAGCTGGGTTGTCCTTGGGCGACCGTGCTTGTCTGAGTGTGGGAGTGCTTTTGAATGTTCCAGTTCTGACCTGTGATCGCCTGTGGCAAACACTGGGGTTGGCGTTGGATGTGCGAGTGATTCGTTGATAAGTTGATGACGCCCCTACACAGGAAGACCGTGCGTTAGCGACTCTAATTCCTCACACTTTGCACTTAACTGACAAGGGAAAACGCTTCTTCAACCGCCTTGGGTAATTCAATAGGTATAAAATAATTCAAAGGGTATAAATAATCGTCTCCCGATTCGTCAACTACTCTAATCATTTGATGTTGACCTGCATGAGAATCAAGAACAACCTGATAAATTTTTCTGACTTCTAAAGAAGCTGGGTAATCTTTGTTGCTTATGCAAACAACAAATTGTGTTTTTGTATTCGCTGACTGCATAACTCTCCTATAAAAAGCATTTAATTTTTATTTCTTTCTTACCAATGCCATGCGCCTCATACCAGTGTAACTCAGCTTCACAAATGGTTCCGTCGTTTAAGCGAATGCTTGCAATTTCCTTGAGTTTACGCCAGCGTCCTGAACCATAGGTTTTCCGCAAGCGTTCTATCTCACGTATAGAATTACCAACTGCAATAATTTTAATGTTAGTAATGTCTCTGATAATTTCAAAATTCAAGTACGCTTAACTCCAAAGGAAAAATAAAATTTAGCTCTATTTATGATTCTTATTTAGTTGATTTTATATGAATGCTGGCCCTATGTCATCAGGTGCTGGTTCCAGACGATATTGTTCTCGGACACTTCTTAATAGCTTTGCCTTGGAACCATTCGGCTGTATAACTTCTATCACTGCTTGTAGATCTTCCTCATAACTGAGATTAATTACTCGGCGAATTTCCTGTACTTCGGAACGAGAAATACCCAGCTTATCTGCCATGCGATTATGAAGTTGCAACTCTGACTGCTCAAATTTTCCATCAGCAATAGCAATTTTCCAAGCCATACACAGTATGAGGCGATGCTTCAACTGTTCGTCACTACTTTGACTACAAGTTCTTTTTCGATGTTCGTCATCAAAAAGAATACTTGTTTGCATAATTTGGTCAAAAGTTTGGCGTTTGTGTCTGGCTTCATTTACTAAATCTCGCTCCTCTTTTCTCATACCAGAGGTAGTTATTAATTTATCTATAGTATCTCGCTCTTGGTCAGCTAATTCACCGTCTACCCAAGCCATCGGTAAAGCAGCAATAATAATTTCTGATAAAAACTGACTTTTCTTAGCTGCTTCCTCCATACTGTTCCAAGTCTTCAAACCGCTGTAAATCCCCGTAGTTGCCAATATTCCTAACCCAATAGGAGCAGCAAGCGTCAGTAATGAGTATGCTGATGCACTGACAACTACACCCGTTGATACTCCAAAAATACCTTGGATAGTTGTCCAAAGACTAGCGGGTACAAATAGTGAGGAAGCAACTGCTGAAGCTCCAACCCCAGCAACGGTTCCTACAGTTGCACCTGTGCCAAAAGACAACGCATCTTTTGTCCAATCATTACCTTGATTTTGCTTTAATAAATTTGCATTTATAGTTTGATATTCTGCAACTGAAGTTTTACTTAAAAATACATTTAATCCATCTAATTTATGATCAAGATAGTTCTGATAAATTTTATCGTTAAAATCGATACCACGCTTACAGCCTTCTTCATAAATTTTTTGGTTACCATCACGAATAGTCGTTGCCACTTTTTGCCAGGAGTTGCCGAAAATATTTTTCAAATTATTAATATCTGCTTCGATTTCATTAATTTGACTAAACCCTTCTCTTTTCAGTTTTTGAAGGTAATAACCTTCATTAATTGAAAAAATTAACTCTAAGACGGTCAACGTCACTACAATAGTAATAGCAGCAGCAATGGGACTCATCACAGCACCAATTAGAGGCATACCCGTCCAAGGGACAAGAGAATAAGCCATAAAAGTCAAAATACTGCCAGTTACCAGAAATCCTCCAGTAATAATTTTGCGCTCTTTAGCAGATGGGTCAATATCTGAATACAAAGTGTTTAAGAGGCGGATATATAATGGGATTCTAGGGATGCGAGTTAATGTGAAATTTATAATCACAGTTAGGACAGGAATCGAAAGAGCGAAAATAGTGGAGAGGAGAGGCAAAACAGTCTGAATGACAAATGGAATAATGATTGGCATAGCAAATTTCCCTATAAAATAGACTTAGGAAGTTCTAGTTTTTCAGCTAATAATTTCTAATTTTTAATGATGATGCTGTCACGCTGTAAAAATCAAATATTTTGCTATACAACTTTGGTGCGTAGGTGATACCTGATCGCATCTACTTTGTGCTTTACAAGCATCTTCTACATATTGTCTAGACTTCGAGCAAGTTTCTGTAACGATGGAAATACTGATTTTATGACGCGATCGCACTACATATGAACAAAATTCTCAAATTTGTGTCTTACCTTTGTGGTAACGCCCAGTCCTCGTGGAATTACCTTATTTTCCCAGCAGAAGGGCGAGTAGACTAAAATCTATCTTACAGCCCAAGCTTCAAGAGCTCAGGAGTAAGCTGAACGCTTGGCGCAACGCTATCACTAACATTGCCTAGTTTGTATCCTTTGAGGTAAACACCTACTCAGGTTGAATCCATGCTTCAATGGCTTCAGTCAAAATACCAGCAGGAGCGAACAACACCTTGACAGTCTCAATACCTGCTGCTGTCACCACTCTTCGTAAACGTACGTTGAGTGGTGGATAACGTTTAATGGCTTGCTCAACGATTTGACCGTCTTTGAGTATTGGATGTTTCTCCACAGCTTGATCAACAATTCGTTGAGCTTCGATTGGTGTTGGTTTAGTCTGCTCTATTTGTTCAAGCAATTGCTGAAGCACTTTTTCTACTTCAGCAATATTTTCTGTTGAAGGGCTATTATTTTGAGTGCCAATACTATCGCCTTCAACACTCCCAGCAATGCTGCTACCAGTAATAGTAATAGGCGCATTAAAATTCATTTGTACTTTAGGCTTTTCTGACATGATTTTATTTATTTTATCTAGCAAGGGATCGGACAAATTCTCTTCTTCATGTGGGATCGAAATTGCGATTGTGTGGTTGTAATATCTACAACGTAATTGAATGGCTAAAACTACTTGGATTAAAGTATAAATATGGGTTTCCCGACTTGATAAAAGCTTGGATAGATTAGTCAGTAATTCAGGAATACCTTTTTGCTCTAAAACATAGCCAGCATAACCAGCAACGTCAGAATTTGTATCATATAAACATTGTATTATATTATTAAATATAATTTTATTGGAAGTCTTATTGGCAATTTGAGCTAACCAATGAACAGCACCAAGGCGAACTCTCCAGTGTTCACTAACTACAGCTTGGAATAATACATTAATTGCCTCCTCATTGCCAATTTGCCCTAACATATAAACAGCGGTTTCGCGAACAGAAGAGTCTTGATCTGACAAATTTTGATGTAAAGTAGTAATGTTGACCTCATTTTGTATTCTCTCTAGAAAGTAAGAATGTGGAGGGCTATAAGTAAGTCTAGCTTCAAGTATTTTACGTCTAGGTACAAAAAGAATTCCCAGCCAACTTCTAATAGTACAAAAAGTATCAGACTCAACATCACAGCCCCTATCTGCCAACTCTTGTATTAGTTCAGGTATCTGTTCTTTACCACAGAGTTGAGCTAAAACACAAAGCACACTGTTACGAATTCCAACATCTTCTCTTGCTAACGCTGTAATAAGATCAGGAATAGCAGCTTCACCTGCTATATCACCTAAAACATAGATAGCTTGCTCACAAATTAGAACATTTTCATCTTTTAAAGCTTGCTGTAGAGAAGAAATTATTGCTTCAGTGCCAATTTTTTCCAAGGCATTAAAAGCAGCCCTACGAATAAAATCATTGTTATCTTGCAAGGCTATATTTAACGCAGAAATCGTAGTGTCTCTGGCAATTTTATCTAGTGCTTTAGTAGCAAACCAACGAATACTCTCATTCTTATTCTCTAGAGCTTTGGACAAAAAGGGAATTGCATGATTTGAACGTGTGGTTCCTAAAAGCCACATCGTCAATCCTTCAGGAACTTTTTGTTTAGCAACTAAATCAACTGTTTGAGTTTGAAACTCGTCTTTAACTTCCCCTCCCAGCCTTCCAGCCAACTGAAAATCTACTTCCAGTGCTAGCTTCACCACTCGCATCGCCTGAACTTCTTTATCCACTAACGCCAACATTAAAGCTAGGGGTTCTGTCCACTTCAAATAATTCAAATAATCTCGTTTCAGGTTGTGATCGCTAATCCTGGGAAGCAGTTGTAACAGTCTTTCTCCTGCATAGTATTCCTGAAGCAATTGGTGACGAAACTCAATTTGCTCATCTGTTCGCAGTTGAATCAGGTGATACTTGAGCAAATCCTCAAGCCAGCGTCTAGCACAATCATCAGGATGAGCGACTTTATCCTGTAAAAAATCTGTTAAAACTCTCCAGGCTTGCCGTTTGGGAATACTTAATCGCAACTCTGTAGAACTGTCACCTTGCATCATCACAAATGCAAGATGTTGCAATAACTCAGATTGCCAGTTGCGTAACCCTTCTGAAATTGGAACATCTTGCTTAAGTTTGTCATAAGCTGCCGAAAACCCACGAAACAACAAACCCAAGCTAGTGGGGATTTCCTTGGTGTCGTTGAAGACTTCACATAACATCGAGAGGAAAAGTGGCGTTTCCCCCAACTCCTGCAAGCGTCCGCCTAACTGCCGCAGCATTTCCTCACCATTCTCTGGCAAATATCCTCGGACAAACTGCTGCATCTGCCTTTGAGTCAGAGGTTGCATTTCTAACTTTATCTCTATGTCTAAATCCACTCCTAAATCTCTAGTGGTAAAAATCATTGGCGTGACTCGGCGGTATTTTTGCCTAAATGTATACAAGTCTCGTCTTGCCTGATCATTTGGCAATTCATTCAAGCCAGATATTAATAGCAAGAAATGTCCTGCGAATAGTAGATTTTCGATCTGGGTATCCTTAAGTAACTCAGGCGACAATTGATGCTCAATCAAAAAATCCTTAATAACACCCAGCACGGAAGACTTATATCTTCGCAGTTGTACTAAAATTGGGATTTTGGCTTGCGAGTCTGTTTTCGCTTTCTTTGCTTCTTCCAACAACAAGCATTCTAGCACGGTTGATTTACCTGAACCAGGTCTTCCTTTGAGTAACACATGGTTAGTAGCGTACTTTCGCAACCCTTCCAGAGCATCCAACCGTTCGATTTTTTCTTGTTCCTGTGTTGGTCTCTCCGATTGTAGTGGCTGTATAGTCTGCACGATCAACCGCACATCTAAGCGTCTTGATAATTTCTTCGGTTTAGTTCGTTGATGCTCTAAGACGTTGATTGGCGTGTAGAAGTCCTCCCAACATCTGTATGTGTCATCTTTGCAGAGACATTGTAGATAAGCCCGAAAATCAATGCCATCATCTGTAACCATATTAGTAAATTAACTGGCGACAGCTAAGTGTTGTTTATTATGTTACTCCACCTCCATCAGTGACAGATTAAAATTATGTTAAATTTGTCAATAAGTAATAGTGCTTAAAAATAAGCCATAAGCCGAAAATGCGGTTTGACAACACAATTTTTGTCTGGCGATGCTTAGGTTGGGCTACGCCTACGCTGAATATTTAAAGTGATCGTTCATTCAGGCTCTGAAAAATCAGTACAAATTTGAATTGAATACCTCAGATTTTTTTCGATTTTCAAGATAATTACGAATTGACAAAAGTAATTTAAGTAGATAGGCAGAAATAAACCCAAAATGGTTTGTTGCTGTTAAGAGCCCTAAAGCGCAACTACGAGCCAGTTTCAGAAATTTTACATTTGTTTATATCCGATTAACACCGGATTACTCCAGGAAAAGTGACTACTCACGCCAGTCCAACTAACTTTGCGCTCAGCTCCCACATACGTTCAGCTTTTTCATCATCGCGGGCTTGGGGAGAGACTCTTTGGACAAAAGACTTGCCATCTTTCTTCTGGCGATTTCCCCAACTCCAATAGACACCAGATTGTTTGTATTCAGGATCAGCAACCACCATCGCGACTCTTTCTCCAGACAACTCCTGAGACACATACCCCCCAGTGATATACTTCTGGAATTTGGGGAAAAGTTTCTGAAATAGGGGATAGTGATTGCGGAAGAGTGGCGTTTCTGCAACACACCCAGGATAGAGAGAGGTAAAGGTAATCTGGGTCGATTCGTGATAGCGCCGATGTAGTTCCCGCATA
>CAIVAU010000081.1 GCA_903903925.1 uncultured cyanobacterium
CAGACGGTATCTTTCTTGGATGCTTGCTTTTTGAAGCTATCAAACCGACAGCTTTGTCAAAGCTTTGCGGAATTCACATCACTTCTCATACATACCATACCTCATTTGTCAATACCTTCTACTCGACCGGCGCTCTAGTAGCCTTTGGTGGGTGGGAATATCTCTGACTTCCTGAGTATGCAGCAAGGTAATCGCTTCGATATTTTTAGCAATCAGGTCAGGTAGTGGAGCTGTGAGAATTTGATTTCGAGGTGCTTTCCGCTTAGGTGCGTTAGTCTCTGAATTAAACTTTGGATTGGTAATGTCGTCTGCGCTTGGCATCATACAGCAATTCCTGAATCTAGATGCCCTGATTATTGCTTATATACTTACCCTTTCGTCAAAGGAAGGTTCAACAACCCCTTAAGACAGATGCAGCTTAGTTGCTCTCCTGTTAAAGTCTGATAATTATGAGGTTTTATCACCTGCTTTAGATGTAATCTTTCATGATTAAGTGTTTTTTTGAATCAAAACTAATTGTGCCTTGCTGTTGTAACTTGTTCATCAATCGTGTAATTGTGACTCTGGTTGTGCAGCAGGCGCTAGCAAGGTCTTTATGAGTCAAGCGAACACTGAAGCGAGTTCCTTCTGGGACTGGTTGACCGATTTCCTGTTTCAGGAGTTGCAACAGATCGTACAAGCGGTCTTGTATGCGTTGCCTACTAGCAATGACTAAAAAAGATTGTGACTGCTTTAATCGGTGGTTAATTTTTTCTAAAAGAGATTGGCTCAGAGTTGGATCAGCTTCTATTTCTGCTATGTCAATTGACACTAACTCGACATCTAATAGGGTTGTTGCTTGGTAAATCTGTAAAGAGGTCAGATAAGCGCCAAAAACCATTCCTGCTCCAGCTAACCCTACTAACACTTCTTTATCTGCTTCACAAAGCGTAGTTAGTTTGACTAAACCCTGATGAACATACCAAATTGCCAGCGGATTGAGGGGGATAATTTCTCCTTTGGGATACTTGTGCAGGGGGCGATTTTGACTGAAGTCATAGTCATTGTTATCAGATCCTAATTCCATGAGCTTACGCGCAGTAATGTCACGTACCAGCCAGCGGAGGGCAATTGGTTTACCTTGTTCATCGCGGTCAACTCCCACTGTACTAGCTGCGTCAAATAAATCTCCCTTGTATTTTTGAAAGCGTACTACTAACTCTGCTTTTTGCTCATATTTAGATAGTTCTGTGAGGAAGCAACGAAAGTGCCGACGCTCTTCTAAAGTCACAAAGCTAATGATTGGTTTGCCCACCAGATAATGCTTTTGGATATTAAGTAACGTAGCAGCAGCAAAGTTAGCCTCACGGATTAGACCTTGAGGATCAGTGACTAAATAGCCATCTGGTGCAAAGTCAAATAAATCTTGGTAGCGTTGGTGTTTCACTTCCACCAAATGTCGTGTTTCTATGAGTGCCTCGTTTTGCTGGTACAGTGCCTCAATAGCCAACTTCACTATCTCTGAGGCATAACCAAGTTCCATAAAAGCTTTGGCTAACACATCTTGGATAAAAGGTACAGTGCCAGCACTGTCGTACAAATCAATTAAACGCCTGTTTATTATCTGCGCTTGTTGAACAAATTTGTCTATATCTACCTTGTTGATATCCAAGTGAAGTACCCACTATTTAAAGATACTTGGAGCTAGAAAATCTCGCCTTTATTGTAGCTCCAAAATCTCCTGATTCTTGTTAAGACTTTAAACGCTTAAACAAAGAACGAAGGATTTTTATTCCACACTCATACTTGCTAGCAAATCTACAGTCTCATTAGCACTCAGTTGGTCGAGAATTGACCAAATTTGCTGTAACATTGGCTCCAATCCGGCACGAGTTACAGATGAGATCAGGAAAACTGGCACGTGGGAGAGGTGATTTAGCTGTGTAGCCAGCGCTTCTAAATTCGTGGAATCCCGATCAACAGCATCAATTTTGTTCAGCACCAAAAGTTGTGGACGCTCTGCTAAACCTCGTCCATAGGCTTGCAATTCTTGTTGAATTGTGTTAAAATCCGCCACCACTTGCTCGCTAGTCGCATCAATCAGGTGTAATAGCACACGGGTGCGTTCAATATGGCGCAAGAAATCGTGTCCTAATCCCACTCCTTGGGATGCTCCCTCAATTAATCCGGGAATATCGGCGAAAACTGTACCATCACCAGTGGGTTTGCGTACCACACCCAAGTTCGGCACTAAAGTTGTAAAAGGGTAGTCGGCGATTTTCGGGCGGGCGGCGGATAAAGCAGAAATTAAAGTGGATTTTCCCGCGTTTGGTAGTCCAATAATGCCCACTTCAGCCAAGAGTTTCAACTCCAAACGCAGTTGTTTGATTTCTGCAGGTAATCCTGGAAGGGCGTATTCTGGGGCGCGGTTGCGGTTGCTTAAGAAATGCTGGTTTCCCAGTCCACCTTTACCGCCTTGAGCAACCAGCAAGGTTTGCTTAGGTTCAATTAAATCTCCTAGCACGTCTCCCGTTTGAGCATCATAAACAATAGTGCCGCAGGGAACTTCAATGATCAAATCCTTTCCATTTGCCCCAGTGCAATTATTTGGCCCACCGCGAGCACCATTTTCTGCCTGAAATCGGTGATTGTATTTAAAGTCTAGCAAGGTTTGCAGATTTTCCTCAGCAATGAAAATTACCGAACCGCCCCGCCCTCCATTACCACCAGAGGGACCACCAGCTGGCACGTACTTCTCCCGCCGGAAGGCAACAATGCCATCTCCGCCCTTACCAGATTCCACTTCAATTTCTACTTGGTCAATAAATTGCATAATTTAGTTGGTTGTTGGTTGTTAGTTGTTAGTTGTTGGTTGTGATGAATTACGACTAACCACTAACCACTAACAACTAACTATATATATTGTGTAACATCTTCACCACAATCATCCGCTAGATAGGAAAGGGCGCGAAAACGTAAGCTCATGAGTTGCTCGTAGAGTGGGTTGACCTTACACAATGGTGGAATCCGAACAATTTTGCGTTTGAAAAGGGTGACATTTTTTTCAAAGGGACACTGGGAGGGAATCATTTTGCACAAAAATCGAGCAACTCCAGGGTCTTGGATATCTAATCCGTCAAGCCAATCACGTAGGGGACGTAGTGCATCAAGTTGGTGCTTTGTAGGTGCAGCAACAGGTTCTATCACGACTAATTCTTGTGTTTCTAGAGTCTGGCGGAGAACTTCTAGCATGTTCTCTGGCTGTTCTAGCGCTTTGCATAACTGGTGCAGGAGATAGTCTTCGCTGGAAGAATAAGTACCATCTGCGATCGCTACCATCACCGCCGTGCGTAAGAAATTTTCCCCAGCTTTTGTACCTTTGCCTAAAATAGCAGCTAATTCCTCTGGTTCAATGGGATTTAGCGACTCTAAATTCTTACTAGGAGCCAGTACATTCTTAGTAATGCTAGCAATCAATTCCTGTTCTTGGGCATCAAAGTCACCATCTGCCCAAGCAATTGTCAGCAAGCCACGCAGCCAAGCTGCCACTTGCTCGCTGGTGTAGGGGGATTTCACTGCAGTTGTCATAAACTCACGCCTGAATATTAATTATTGTCTCGTCCATACTAGCTCGCGTGGAAAAAGCAGATCTGTGGTGATTATTGCTAAAGCCGTTGTGGAGGGTGATTGCCATGAGCATGAACAAGGGACTGGCGAGCCAATCCTTATGATAGAGTTATGAAGAAATTTTGAATTAATTCACCTCCGGAGGATAATCATGACAAAAAATTAAGTTAGGTGAGGTTTTATGCAAAAAATTAAAGTTTATTCCAGAAGGTATAGATTATAATGTTTCGTTTTGGTATTGAGCATGAAGTCGCTTTCCTCAACAAGGAAGGACAGTTCGCTGATTATTCTTGCACAAAGTTTGCTGATTTCGATCAAATTATCGAAAGGCTACCGATATACTCCAGTGACTACCCTACATTACGTACTGGAGGTGATGGAATTAGAAAAAAAAGGTGGTATATCGAGGGTTTTGAAAGATATGCTGATTCTGAAAAAATTATCGAATACATCCCGAAAGGCATTGAAATTAGAACAACCATACACTCCGAAATTCACAGCGCTATTACTGAATTGTCAGAAAGTTTTCGCTTGCTGCGCAATGTTGCTGTTCAATTTGGTTTTTCGCCAGTTTTGGTTAGTTTTAATCCGTACCATACTGTTTATAAGCCTGAACCCCCACTAAATGATTATGAAATCAGACGGCGACAGGCTTCACCAGAAAGACAGACTGAGGACATTGCCGTGCTGACCTATGGTCCAGACTTAAATATTTCAGTGGCAGGATTGTCTTGTGAAAACTTAATTGATCTTGGCAGAAAACTCACTTATTATAGCCCCTATATTGTCCCTTTCAGTTATAGTTCTCCCTTTTATCAAGGGGGTTTGTGGCAAGGACTATCAGTACGGACGTTTATTAGAACAGGCAAAAGACCCGCAGTCATGGTTTTTGTCGAAAACCGGGAACAACTGATTGAGAGTGTCCCTTCATTGACAAAAATAGCACGCATTCCTGCAGAAGTCGGTCGCATTGAGTTTAAAGCTTTTGATAGTTGTGATGATTTTTTGGTCTATGCTGGTCTGCTTGCATTGTTAAAAGGTCTTGCTTTAGACCAATCACTGCTTGGGAGAGCAAACGTACCCGATCCAGCTTTGCACCAACTTTCGGCGCAAGAAGGATTTGACAACAAAGATATTTTTGAGAACGCGACAAAGGTTTTGCAAGCAGCTGAGGTTGCACTTTTGTTCGATCCAGACATTCACTTATTAAACCCGCTAAAACTTCTTCTGATGAAGCGAGAAACAAGAGCTCATAAACTGATCGAGGTTTTCAAGCAGGTGAATTCTATCGAAGAAACACTCAGGCAGACTTACTCAGCGCCCCTTTAATTGTGTCTTCATCTAAGTACACGCGAAAACGGCTCACGACAGATTTCCTACTTTATACTCAGCTTCTAGACGACGGCATTCTTCGTCATAAGCAGAAAATTCATCATCTAGCGATGCTTTGTTTGCATAGTAGTATGCTAAAGCACTATAAATGCCTGCAAGTGTCAGGTGGGGCTTATCTTCTAGGATTTCTTCAGGTGTGACACCTGCCTTAATTTCATTCACGATGTATTGAACCGTAATGCGCGTTCCAGTAATGCGGGGACGACCACCACAGATTCCTGTTGTGTGGACAATAAGCGTACCAATGTCAGTAATGGTTTGCATAGCTTATTTGCTAAATTTTGCTTCTATAATAAGCAATCTAGCACTTATCACCGAACAAGGCAAAAGTAAAAAGTAAACTGTAATTTCCTCCCGAAAATCTAATGACGTAATCTTGCCGAGTAGTTCCTGAGCTTAAAATGAAAGCTGATAGTTATCGGGCAGAGGAATGATAGTAGCATCTTCCATGGGTTGGACTAGACGATACCAAAACAATAGCTTTGTAATATCACTCATCGAGCCGTACATGCGGGTATATTGATTATCTACTTAATTAATCAAATCACGCTTTTTTATTCTCTTCGATCCTGATAATCCTCAGAGGAATTTGGATCTAACTCCCAACGACGGTTGTCCCGTCCCTCTAAAATGTCGTTTGTCCGCAGAAAGGCTCGATCATCCATTTCTAGCCCAACAGCTGCTTCTAAATCTTCAGTCACATTTTGATCGGGAGTAGGCGATGTCCCACCAACAGCCTCATCACCCACCGCGTCTGCGTCTTCCCAATATGCATCAACGTCACCACCAGTTAATTCGGGACTGGTTTGTGTATACTCGCGCCTCTCATCTTCCATTGTTCGACCACCGATGTTATACCCTGGCAAATCTTTAACTCCAGTTCCGTAAGATTCGGTAATATCCTGTGGTAAGTCACCGGATAGCTTGTCGTTATCACTATTTTGCTGTGCTAAATCTTTTTGTTCTGCCATATGACTAGCTCTTACTGTATTCTTATCGCTAACCCTTTCTTTTTACAGGGTGACCTTGTTCAAGATGTATCACCTCAGAAATAAAACAATCTCTCTCTTTAGATTGAAGAGAAGCCCGCAATTGATGCCTAACCTTGTAAGGTATAAATTCACGCTATAGCCACTTCAAACATGGGTTATGAGTTATAAATTAGGGTTCAGAAATCATTTTCTAGTATCTCCTAGCTTCTGACTCATAACTATTTTTAAATTTCGTCTTGCCATGAACTACTGGAGGTGAAAATGAAGTATGACGAGTTCATTAAACACGTTCAAAGTGTTGCCCAGTTAAATTCACGGGAAGAAGCAGAACGAGCTACCTATGGTACGTTAGAAACAATTAGAGAACGTATTGTTGGCGATGAAGCAAAAGATATTGGAATTCAAACTGGAAGAGAAAATCAAAAGGAACTCTAATGGTAAGCAATAACAGGAATTCTCACAAGAAAAAAGTTGCAATTCTCATAGAAAATGATGTAGAAGATGCAGAGTTTCAAGTCCCTTACAATGGCTTAAAACAAGCGGGAATAGAAGTTGTTGTCCTCGGTTCGCGGACGAATGAAAATTATCACGGAAAACGTGGTAAGCTTTCTATTTCTGCCGATGGCACTACAACTGAAGCTGTGGCTTCTGAATTTGATGCTGTTATTATCCCTGGTGGGATGGCTCCTGATAAAATGCGACGGAACCCAAACACAGTGAGCTTTGTACAAGCAGCAATGCAGCAAGGAAAATTAGTAGCTGCAGTTTGCCACGGACCGCAACTTTTGATTGAAGGTGACTTGCTGAAAGGTAAAAAAGCAACGGGATTTGTGGCAATTCGCAAAGATATGATTAATGCAGGTGCGAATTATATCGATGCACCGTTGCTCATTGATGGAAATTTGATTACGTCACGTCAACCAGGAGATTTGCCGATTTTCACCACGGCTATTTTGGGTTATTTGGGTTACGGTGGTAAAGATGCGGCTTTGCCAGATACGCAAGACACAAAAGCTGAATGGTGGAAATTGGCTGATGCTTGGGGTGGTTCAACAAAGGGTGAGATTGTTCAAGGTTTGAATACAGCCCTTGCTGGTGAACGTTATTCACAGGAAGCACTGGAGAAGTATGCCGAGAAAGTATCGGATCAGGAAGTGCGATCGCTCTTTCAGGAAATAATTGCTGACAAACAACGTCACATCCAAGTCTTGGAAGCACGTCTTCATGAACTTGGCGAGAAACCTTCCTTGACAGCAAACATTGCTAACCAGTATGCAAAGCTGAAAACCGCTTTTACAGGAAGTGACGACATACATCAATTACGTTCCGCTTTGGGTGATTTGCAGACGGGTATAGGTGATATTGGCAACTTATCAGCGGCATATACTGACCCCTTAACAACTGCTATTTTCACCGAAATCCACAAAGACCTGTTAAAGTCTGAACAGAAACTTGTAGAACTTTATCGGGCAAGGGTAGGTACTGAAGTGAAGCCTGCTCAGGCTACTACAGGTACGGCTGTATAAATGTAGCTTTTTGGTAGTTTTTTGTACGAACCACACCAACGGATGTTGTGGTCATGGATGTAGTAAATAACTAATCTATCAGACCCGATCAATATATCATCTGTTGCTTGGTTCTTGTGAATTATTTTTGTTAACTTGGAGAGTTTTATGAACAAAGCAATTTCTTGGGTAAAAAATCTGCGCCTACGCCAATTTTTGGCAGCTTTCTTGGTAGGATTGACTGTTTTTGTAACACAATCATTTGGCTCTAATGACACGCTGCAAGCGCGAGCTGATGTAAAATCCGAAGCAGGTATTTACTATAAAGGAACACCTGATGGAACCGATAGTATAAACCGTGATCGGACTGGCAATATCAACGACAACAAGTTAGGTACTGATTACAAAACAACACCTGATTTAAAAGGCACTCAATCTAACAACTTGATTGAACAAGTCAAAAATAACCTGCAAGAAACCGCTGAAAATATCAAAGAAAAGCTCAATCTTGATGAACCACTTCCTGAGTCTACAAAGGAATTTTTGAATCCAAATAAAGACAAAGTTTAAGAGAGCTTTGAAGCAGGCTTGTGGTTCCGCAACTACAAGCCTTTCGAGTCATTAAGGAAACAAACATGTCTGATACAAGTGTTAAAAAAGTAGACTCCGCCTATTCACCCAAAGGTCAACTCGGTCAGAAGTATCTTGCGTCTGGCAAAACTGTAGCAATGCGCCTTTGGGAAAATGAGCAACCAGGTGAACCTAAAGAACCAGCAGCGCGGGAATATGAAACCGTCGGCTACGTGATTAGTGGTCGCGCTGAGTTACACATTCAAGGTCAAATGGTTTTGTTAGAACCTGGGAGTTCCTGGGTAGTGCCAAAAGAAGCCTCTCACACCTACAAAATTTTAGAACCATTCACTGCTGTTGAAGCCACCAGTCCGCCTGCGCAAGTTCACGGACGGGACGAAAACTAATTGCTACCTAAATCTTGCAAGCCGAACTGTTAAACTCTGGTGCTTCAAAGACATTTTTCCTGGGCTACCCTTGTATATTAAGGGTCTCAGAGTTTAACACAATCACTCAGTACCGTTGCTGTTAAGCACCAACTCACCAAACCCGGTTTCTTTAAGGAACCGGGTTTTTTGCTGTTTAGCAAATGAACGAGACACCTTACAATATCTCTAAGCTAGCATTCAGGGACAATGGTTCACCACATTCTCAAAGCCACCAAGAAAACAGTGCATCTGGGTGGTTTCTCTCATCTTCTAGAGCCAGCACTAGTTATTGACTCTGGGGACACAGTAGAAGTAGAAACTTACACTGGTTACTACATCTACGACAAAGCGCCACCAGAGTTTCTCACACCAGAGTTCCTCAACATCTGCCAAAATCTTCCTCAAGAACGGAAAGTGGCTGGGGGACCGCATTTACTGACCGGACCAATTTATGTGCGTGGTGCAGAACCAGGGGACGTGTTGGAAGTACAATTGTTAACTATTAAACCCAGTGTCCCTGTTGGCTTCAATGCGATTCGTACAGGCTGGGGAGCTTTACCAAACCAATTTAATCAACCGGCGCTCAGATTCATTCCCCTTGATTTAGAAAATAACATCGCTCTTGTTCCTATAGGTAACGGGATTAAAATTCCCCTCAAACCCTTTTTCGGTATTCTTGGGGTCGCCACTCCAGAAACATCACGAAATTCAGTTCCTCCTGGTAACTATGGTGGTAATATAGACAACCAAGAATTGCTGGCGGGTTCTAAGATATTTTTGCCGATTTTTGTCCCAGGAGCTTTATTCTCGATAGGTGATGGACATTCAGCACAAGGTGATGGTGAGGTTAATGTTACCGCAATTGAAACTTCCATGAACGGTACTATTCACCTAAAACTTCGCAAGAATGTGCAACTGACAACACCAATTGCCGAAACTCCCACTGATATAATTACAATGGGGTTTGGTCTAACCTTAGACGAAGCTTTAAAAAGGGCTTTGAAAAACATGATTGATTTTCTAGACCGCTTTACAAATTTGTCGCCAGAAGAGGCTTATGTATTGTGTAGTTTAGCAGTGAATTTCCGCATTACTCAAGTTGTCAACAGTCCCCAAAAAGGGGTTCATGGGATGCTACCAAAGTTAATTATATCAAATCAAATGAAGAATTCAGGCGTCAGGAGTCAGGAGTCAGAAGTCAGGAGTCAGGATACATCCGTCAGAATCAATTTGTAGGGGATTCGACCCACTACTCATTGTGGACCACTAAATCCTTGATTTAGCTCTGTGCTTAAACCCTTTTATTCATCTAACTTCTAACTCCTAACTCCTAAAATTGTATGTCTAATATACTTATCCAACTCTTACTCATTGGTCTAGTTGCTGGTGTTGCAGGCGGCATGTTTGGGATCGGTGGTGGTGCGATTATAGTGCCTGCAATGGTGCTGCTATTGAGTTTAGATCAGAAGTTTGCTACTGGCACTTCTCTTGCTGCGCAAATTTTGCCTATTGGTATTTTGGCAGCAGCAGTATATTACCGCAATGGTAATGTCAATATTAAGTATGCCTTGATGATCGCAGTTGGTCTAATAGTCGGCAATTTATTTGGGGCATTGTTTGCAAGTCAGCCGTTTATTAGCAGTGAGACAATGAAAAAGCTGTACGGTATTTTTTTATTACTAATTGGCTTTCGGTATTTACTGGTAAGGTGATCAGCAAACGGGATGAGATTTTTTAACTCTCGTCCTGTCCCAGACGGAATGATGGAGCGTACTTGGGGCGATCGCACTTCATTGGTAACATACTCGTGTCTAAATTTTTTTGCTGAAACTAATGCCACGTCCACCACGAGACCTCCAACCCAACTACTGTTACCACATCACTGTGCGCTGCAACAACCGAGAGTTTAAGTTGAGTAGCTATGAATGCCGAGAAGTTTTTCTTTACGCTATCAAGAAAGCTCAGGATAAGTTCAATTTTAAACTCTATGCTTTATGTATCATGAGCAATCATGTTCATTATTTAATAGAGCCAAATCAACCAGAAGACCTCCCCAAAATCATGCACTGGCTCAACTGGTACACTGCCATGTGCTTTAATAGAATGCTCAACCGAACTGGTCACTTTTGGGAAAAAAGATATCACAGCAGTGGGTTTGAGAAAACTGATTATAAGAGGGCATTAAACACGCTGCGCTACATTCATGCTAACCCTCAGTCAGCGAATATCCAGCAAGGCTTTTTCTACGACTTTAGTAACTACGGGACTCATGATAGGCTGAGTAATGATGGGATTACTCAATGGCATCCGGCGTTTTTACAACTGGGACGAACTTTAGAAGAGTGCGCGGCGAAGTATCGCAGGTTTTGTCAAAGATATCGACCACAGGCAAAACCGGAGAAAAGGAGTTTCTGGGGTAGTAGCTTTTTGCCGTCACTGTTGAAAAGTAAGAGCAAAAGCAAAACAAAGAAGTCTCCAGGGCAGATGAGTTTGCCGTGGGACAAGCAGAGGGTAACAGAGTGTACGGAAGTGCGGGATGTAGCAGAAAAATTTATTCAAGCTAACCGCTATCAACCGCCGGTGCCAGGTATTCGTTTCGTAGAATGCTGATTCTACCGTGGAGTGCGATTCGTTTCTAGCCAAAAAGTACCGACCTATAAAGGCAAGCTATAGGCTAGAGAGGGTAAGTAACCTAGAAAGCCCTTAACTGTTCTAGAGATGTGAGTGAGCCGGAAACGGTAAGCCTCACCCGTCAGGAGAGATGTGACTCCCAATCTGCCCATAGTGACCATACTCGGAATTATGGAGGCTAAAGCTGGGGACAGGGCGCAATCAGTTGCAAAATAAGCAGGTGACAACACTGGCGCTAATGGGGAGATGACATGGGTAAACAAGTCCTAAGAAAGTGTCTTAAAGAAAAGCTACAACCTGAATCACAAATGTAGACTTCATTCTCAAAATTCTCACAGCACTATTCCACGGGTAGCTGTAATCTCCGAGAAGAGGATAGGCAAATGGGACTGCCCTAAAATCATCAAAACAATCGAAAGAACGGAACGAATAAAAATTATACATCGGTCTGGGAGAAGGTCGAAAACCTCAGTAGGTAAGACGAGATACGGAACTCCGATGTGTAAGGTAGGACAGAGCGTAATTGCTTTGAGGTGTTCAGAAAATGCTCAACGGAGTAAAGCATGGTTAGACACGATAGAAATATCAGTGAACTTTGGAAATCACTACCTTGGAAGAAATTCCGAGGGAACCTTTTCCGCTTACAACATAGAGTGTTCAAAGCTGTTAGTGTTGGTGACATGCAAAAAGCAAGGTCAATACAAAAGCTGATTCTGAAATCCCGTGCAGCTAGGTTTCTGGCAATACGTCAAGTAACACAGCTAAACGCTGGGAAAAAGACACCAGGGGTAGATAAAAAAGTCGCCTTAACGCATAAGGAAAGGTTTGAACTCGAACCAATCCTAGGAAAATATGCGACAGATTGGAAACATAATCAACTAAGAGTGATTCCAATTCCCAAAAAGGGCGGTTCAATTAGAAACCTTAAAGTGCCTACTATCGTGGATCGGGCTTGGCAATGTAAGCGCGAAATTCACTTTAGAACCAGCACATGAAGCGACCTTTCACGCCAACAGCTACGGATTTAGAACGGGGCGCTCTGCCCACGATGCTCAAAAGCAAATACAGATAAATCTAAGAAGTAATTGCAATGGCATCAATAAAAGAATCCTTGAATTGGATATCGAAAAATGCTTCGACAGGGTAAATCATTCTACCATAATGGAAAATCTTATAGCCCCCAAGGGTTTAAAGATAGGGATTTTCAGATGCCTAAAATCTGGAATTAGCCCCGAATTTCCTGACCAAGGTACATGCCAGGGTGGAGTAGTGAGTCCCTTATTAGCTAATGTCGCGCTCAATGGGATTGAAGAAATACACCCCTCGGTGAGATACGCCGACGACATGGTGTTCTTCCTCAAACCAGAAGAAAGCGAAGAAAAGTTACTCGACAAAATTAACCAATTTCTATCAGCAAGAGGATTAAAGATAAGCGAGAAAAAGACCAAGCTAACTGCATCGACAGATGGGTTCAATTTCCTCGGCTGGCACTTCAAAGTCCAGCAAAACGGAAAATTTAAGTGCTTTCCCTCAGAGGAGAATTTTAAATCATTCCGCAAGAAAGTAAAACACATCGTCAACAACTCTAATTATGGCGCTAAGGAAAAAGCCAAAAGGCTTGCTCCTATAGTTCGAGGCTGGAGGAATTACCACAAATTCTGCGATATGAGCGGGCCTAGATTCTCTTTGTGGTTCCTCAACTACAGAACATTCCAAGTGTTCAATAAAGAGACAAAACAAGACCGCCAATCAGCATCCGAGTTGGTAAAGAGAGCATTTCCAAATGTCCCCTACTCCGAAAACCGTCATGTCAAAGTCCAAGGAAATAAATCACCTTACGATGGAGACCTAGTGTACTGGAGCGAACGCAATAGTAAACTATATGATGGAAGAACCTCGAAACTATTGAAAAAGCAAAACCATAAGTGCGGACATTGTGGCCACAAATTAACTCCCGAAGAAAGAGTACATTTGCACCACCTTGACGGCAACCACAATAACTGGAAGGATGCAAACCTAACAGTTATACATGAAAGCTGTCATGATTATATCCACATGAGCAACGAAAGAAGCAAAGAGCATATACCTTTTCCTATACGTTAAAACCCGTTACTAGTGGGATGGGAAGTATATAAAATAGCTAACTTTCAAGAATATCGAAAGCTGGATGCGTAGAAATACGCACGTCCAGATTGAACGGGGAGGTGCGAGGGGTAATACCCTCCATCGACCTCAACAATGGGTGCTGTCACAAATCTTTATAAAATTCTGAAACGCTTATCGGTTACAGTTTACATATCGCAGTGCGAGAAAAGAAGTGCGCGAAAGAAGTGCGTTGGCGTATAGCGGTAGCCGTATAAAATATCGTGAAAATCGTGCGGTAGGCTACCCCTATACCTGGAGGGGTTATTCTTTATACCCTGTAACAGTCTGTCGTACCCCACAAACTCGCCTCTTGATCCTGTCGTTTCGCTTCTCACCTTGTCATCATACCACCCTACTGCCTTAGCGAACCGTAAATAGTTTTCGTAATCTTTGTCATTGTACTGTTCTAGTTTTATACCCAGTCGATTTCCAGTCTGTATCCATATTTCCTTTTGTACACGAAAGCCAAAGCGGTTGTCTGCATTAAACCAATCCTGGTCTATTCTTTGCAAGGCTGGACAAGAAAACGTATTTATTTGGTCATAATCTAAAAATCCTTGTTCTTCTCTTTTAGCAATATTGAGCATGAGTCGGTATGTTATTCTATCAGCTTCTTGCCAGTTTTTAAACTTCAAATAATCTTCTAGTTGAGCATATAAATGTTCGGTAAGAGATTGTTCAACCTTCATTTTTAAATCTAATTCTGTATTATTTTTGGGGAGTAACTCAATTAAACTTCGATGAACAGATTCTATATTTGCGCCTGTAACGAACTGATTATCTTTGGTAAAGTCAGTTTCATGGGGATGCTCCTTTAAAATATTAAATGCTTTAGTGTAAGCTTCAATAGCTTTCTGGGGTTGGTTCTTTTGAGCTAATAAACTGCCTTGAATTTTATAGAATAATACTTGAATCTGATAGTCTTTGGGGTCTTTAGCTTTTTTGTCTGCTTCTGCTGCGTCTAATTTTGTCTTGCTTTGCTCAATTTCCTTTTCTGCCTCTTGGAGTTTTTTATCTGCGTCTTTTGGTTTTTTGGGCGGTTCATCTGTTCGGGATTGAATATAAAGCTGTTGATTTGCTTGAGATTGAGCAGCAAATACTAATGCTTGTTTTAATGAGTGATTATCAATGTTAAAAGATAAGGCAGATAATCTTAGAGCTTCGTTGTAATCTGAATTAGAGGACTTCTGATTTTCTAATTCTCCCGCTAGCTTATTTAATTGCTGAACAGCTTCAACTTCTTCTTTAGTTTCATGGAGTTGCTTTCTTGATAATATCCCTACAATTGCTGCTCCTAGAAATGCTACAATTACAACAACAACTCCAATGCTAATTCGTCGTCGAGCTTTCTGATTAGCTTCAGCCAGTGTCTGATTAGCCTCACTTAATACCTGATTCCTTGTCTCAGTGGCTTCTTTATCTTTTCGCTCTCGCTCCAAAGCAGCCTCTTGTTCTTTTGCAGCGATTTCTTCTTGAATTTCCTTCTCTTTACTCGCTGCTAAATACTGTTTATCCTGGTAACTTAAATTTTTATCCCTCGCCCATTCTTCTGCTTCTTGTAATGCCTTGCCCCTCAATAATCGTGACTCATCAGTTCCTCCAGAAGCCACCCAAAACCTAAAACTCTCAGAATATGGACGCAGATTCTTTAACTGTGCTTCAATCCAAGAAGAGTCAAATATTTCTTGATAAATGGCATTATAAACTCTTAACTTGTTGTGCTGCCTAACAACCAATCCCGAAAGCTGTAACTCGCTTTGCTCTAAAGTATCATCTGCTTGTAGCTCACTTTGTTCCTCAGCCAGCCGAACCATCTGATACAGTTCCAGCAAATACCCAGCCCGTTGCTCATCTCGTAAAATTCTAGCACGAATAGTTCTCAGGTGTTCAGGTTCATCTTGCGATTCCCAATTTTCAATTATGCGCGATCGCACTACCTGTTCAACAGAACGAGAATTGTCTTGAACAGACTCTTCCACCATAAACTGACACAACTTCTGCGTCAGAAACGGTTGTCCACCCGTCCAGTATAAAATTTCCCTCATGACTGCTTTGGGGTCACTAAATTGCTCCTGCAAACCTCTTTCTAAGGGTTCAATTTCATCTATTTGAAAACCTTTGAGGCTAATAGCTTTACCAATGTTAAACGGAGTACGTTGTTTATCTTCTATTAAATTACTAGGTGATGCAACCCCCAATAAACAAAAGGTGAGGCGATTGTATTCAGGATTATCAACTCGTTGATTATAACAAGACCGAATAAAAGCAAAAAAGTCATCTGTTTTAAAATTAAGACTTAAAACACTATCAATCTCATCAACAAATATTACTAGATTTTCGGGAATTTCTCGTAGTAGTATTTTTGACAGAAAATTCCCAAATTTTAGCAATGGTGAATTTAATTGATTCTGCTCCCACCAGTTTTTAAAATCCACCTCCAAGGCATAACTATCGATCAGCTTAACAATCAAATCTGCATACCAGTTCTCTTGCGTCGCACTCTGAATACTGATGGAGGACAAATCAATAGATGCACATTCCACACCAGCCTCGCCAAGACGGCTCATTGTTCTAACACGCAAGCTGGATTTACCACTTTGTCTCGAATTTAAAACATAACAAAACTTATTTTGTAATAATGCTTCATACAACTCATCATCAGCTTCTCGCTTGACATAGGTGCTGGCATTTTCAGGTAGACTCCCAGAAAATATGTATTGGTCATGCATAAATCATCCTAAACGTACTAAGAAATATTGACGGTACAACTCACAGCTTGGAATGCAATCATTACGCACTATTTTCACCAAACCCAGACTGTGTAATTTAAACGTAATGTCAGGATTAAGCTGTACTGGTTCATCTACTGTTATTACTCTTCTGTACCCGGACTGTAGCTGAGAATCATTTTGCAAAGACTCCAATTGCTGTCGCAAATGATAACTAAAAATTCCTTGTTCTGTTGGTGCTAGGGTCAATATTTCTTCTAAAGAACTTTCTTGGCTTTTGAGATGAGTGATTGCTTCCTGTACTAGGTAAGGATGTCCGCCGACCAATTTGACAAGCTGACTCAATCCATTATTGTTCAACTGCTCCGAAAGTCCATATAGGTTTACCATTTCTTGAAGCTGTTGCTGATTAAACTCAGGTAACTCAATAGCCAGCCCAACATTAAATGGTGAACGATTAATGTCTAAGGTTGGGTAAATTTCTGTAGAATTAACTACCACTAACCGTAGTTTCTGCCAAATTTTCCCCATCCTGTCTCCTTGTTTGGCTGTTTCATACCAACTCCGCAAGAGTAGGCAGAATTCGGAGAATATATTAGCATATTGAAACAGACGTTCACAATTATCTATAGCAAAAACCAGAGAAGTATTTATATTCGGTAACAAATATCTTTGAAAATAACGAGTACAGCTTGTATTTAAGCCTAAACTATCCTGCCAATATTCATCTACTTTATCTTCTAAGTTCAAGCTATCTGAAACATTGGCACACAACCAATGTAAAAAAGTTTTTAAATCAGTCATAGCAGAACTATCAGCTAGTTTTAAATCTAATTTAGCTGTTTGATAACCCTGCTGTCTGGCGTAGTTCAACAACTTCTCCAACAGCAGTGTTTTACCCATCTTCTGCGGTGCTTTAATCCGAATTAGCGCACCAGGTTGCACAATTGCTTTGTAGCATTTCTCCTCAATGGGTGGTCTTTCTATATATATTGTCGCTGACTCCTGTGAACAGTTTGACAATCCTGTTTTCGTCATTAATTGAGGGGTTAAGTTTTCTGCTATCCCTGCCATACGAATAAGACGACAACCTAACTGATAAGCAAACTCATAACCTTTATCTGCCCCCAGTGCATCATAAAATCCCACAGAAAATTCAATGGCTGCGCGATCGCCAATTTCCTGACTCATGCCTACAACATAATCAATATATCGCGCTATTTCAACAGCCTGATATTGTGAGTAGCAGGCATTGAGAACAACACATTGCACTTGGTCAGCGAATAGTTGAAATAGTCCAGCTAAAGCTTCTGCATCTACTAACTTGATTTCACCTAATTCGTCTTCAAATACTAAGCCGTCTTCACCTGACCCATGTCCAGAAAAGTGAATGATATGTGGTTCGTGTTCCAGAATTGCTCTATGTATATCCCTGTAGCGTACTGCTTCTGCTGTAACGATGGAATACTGGTCACGATGTCT
The DNA here is from genome assembly GCA_903903925.1 of uncultured cyanobacterium. Taxonomy (GTDB): domain Bacteria; phylum Cyanobacteriota; class Cyanobacteriia; order Cyanobacteriales; family Nostocaceae; genus Stigonema. The sequence goes on from CAIVAU010000081.1 coordinate 17,481, forward strand.
CGACCTTTTCAGCCCTTCCTTAATTTCGCGCACTTCCTGATCCAAATGAATCTGACTGCTACCTTTGGGATTTGCGGCTAGAAGTAGGATTTTCCGAATTTGATTCGTCATGAGTTTTTAACCGCAAGAGTCAAGGAGCAATGGCTAAACTAGTGGTCTGTCAAGGTTAAATTAATGGGTAGTGCGAGCCGGAAAGCTCGCTTCGTGAGCGAGACGCTCACACTACCAACTTGTATACATCTTGAGTGCGAGCCGGAAAGCTCGCTTCGTGAGCGAGACGCTCACACTACCAACTTATATACATCTTGAGTATGCCGTTTTTCGGACTTTGGGGCAATATGATTACAGCCTTCGGGCAAGGCAGGAGGTAGATCTGACGGTTTATACGAGAATGTATTGCATAGCTGCCCTGCCTTGCCCATAACAGCAAAATAGGGCAAACATAAAAGCTAGACAGAAAGATCTTTTTACTTCTGACTCCTGACTCCTGACTCCTGACTCCTGAATTTTGTATAATATAACTCCTGATTATTTCTAATGAGTTGGTGGCAAAAGCAACATAGATATGGAACGTCGTAAGTTTCTCAAGTATGCCACTTTAGCGGGAGCAGGCTTTACCTTTACAGGTTGTACTCTGAGGAAATCTAATCCACAGGGTGAGGTGTCTACCCCAGCGTCGCCTGTGGTGGCGAGTGAACCGATCAAGGTGGGATTTGTTTATATGGGATCTGTGGGTGATTTTGGCTGGACTTATGCCCATGATTTAGGTCGCAGGGAAATGGAGGCAAATCTTCAAGATAAGGTAAAAACTACTTTTTTCGAGCAGATCAACGAAGGTGCTGATGCTGAGAGAGTGATTCGCCAACTCGCATCAGATGGCAACAAATTGATTTTTGCAACTTCCCTTGGCTACATGAACTCGACAATTAAAGTGGCAAAGGACTTTCCCAATGTTGTCTTTGAAAACTGTGCTGGCTACAAACGTACTGCCAATGTTGGCACTTATCTAGGACGCTTTGAAGAACCACGATACTTAACTGGTATGATTGCTGGCAAGATGACGAAATCAAATTTAATTGGTTTTATCGGGTCATACCCTATTCCCGAAGTTATTCGAGGGATGGGTGCGTTTACGCAAGGACTACGGTCAACAAATCCTCAGGCAAAAGTTAAGGTGGTTTGGGTGAAAAGTTGGTATCATCCAGCTAAAGAAAGAGATGCTGCCCAAGCTTTGGTTCATTTAGGGGCAGATGTGCTGACCCAGCATACCGGTTCCACGGCTGTTGTCCAACTCGCACAAGAAAAGGGCATTTATGCGTTTGGTTGCAATACTGATATGAGTCAGTTTGGTGCAGAAGCGCACTTAACATCATCTATTAATACGTGGGGCAAGTTTTATACAGACCAAGCCCTATCGATCATCAATGGTACATGGAAATCTGAAGACATTTGGGATGGAATTTCTCAAGAGATGGTGGATATTTCTCCCCTAAATCCTGCGATTCCGCAAGATGTTCAGCAACTAGTCACAGCGAAGCGAGAAGAATTTATTCAAGGTATTGCACATCCCTTTGATGGGCCGATAAAAGACCAAAAAGGTGTGGTGCGAGTCGCAGAAGGCAAGGTGTTAGATGATCGGGGACAACTGGCGATGAATTGGTATGTTGAAGGTATTGATACGCGATTCGTTTCTCTCAAATGGTAGTGTGAGCGTCTCGCTCACGACGCGAGCTTTCTGGCTCGCACTACCCATCAATTTAACCGCAAAAGTTTATTGAGGAGGCTCGATGAACCCACTATTTGTAAAGTATGAGAAGTAAGTTTCAAACAATTTATCATCCATTAATGGGCAAGCAATTGAAGTACCTGCCAATCCTAAAAGTGTATTTCTGCAATCAAATTCAGGTGTACTTTGATATAACTGCATTATGGTCAATGAATTTTGATAGATTCGTTCAACCAGCATGGGCACAAGAGGATAAAGAGCATTTTCCTGGGAGTGTTGAGTTTGCTCAATTAATTCATTCTTCCATTGGGTATAGGGTATCTTGTTGAGTTGATATCCGAAGGAAGATACTAACTCAAACAACCTGACATAGTCGATACCTTGACCGCGTAGAGGGACTAAATGAAAGGCTTTTCCTAGAGATTCTCTCTGGTGAGATAAATGTAAAATCGCTTTGGTTACATAATCTACAGAAACCAATTCCTGTTTCTGATCGATTAAATCCGGATAACTGCCTAACTGGATACAGCCCTTAATCATTCTGGACACATAATCATCCGTATTGCCAATGCCTGTTCTCGTATCCCCCATAACAAATCCGAGTCTGTAGATACTGACTGGTAGTTTCCTAGACTTAGCAATATGCACAATTTTTTCAGCGACCCATTTACTCTGAGCATAGCCGACATCCATACAAAGGTAGTCTTGCGCAATATTGATGTCATCATCTTCGTTGATGACTTTAATTCCGGTGAAGTAACCGATGGGTCCATACAGACCGCAGGTTGAAATGTAGTGTACTGGCTTGACTTTGCCCATACACGCTAGTCTAAGAACTTCATGAGTGCTACCAACATTAGTAGCCTTGAGAGTAGAGTAAGGTTGAACAAAGTTAACTTGGGCCCCATTGTGATAAATGGTATCAATCTCACGAGCTAATCTTTCAAATTGTTCAGCAGAAAGTCCTAGAAGAGGTCGTGCTAGATCTCCAATGGTGGGAATAATTCTTGAGCTTTGGTTTGGATTCCACAGCAAATATTTTTCAAGGCTTCTTTGTAGACGTTTTGCACCTTCAATTTCGTTAGCAGAACGAACAAGACAGTAGATTTTCGCCTGAGTTTGCTCAAGAAGTTCATGGAGCAAATATGCGCCCACAAAACCTGTGGCTCCTGTCAGAAAGATATGACGTGGGTTACTAATATCATCGACAAGTGTGCCTTGAGGAACGATTTCCGGCGCAAGTACTGCCTCTGCATTAAAGTCAATCACGGTAGTGATAGCGGAAACCCCCTTTTGATGCAGTGTTTGAATAACTTGAGCTAGTCCTTCCACTGTCGGCGTCTCAAACAGGCATCTCACGGGCAGTTCTACTGAGAAAGTTTTTCTGACATCAGCAATTAATTGAGCACCTAAGAGGGAATTACCCCCAAGCTGGAAGAAATTCTCTTTAATGCTGATCTTTTCAATACCCAGAACCTTAGTCCAAAGGCTGACTAATTGTTTTTCCACTGGAGTCAGATCCACCACTAAATCCTCTTCCAGGTTGATCCGCTTAGCGGGTGCTGGAAGCGCACTGCGATCCAGTTTGCCGTTAGGGGTGACTGGTAGTGCATCTAGCAGTATGAATGCGGAGGGTATCATGTAGTCGGGCAGTTTTTCCTCTAGGAAAGAGCGCATTTCCTGGATGAGGTGCTGGGCTAACTTAGCTTGTAGGGGGTTATTGGCGTACTGGGGACTGGGGACTGGTGACTGGGGACTGGGTAGGATCTGGCCCAATCGCCAATCGCCAATCGCCAGTCCCCGATCCCGCCGATGCCTGAATACCACATCGTAGCTGCCATTTGCACCAAACTGCGACCAGGTGATGTCGATGAAATAAGGTAAGTTGTTGCTCAAGTTCCACAAGGCTTCTGGATCTATGCCGATATCTTGGGATTGCTGCAATAACTCTGCTCGCAGTTCGCCAACAGTATCGAATCTATCGGATCTGGTCAGCCATTCTAGGGTTTTGACGAATTCTAGGACACGGGCATTGGGTACGCCTCGCAACCCAAGAATTTCCGGATTGGTCTCGATAAGTCGTTGCTGGAGGGCTGGCAAGGTGAGATTTTGTTGCCGCCAGTCTAGCCAGGGAATCTCGACTGAGGGATAAACTTCAGTTCCTACATGGAGAATGACATCGTAGCGGAACCTGACGAGCTCATTATGATGGCGACCCCGCTTGATCTGAATTTGGACGTGGTTAATTTTTGGAAAGTGCTGCTTGAGGGCGATGAAGAATGCTGGGTCGATGACCAGTTCTTCTTCTTGCGCCATTCGCTGTTGCAGGCGCTCAATTAACTGCGATCGCTTCAGCGAGTCGGGTGCCTGATACAGTTCAACCGAGGCGTGGTAAGTTTTTAATAGTGGCAGGCTACGAACATCCCCGACAAAAATGTAACCCCCAGGTCTCACGGCGTTGATCGCACCTTCAAGAATGTGCAAGAGATAGTCAATGCTGGGAAAGTACTGGACTACTGAGTTGAGGATAACTGTATCGAAGCTATTCGCCCCAATGCCCTCAAAGTTGTCCGCCATTCTGTTCAGAAGAGTCACGTGTGCCAACTCCGGCTGTAACATCTTTAGTTGCTGGATGTGTTGTATCGCCGCTTGGGAGAAGTCTGTACCCCAATACAATTCACAATGAGGCGCAATGCGAGATAGCAGCAAACCGGTTCCGCAACCAATTTCTAAGACGCGGCGACTTTCCAAGGCTAGAATTCGCTCAACTGTATAGTCTACCCATTCGCGCATTTCTGCCTCTGGAATGGGTAAGCCTGTATAGCTACTGTTCCAGCCAATAATATTGAACGTTCCATCCTCATGGGTTGCAGTCTCGCTATAGGTTTCTTCGTAGAGCGATCGCCATTGGAGAATATACTCTGATTGGGGACTGGTGACTGGTGACTGGTGACTTCTTCCCAATCGCCAGTCCCTAATCCCCACGACGTAAGCCACCAAGCGCTTCTGACCTGGTAAGTCTTCCCGGTCTATGACCGCCGCCATCTGCACCGCAGGGTGTTGGCGAAGTACCACCTCAATTTCGTTCAATTCAATCCGGAAGCCACGAAGCTTGACCTGGTGGTCAATGCGACCAAGAAACTCAATGTTGCCGTTGCTCAAGTAGCGAGCTAAGTCGCCAGTTTTATACAGGCGTGCCCCTGGTTGATTGCTAAAGTGGTTGGGAATGAACCCAAGGGTTGTGAGATTGGGTTGGTTGAGGTAATTTCTCGCTAGACCAACTCCACTAATATACATTTCTCCTGAAACGCCGATGGGCACAGGTTGTAAATCTTGATCCAGTATATACACTTGAGTATTGGCAATGGGACGACCAATAGCAGGTGAACTTTCCGCTTGATTCTTCACCGGAACAAGACCGGAAGTTGTTACAACAGTATTCTCTGTTGGCCCATAATTATTCACGACTTGGAAAGGATGGGATGCTAAAGGAGACTGAAAAAGTTTTTCTCCACCTGTCAGTAATATTCGTAAAGCAGCGTTGTGGGGCCACTCCAATAACAAAACTTGTTCAGCTAAAGGTGTGGGCAAAAAGCTAATTGTAATTGCTGTTGACACTAACCAGTCTCGCAGTGCAAGAGAGTCCCGGCGAGTTTCAGGATGAGGAATGTGGATGCTAGCTCCAGCGGTCAGGTAAGGCCAAATTTCCCACACACAAGCATCAAAGGCAACTCCTGCAATCTGCGTCACCCGGTCAAGGGATGAAACTGCAAATGTTTGTTGATGCCAAAACACGAGATTTAACAATCCTCTGTGTTCAATCTGAACCCCTTTTGGTTTTCCAGTTGAGCCAGAGGTGTAGATCACATACGCCAGATTTTTTGCTGTTCCATAGTTGTCCAGATTATCTGCATTTTGTTGGGCAAGAGTTTCCCAATTTGTGTCCAGACAGATAATTTGTGATTGATGGGATTGCAAACCTTCAACCCATTGCTCCTGGGTCAATAAGACTTGAACCCCAGCATCTTCTAGCATGAAAGTCAAGCGCTCTGTTGGTAATTGCGGATCTAGTGGTAAGTATGCCCCGCCAGCTTTCAGGATGCCCAAGATCCCGACAATCATTTCTAAAGATGCGGAAGCGCAGATCCCCACCACCACCTCTGGTTTCACGCCTAAAGTCCTTAGATGGTGTGCCAACTGGTTTGCTCGGCAATTGAGTTCTCCATAGGTGATATGGGGGAATGGGGGATTGGGGATTGGGGATTGGGGATTGGGGATTGGGTCAGATTCTACCCAGTCATCAGTCACCAATCCCCAGTCCCCACTTACGGCTACAGCGTCGGGATTTTCCGCCACTTGAGCTTCAAATAGCTGATGAATACACCCATTTAGGGGGTAATCTACTCGAGTCTGATTCCACTCCACTAACAATTGAGATCGTTCCCCTTCACTCAGCAGGGGTAAGTCTAACAGACTCTGTTCCGGATCGGCGACAATCCCCTCAAGTAAGGTTTGAAAATGCCCTGCCATGCGTGAGATGGTTGCAGCATCAAACAAATCTGTGCTGTATTCAAACCAGCCAGTTAGACCTTGGGGCGTATCTGACAGTTGGAGAAATAAATCAAATTTCGCCGTTTTGTTATCAACTGTCACAGAGGTTGTTTTTAAGCCTGCCAGCTTTAAATCTGCGCTTGGGGGGAGATTCTGGAGGGCAAACACCACCTGAAATAGTGGTTGGCGGCTTAAATCCCGCTCTGGGTGCAATTCGGCCACCAGTTTCTCGAAGGGCAGGTCTTGGTGGGTATAGCCTGCTAAAGCCACTTCCCGCACTCGCACGAGCAACTCTTTGAAGCTTGGGGAGCCGGAAACATCAGTCCGCAGCACCACAGTATTGACAAAAAACCCAATCAGCCCTTCCACATTCGGTAGGTGACGGTTGGCGATCGCAGATCCCACGGGTATATCTTCAGCATTGGTGTAGCGGAACAGCAGAGTCACGAATGCTGCCAGCAACGTCATAAACAAAGTGACGCCTTCCTCCTGGGAAAGCGCCTTGATCGCCACAGTTAAGGTTTTGGGTAGCACCAGAGGTAAAAGTGCCCCCCGATAGGTTGGTACGAGTGGCCGTGGACGGTCGGTGGGTAACTGTAAGATGGGGAGATCTGCGAGTTGCTGCTGCCAGTAACTGAGCTGTCTCTCCAACACCTTTTCCTGGAGCCATCGTCTTTGCCAGATAGCATAGTCTGCATACTGAATTGCCAACGCTGGAAGTGGTGACTGGGTACTGGGGACTGGGTACTGGGGACTGGGTACTGGGGACTGGGTACTGGGGACTTCTTCCCAATCCCCAGTCCCCAATCGCCAATCGCCAGTCCCCCCAAGGGCTGTCAGTTCTGCAAACAACACAGATATAGACCAATCGTCGCAAAGAATATGGTGCAGATTGAGCAGTAGGATAAACTCTTGGTCATCGAGTTGCAGTAAGGTGACTCGCAGCAGTGGTTCTTGGCTCAAGTTGAAGAGATGTTGAGCTTCTTGGGTAGCCAATTCTTGGGCATAAGCTTCCCGCTCAATCTGGGGAAATTCCTGGAGATTGACGACTGACAGTTTGAAATCATGAGAATCATGAATTACCTGAACTGGTTGCCCATCTATGGTGGTGAAAGTAGTCCGTAGGGTTTCGTGACGCTGGATAATTTCTTGAAAGCTGCGCTCTAGGGTAGTGACGTTGAGTAAACCACTCAGGCGAACAGCTTCGACAACGTTGTAAAATGGATTTTCCGGCACCAATTGGTTGAGAAACCACAACCGTTCCTGGGCAAAAGAGAGGGGAAATCTGGGTGAACCGTCGCTATTTGTGGGAGCGAAATCGCGGGAAATCGGTTGAATGGGGGAAACTTCCAAGCTTTGATTTTCCGAAACCATCAAGGCAATGCTTTCGGCTAAATCAGCTATGGTAGGTCGCTCAAATAGTTCGCGCACGGGTAACTCTACTTGATAGGTCTCGCGCACGCGGGAGATAATTTGGGTGGCGATCAGGGAATGCCCCCCTAACTCCAAGAAGTTGTCGTGGATGCCGATGCGCTCCAACCCCAACACTGGAGCCCAAATCTCTGCCAGCGCTGCTTGAACGGGAGTGCAAGGTGCGGCAAAATCTTCTTCCACTTCGGGTCTGGTGTGACTGGGTATTGGTAGGGCTTGGCGATTAACTTTCCCATTGGGTGTGAGTGGTAAGGCACTCATGAACATAAAGTTGGAGGGGATCATATAGTCCGGGAGTTTTTCCTTGAGGAAACTACGCAAGTTCCCAAAGAGCGATCGCTCCAACATTTTCAAGAATCCTTGCTCTTCTTGTAGATACTCGATACTGCCATTAACAATAGCCTGTTCGGTTGGTGTCAGAGCAAACTGAATCCCAGCCCGCTTGCCCTGACGCCATGCAATCTTCCCCTCGAACCACTGCTGTGTAGAAACTCCTGGTAGTAGCAGGCGGACGTGAACGGTTTCACCTGGGTTCCATAGAGATGGCACTCCTACCAAACAGACGCCACTCGTGGAAATATCTTCCGTGGTTAAATTGAAAGTACATTTCCCTTTGACTTCGGCACAGGCTGTGCTTTGGTAGGGTATCCGATCTGGAAACAAGTTGGACACAATATAACTGACCAGCCGCTTGTCACCAGAGATATCTTCCCGTGCAACGACGACAGCATTCTCAACCGCAGGATGCTGCTCCAGCACTGCTTCAATTTCTCCTAGTTCGATTCGGAAGCCACGAATTTTCACTTGGTGATCAATCCGACCGACATACTCGATATTACCGTCGCTTAAGTAGCGAGCCAAGTCTCCTGTCTTATACAAACGCTGAAATTCTGAGTTTTCAAAGGGGTTAGGTATAAACCGCTCGGCAGTCAGATCTGGTCTGTTGAGGTAACCCCTAGCTAACCCTGCCCCTCCAATGTAAACTTCTCCAGCGTCACCCATAGGAACAATTTCCATTTGAGCATTTAAAAGATATACCTGCGTATTGGCAATGGGGCGACCAATTGGGGGTTGGTGACTGGTGACTTCTTCTTGATCGCCAGTCCCCAATCGCCAATCGCCAATCCCCCCAGTCCCCACTTGATGGAGAGTTGACCAGATCGTGGTTTCTGTCGGGCCATACAGGTTCCAAACAGAACCACAGTTTTCTCGTAGCTGATTTGCCAGTCTTTGAGGCAAAGCTTCACCACCACACAGAACCTTGAGTTGCTGATTCCCCCGCCACCCTGATTTGAGCAATAGTTGCCAAGTTGCTGGTGTTGCTTGCATGACTGTAGCACCAGATGCCCGCAGTGCGTTTGACAATTGCACCCCATCAGACGCGATTTCACGGCTGACTATGACCACACGAGCACCTACAGTCAGAGGGAGGAAAAGTTCGAGTCCGGCAATGTCAAAGGTAATGGTTGTGACGGCAAGAAGTCTATCTTGTGCTGTCATTCCCGGAGTTAGGCGCATGGAGTTTAAAAAGTTGACCGCAGCGCGGTGGGGAATTTGAACTCCCTTCGGCTTCCCTGTAGAACCTGAAGTATAAATTGTATAGGCTAGGTTGTCGGGTGTGACTCCACTAATGGGGTTTTCGTTGTTTTGTTGGACAATAATTTCCCGATCCCGATCCAGACAAATGATGCGTGTCTGATTTTTAGGAAGAGATCTTGCTAGATACTCTTGGGTCAGCATGATTGGCACTTGGGCGTCCTCCAGCATAAACGCTAAGCGCTCTAGTGGTAATCCTGGATCTAGTGGGACGTATGCACCGCCAGCTTTGAGGATACCTAGCAGTCCTACCACCATCTCCAAAGAACGCTCTATGTAGACTCCCACCAGCACCTCCGGCCCTACACCCAGAGACTGTAAATAGTGTGCCAGTTGATTGGCACGGTAGTTCAGTTGACGGTAGGTTAGTTGCTGATCTCCGAAAACTACTGCAACGGGGTCAGGGTTTAGTAAAATTCCATCTTCGGAGATTTGCTCTACCTGATACTGAAATAGCTCGTGGATACAAAGGTCTGGATTACCCAGGGTTAGGGGGAAATGACTCATTTCTATTGCTGCTTTTATTGGGATGGCTATTCTGTTGTATAGTTTTCCCAGGTCAAGCAGAAAACTAACAAATCGGGAAAATTTTTTTAAAGCCGACGCAGGGGTAATTTTAGAAACATCTTGCACCTGATCTGTCAGTAAAGCCTAGATTTAAATCGCTGGCTGATAGCTCCCGTCCTATCAAGAGGACTGAACAAGGATTTCAGTCCATTTCAAGTGCCGTTAAGCTATTAGCCCGGAACTTCAGTGTTGCTCCTATTACGTACGAATCGCTCAAGACCACAATGAATCTGATCGCCGCCTAAGTTAAATGAGCGCTCCGCAAAACTTGTTCGAGACGATAATCTAAAGGTAGTTAGATGGAGATCTACTTATGTATCAAACAGACCCCTCGCGTTCTGCAAAAGAAGTATTACCCACTATGTATGATCTTCCAAGCGAAGATCCAGAGGACCCAGGCGTGCCGGACGAATTTC
>CAIVAU010000082.1 GCA_903903925.1 uncultured cyanobacterium
CAGGGAGCAGGGAATAGGGAGCAGGGAGCAGGGAATAGGGAGCAGGGAGCAGGGAGCAGGGAATAGGGAGCAGGGAGCAGGGAATAGGGAGCAGGGAGCAGGGAATAGGGAGCAGGGAATAGGGAGCAGGGAGCAGGGAGCAGGGAGCAGGGGGAATTATCAGTCTTTCATTGCCCAATCCCCAATACCCAATCCCCAATACCCAATCCCCAATACCCAATCCCCAATCCCCAATCCCCATTAGTATTGCAAAAATCTTGAAGGAAGAGTATTGTGTCACTGGTCACACATACGCTATATATTAGGCACATAAAAGTCATAGATGTCAGTTAATTTATCGATAATTTTTTTTCAGTAAATAGATTAAAACGTTAAAATTATGCTTTCTCTGATGATGGCGACTGTAAGCTTTGCTAATATTCGCAGAGCGCACCTAGTAGATTGTCAATCCGAAACTGTCAAGGACTAAAGTCCTTACTACGAACTTCTCAATCCGTGAGAATTAATGACATGGACTACTAGATTCGATTAACCAGGGCTGTATTGATGTAATTATCGTGGGTATTGTGTAAGAGATTACATAACTCTTCCCAAAAAGTAGTAGTCTGTCAAGTGTATTTTGAGGGATCGTTTTTCCCTTTCCCCTTTCCCCGTCAATTGAAAATTGACAGACCAGTAGTACTGATCAAGTGTAGAAGCTTGTTTAAACCGTAAAATCATAATGATGAGTGATATTTTTTTCGCTGCTTCGATTTGTCCTAGTAATGTAGATAATGTAGATCTGGGGTTTGTCCAATTAGGTTGGTTTAGGGTAATTATTTTGGGCGTTGTTCAAGGCATTACAGAATTGCTGCCAATCAGTAGTACTGCCCATTTGCGAATAATACCGGGCTTGTTAGGATGGCAAGACCCAGGCTCAGCTTTTTCGGCGGCGATGCAACTTGCCAGTCTTGGTGCTGTCATTAGTTATTTTTGGAAAGACATCAAGCAGTTGACAGGCGGGACATTCAGAGCGATCGCTGAGCAAAACTTCCAGTCAAGTTCCTTTCGTCTGGTGCTAGGAGTGTTGCTGGGTACAATTCCTCTCGGTGTGGCAGGTCTAGCACTCCAGAAGACCATCAATGCCTGTAACTCACCCTTCCGAACTTTAATAGTTATTGGGAGCGCTTCCATCGTCATGTCTCTGTTGCTAGCTTTGGCAGAAAAACAAGGTAACCACGAGCGCGACTTTAACCAGTTAACCATGAAGGATGCGATCTTGGTAGGAATTGCTCAAGCATTTGCCCTAATTCCAGGGGTTTCTCGCTCCGGTTCAACATTAACAGCCGGAATATTTCTGAAAATGGAGAGAGAAACAGCAGCTAGATTTTCTTTTTTACTCGGTATACCAGCCGTTTTATTAGCAGGGGCTAAGGAACTACACGTCCTGTTCAAAGCTGGTCTTGACACTAACGGTTGGCTGATCCTATTCATTGGCTTAACTTCCGCCAGTATTTCAGCTTTCTTGGCAATTTACGGTCTGTTGCGCTACCTAGAAAAACACAACACCTTTATTTTCGTCTTCTACCGCTTGGCGATGGGTATATTTTTGATCGTCGCTGTGAGCACAGGGTTGTTACAAAATTAGGAGTCAGGAGTCAGAATTCAGAATTCAGAATTCACTTCTCCAGGAGTGGCGAATGAATAGTTGAGTTTAAGACCGCCACTAAGGGACTTCCAACTCCTAACTCCTAACTCCTGACTCCTGACTCCTGACTCCTGAATTCTTCTAGATAAACTTCGCCGTACTCTTTGCCAGCCAAGGGAATACTTTGGTAGCGAATTTGACCTTTGAACACAACGTTATCCCCCTTTTTTAGACCCATTTGACGGGTTATAACCCAGATTTCCCCGGTAGAATCATTGATCTGATAAGCCCATCGTTGCAAAAGCGGAACTTGCCTTTCCACCTTACCCCGGATGTAAACGGTGGTTTGATGATCTCGTTTTTGTTGTGTTTTCAGATCCCCAATAGGGGTAACATTGGCACCTATTGTGCTCATACCATAAGGGCTCAAACTGCTACAGCTTATAAGTCCTGCTAAAAGAAAAAAGGTCAATCCCAAGCGTATGGGCACAGCACTGCTGTACCGACACACAAAGGAGATGTGTTGTATGAGAGCGATCTGTCGAGCAAATTTGTGCATCCGTACTTGGTTGGTCGCAATGTTCATATAATGAGTTGCCGATAATACTATGTCTTTCGGTGTCAAAAACACACCCTCAACTGATACAACCAATCTGAGAAGATAAAAGAATATGTTTTTGTTGTCTGTTAGTAGCGTCCCACTGGCTGCGCACCACCCGCTCAGCATGAAAAAAACTTCACCATTTCTGTAAGGACGGGGAGACCCCGCCTCTACACACTTCTTACTTTTAACTCTGATGGAAAAAACTGGCAAACTTCTTGACGGTAAAACTCTAGCTGCTAAAATTCAGCAAGAACTCTCTGCCGCTATTACAAAATTACAACCCCAAATAGGCCGTCCACCTGGTTTAGCAGTGCTGATGGTGGGTGATGATCCAGCGTCAGCGGCTTATGTAGGTGGTAAAGAGCGAGCCTGTGCAAAAGTAGGTATTACCTCTTTTGGCAAGCATTTTCCCGTCGAAACAACTCAGGCAGAATTAGAGGAAGTTATTGCTGTACTCAACCACGATGAACAGGTCGATGGTATTCTCGTACAGCTACCCCTACCCAACCACTTGGATGCTGTGACACTGTTACATCAAATTGATCCTGATAAAGACGTTGACGGACTGCACCCAGTTAATTTGGGGCGGCTGGTACGGGGAGAACCTGGTTTACGCAGTTGCACTCCATCTGGGGTCATGCGGCTGTTGCAGGAGTATGAAATTCCCCTTCGCTCCAAACAAGTGGTAGTGTTGGGACGTAGTATTTTGGTGGGCAAGCCGATGGCATTGATGCTACTAGAGGCTGATGCTACTGTCACCATTGCCCATTCGCGATCGCACGCTATAGAAAAGATCACCCAAAATGCTGATATTCTCATTACAGCAGTAGGTCGTCCAAGACTTGTGAGTGCTGAGATGGTAAAACAGGGCGCTGTTGTGGTAGATGTGGGGATAAGTCGTGTCACCGATGCCAATGGCAACAGTCATCTAGTCGGAGATGTCAACTTTGACTCAACGAAGAGTGTGGCAGAATTTATCACCCCAGTTCCTGGCGGTGTTGGTCCAATGACTGTCGCCATGTTATTGCAAAATACAGTGAATAGCTACAGTCAAAAGTTAAAAAAGAATAGTTCTTTCCGTTAAAAAGTTAGGAATTGTCTTTTGTCAAGAGTTAGTGGTAAGTGGTTAGTGGTTAGAAGAACAACTAACTACTAACAAATCACAACTAACTACTAAACTAATGACTCTTTCCTTTAAAATTGTGACTTAGATAACAGAAGATTAAGGAAATTAAGGATGGTAGCAGCAGATAATCTTCAAAAAACTTCAGAGGAAGCTAAATTTGACCTATTAGCCTACCTGAAAGAGCGACAAAAGCTTTGTGAAATAGCTTTAGAGCGGGCTATTGCCATACGTTATCCAGAAAAAATTTACGAGGCAATGCGCTACTCGCTATTAGCTGGAGGGAAGCGTCTGCGTCCCATTCTTTGCCTTGCTACCTGTGAAATGACTGGTGGTACAATAGCCATGGCACTGCCAACAGCTTGTGCTGTGGAGATGATCCACACAATGTCATTAATTCATGACGACCTGCCAGCAATGGATAATGACGATTACCGTCGCGGTAAGTTGACTAACCACAAGGTTTATGGCGAAGATATTGCAATTTTGGCTGGGGATGGCTTACTCGCTTACGCATTCGAGTATGTAGCAGAGAATACCAAATCTTTACCAGGAGAGCGCGTTTTGCAGGTTATTGCCCTTTTGGGACGTGCAACGGGGGCTGCTGGGTTGGTCGGTGGTCAAGTGCTGGATTTAGAATCGGAAGGAAAGAAGGATATTTCCCTAGAAACCCTTAATTTCATTCATAATCACAAAACAGCCGCCCTTTTGGAAGCTAGCGTTGTTAGTGGCGGCATTTTGGCAGGATGTACCTCTGAAGATTTACAACGGTTATCTCGCTATTCTCAGAATATAGGACTTGCTTTTCAGATTGTGGATGACATTTTGGATATCACTGCCACTCAAGAACAATTGGGCAAAACCGCTGGTAAAGACCAAAAAGCTCAAAAAGTCACTTACCCCAGCCTTTGGGGGCTAGAAGAATCTCGTCATCGTGCCCAACAGCTGATTGAGGCTGCTGGTGCAGAATTAGAACCCTTTGGAGAGAGCGCGTTGCCCCTAAGAGCGATCGCTCAATTCATTACCAGTCGCAATCACTAAATAATGAATGATGATGAAGAAGTCAGAATTAATCTGTCGGGGATTCAAACCCACAACTGATTGTAGACCTCTAAATTTTCTCCTCTTCCAGACGCACTAGCGTTCGATTTAGCTCCGTGCTTAAACCCCCTTATTCATCAGTCAGCCGTACAGAATTCATGCTGAATTCTGACTCCTGACTCCTGAATTCTGTTTGATGAATGATAAATACTAAGTAAATTTAAAATTCATAATTTACCATTCATCGTTCATAATTCATAATTCATAATTCATAATTCATAAAAGACCATGCAGGAGATAGGCAACATCTTAGACAACCGGGTGCTGCTGGTTGCTCTGGTATCTTGTTTGATGGCTCAAGCATTAAAGCTCGTAGTTGAACTCATCAAGAATCGTAAAGTAAATGTAAGTGTTTTATTCACAACTGGGGGTATGCCTAGTGCCCATTCATCTCTGGTGACTGCTTTAGCAGCTGGTGTTGGGCAAACTGTTGGTTGGGCTTCACCTGAATTTGCAGTGGCTGCAGTTTTTGCCATCATCGTTATGTACGACGCTGCTGGAGTTCGCCAAGCTGCTGGCAAGCAAGCTCGTATTCTCAATCAAGTGGTTGATGAATTATTTCACGAACACCCAGCGTTTAACCAAGACCGCCTTAAGGAATTGCTCGGACACACACCTTTTCAGGTAATAGCTGGATCGGCGTTAGGTATAACCGTCTCTTGGTTAGCTGGAGGAGCATATTAGTTAGGCATTTAAGTTCCCACCTCGCTATTTTTAAAATATGGCTCAAAATCCCAAACTGGATGTCTTCTCGCTAGCCGCTGTGCTGGTGTCTGCGCATTATGGCTTGGGGTTTCTACTAGGAACTGCTGAGCTATCGTTAACCTTGGGTGCTGCAGGTAGCCTTTATGCCGTCTCCCTTGGCTTGGGTACTATCGCCCTTTTAGGATTAGCAAAGTTTTATTGGACAAAAGGTGAGCAAATTTGGACATTATTAGGTTCCAGTTATGGGAATGGAGTAAAAGTCCTCGTGGGGTTGATGTCCTGGTCATCGTTGATTGGTATTGAAGCAGTCCAGATCATTTCTGGAGCCTTTATTCTTAATGTCTTGGGAATGCCAACGCTGCCAAGCATGGTTGTTTTGACAATCTTGTTTACGATTATTTCCCTGCTACCACTGGAAAAATTCGGCTGGATATTTCGAGGATTGCTGATTCTGAATTTCTTGGCTTTGCTTTATGGACTCTACAGATTACACGGGTTACCTGATTATGTGCGATCGCCTCTAGAATTTACTGAGTCACTGCAGCAAGTGACTTTACCGACCAAATTAGGCATAACTCTGTCAACAATGTTGCTGATCATCCTGGATATGAGATATCAGCAATTTGTTCTCCAGGCAAAGGATTTACAGACTCTATATAAAGGCTGTATATTGGCGGCAATTTCGCTACTTTTGCTTGCTTTTTTGCCGTCATCAATTGTGATAGCAGCACTGAGATCAGGGATTTTGCCGCCAGATATTGACGGGAAAGAAATACTCCCATTTATCCTATCCTGGATTGGCGGTGGAACTGACAAGCCTTTGGGTATTTTCCTGATTGCATCTTTATTGATTCCGGCACTAGGCGTAGGTAGCAATATCTTACGAGTGCAAAGCAAAACTGTCTTAGATTTCAATATCATACCTACATTCAAATTTAATCAACTGCTCGTTGTGATTGTGAACGCCTGTTTGAGTTTAGCCGTTGCTTTGAACGGTGGTGCAATCATCAATCTGATTGTATTTTTCTATGCTGTATATGTAGGGGCAGTGTTTATTCCCTTTGCCGCCTACCTAATTGCCGAAACAGGATACTATACATTCTCAAAAATGAGCGTGAGGCTATCTTTGATTGTGAGTAGTATGTCGGCTATGTCCACACTGCTTTTGACTTTTGTCAACCCCAAGATTTCAATTTTTGGCAGTGCTGAATTGAATATTTTAGGACTAGGAATTTTGTTTGGTCTGTTAAGTTTGTTGGTTGGTCAAGTGATAGAAAATTATTTACTTGCTTCCAACGTAGAAGAATTATGAATTATGAATTTAATTGGCTTTAAATTTCTTAACAAAAACGAGGTTTAGTCCTGAATGCATACAAATATTAAGCGGGATCAGTTCTAGGCATTGGTCACAAGGCAAAGGTTATACTCTGTGTGAGAAGAGATTTTACAGTTTCCTTTTAAGATTATCTTTACTTCAATGGCTCTCAACTTTCGCTTTGCTGTAGTTAGCGACTTACACATTGCACTTCCACACACAATCTGGAACCATCCTAACCGTTTTCATCTTGTGGAGGTCAGTATCCCAGCGTTTGAAAGTGTCCTAGAACATTTAACACAACTTGATTTAGATTTTCTTTTGCTTCCAGGAGATTTAACCCAACACGGTGAACCTGATAATCATGTTTGGTTGCAAAAACGCCTATCCCAACTACCTTTCCCAGCTTACGTTGTCCCTGGCAATCATGACGTTCCTGTTCTGATGGCAAATGAACAATCAATTGGTTTCGTTGATTTTTCTTACCACTACCGTAAATTTGGCTACGATGATCCAGAAAAACTTTACTACACTTGTCAGTTACTGCCCGGAGTTAGACTGATTGGTTTAAATTCCAACTGTTTTGATGACCAGGGACAGCAAATAGGTCGTTTGGATACCAAACAGATCGGTTGGTTAGAAGAGGTGCTAGAGGCGACTCGTGATGAATTGGTGCTGGTGATGGTGCATCACAATGTCATTGAGCATTTGCCTGATCAATCACGCCACCCAATGGCAAATCGCTACATGTTGGAAAATGCACCAGAACTATTGCAGATACTACGACAGTACGGAGTTAGGCTAGTCTTTACAGGACACTTGCACGTTCAGGATGTTGCTTACTTAGAGGGGGTATACGATATCACTACAGGTTCTTTGGTCAGCTATCCTCATCCTTATCGTGTGCTAGAGTTTCATCGAGACCAGAGTGGCAGGGAACGGTTACAAATTTTGTCTCATCGAGTGGAATCAGTACCTGATTTCCCCAACTTACAACAAACCTCGCGACAGTGGATGGGTGATCACAGTATACCCTTCCTACTCAAACTGCTGACTCTACCTCCCTTAAACCTACCATTGGCGCAGGCACAAGAACTAGCTCCCAGTCTGCGGGAATTCTGGGCAAATATTGCCTCTGGAGATGCACTATTTGACTATACCCACTTTCCCCAAGAAGTGGGTCGCTACTTTGAGAAATATGGTGCGATCGCCCCCTGTGGCACTCTCTCTTTGATTGATAACAACACGACACTGCTGCTTTCAAAGTGACAACCCTCACGGTTGGCGACAAATTCCAAATACAGAGGTGTAATGGTGTAAAAAAGTGCTACCGTCAACAGGACCGATTTCGCCATTACAGAAAAAGCCTGTCAAGGGAATATTTTTGAGGTAGCGCCTAAATAGCTGAGAATCAAAGTTAGGTTGTCCGTAGAGTCCCTCGCCTCGCGCCACACAGGAAAACATCAACGCACCAAAGCCAGTGCTGGTGCGTTGATGTTCTTGATACCTCATGAGCAGAAATTCCAAGTCTTCAGCAGAGGCTTTGGCATCACGTAGATGGAATTGTAGGCGCTGTCCTGGACGAACGTAATCGGTAATGGCAATTGCTCCGGCGGATGGGTCTACTCCTAGAATGCTACGAATTAAAAAGTCTCCTGGGTGTAATTCTTGCTTAAATTCATCCATTGCCATCCCCACGGACAAAGAGTTTTGTGCTAGCATCCGTTGTTCTTCGCCAAGACTGGCGATCAAATCTCGTAGTACAATCAACGGCACTTGCTCATCCAATTCCAAGATGATATTGCGATCGCCTTTTGTAACTTGATGTGGCTTGCCAATTGGTCGGCATCCTTGTGCCACAATTGTTTCTAAAACAATATTGCCACTTAACGCGACACCTATCGTTCCCTCTCGATACAGGCGATCGTGATAAAACAAGGCAGAACGACCACCCATACTCCCACCACTTGAGAGTCCCCCCACCGTCACCGATCCTGGATAAGCAAAATCTAGCCCTTGCAATAGATTGCCAATTCCAGAGGAGAAAGAACCGGATAGCAAGACAAACTGGGGTGTAGGTGATGGTGGTACACCGATCAAATCGATCCAAGCATCTGGTGAACTATCCAAATCAGGTAATTCTTCTGCAGCCACATGAAAGGCGTGAACATTCACCCCCGGAAGGTGGGCTAAAGTCAGACCAAGGGCTGGTTCTGTTTCCAGTTCTTGGGCTTCTCCCCACTCACTTGTGCCAATAATACCGCCACCACTACAGCCGATTAATACAGGTACTGAAAGTTGCTCCATCAGCAACGGTAAAAGCCGGGAGTACTCGCTGGTAAAAGCAGCCGAAATAAATACTAGCCCTAGATCCGCAGGTGCTGTTAACGCTGAAACAGCTTGTTCTACCACATCTGTAATAGCTGCTTCTAAAGAAGGACGGGTTGATAGGGCATTCACCCACTGCATTTGGTCTGCCATGAATTTTAAGCTTTCTTTATTTCTAGGCTAGTGCAGCGTGACGGAAATAACCAATAACAAGACAGTTGAAAACAGCAAAAAAGCGCCCTCCTTTTCAGGAAGACGCTTTCTTTTCGTATGCAGAGACGCGACTCATCGCGTCTTCACATTAAACTTAACCGTTGATTGCAGGAGCAGAAAGAGCAACAGGAGCAGCTTCACCAGCAGCCAAGTCTAAGGGGAAGTTGTGAGCGTTGCGCTCGTGCATCACTTCCATACCTAAGTTAGCGCGGTTGAGGATGTCTGCCCAGGTTCCGATGACGCGACCCTGAGAGTCAATCACCGACTGGTTGAAGTTGAAACCATTCAGGTTGAACGCCATGGTGCTGATTCCTAGTGCGGTGAACCAGATACCAACTACAGGCCATGCAGCTAAGAAGAAGTGCAAGCTGCGGCTGTTGTTGAAGGAAGCGTATTGGAAGATC
>CAIVAU010000083.1 GCA_903903925.1 uncultured cyanobacterium
CAACGAACTCGAATTCTTCGAGGTTCTGGAAATGGTTCAACCCGATTTGATTTTGACTGGTCCTCGGGTCGGCGCTTTGGTGAAAAAACTACACCTGCCTTATGTTAATGGTCATGGCTACCACAATGGTCCTTACATGGGCTTTGAAGGTGCTGTTAATATGGCTCGTGATATGTACAATGCCATTTTTTCCCCTTTGATGCAATTGGCTAAATTTGACATCCGCGAGGATGTACAACCTGCCAATACCAACGGCAATGGTAAAGTCGCTAAAGCTGCGGAAACCACCTCACTTGTTAAGGAAACAACTCCACCAGTTAAAAAGCAAGCTGCTGAAACCACCTCACGGGTTCAACAGCCAGTGGAGAAAACCACTGCACCAGTTCAAAAGCAAGCTGCTGAAACTCCTTTACCCGTTCAACAGCCAGTAGAGAAAACCACTGCACCAGTTCAAAAACCAGCTGCTGAAGCTCCTTTACCCGTTCAACAGCGAACTGAGGAAATCGCGTCATACATTCAACAGCAAACCGAGGAAATCACGTCATTAATTCAACAACGGTGTTTGTGGCAGTTTCACTCCCGTGCATGGGATAGGGAAGAAAACATCAATGGTGTTCTCGGTCAAGCAGCTAAAATCTTGACTGGGGAACAAGTGGTTCTGGAAACCCTGATTGAAAGAGCTTTTTATGCGGACGCCAAACTTCTTGTAGTTGACCTGGAACGTCAGTTCCAATGGTTAAGTAAGATGGAGAACGCGCAAAAGAAAGCACTACTGGAATCTGTTAAAAACAGACTGATCGATATTGCGATCACCAAATCCCTAAATGGTGAATTGCACCATTCGCTTTATTAAAGCAATTGGATCGATAATTCAACTCAACAAAGGGCGTTGCTGAATTAGAGTAAGAATTCAGAATCCAGAATCCAGAATTCAGAATCCAGAATTCAGAAGTCATAAAACTTGGATAGCCTAGCTTCATAATTTGAAGCAAATCAAGCAGGGAGCATCCCAGTTTTGCAAAAAGTAGTGTGAGCATCTTGCTCACGTGTACTAAGCTGTCACGCATCTAGTTTTTTAACCCGAACTAGGCTCTAGAAGGATTCTAGCCTCCAGATTATACAATTTAAATGCGCGACAACTTACAAGCGAGCAAGATGCTCGCACTACGAATTTACGCTCATTGGGATGCACCCAATCAAGCAGCCACACTACCCTTGATTTTCTACCCATTCTGACTCCTGACTCCTGACTCAGCAACGCCAAACAAGCAAAATCACGAATTTCATACTACCTAGGAGTCAATAACATGTCTGTAATCGTCAAACAGAAAGAACGCAGTGGTGTAATCAATCCTATATTTACCTGTCAGCCTGCTGGCGCAGAGTACGCTTCCATCGGAGTGAAAGATTGTATTCCTTTGGTGCATGGAGGACAGGGATGTAGTATGTTTGTTCGGCTCCTCTTTGCCCAGCATTTGAAGGAAAATTTTGATATTGCTTCTTCTTCTCTGCATGAAAATAGTGCTGTCCTTGGAGGAATACCACGCATTGAGGAAGGGGTAAAGACTTTAGTAGCACGATATCCCGATTTACGGATTATTCCAATTATTACGACTTGTTCAACTGAGACGATAGGGGACGACATTGAAGGGACCATTAACAAGCTTAACAACGTTTTAAAGAGAGACTATCCTGATCGCGAAGTTATACTTGTTCCTGTGCATACTCCTAGTTACAAAGGTAGTCAAGTCACTGGCTATAATGTCGGGGTACACGCACTCATTTCTAGCCTGGCAAAAAAAGGAGAACCGACAGGCAAGTTGAACGTCATTACTGGGTGGCTTAACCCCGGAGATGTCACGGAAATTAAGCGCGTTTTAAAAGAGATGGACGTTCCAGCAAACATATTACTGGATACAGAAACTTTCGACGCGCCTACGATGCCTGATAAGACCAGTTTTGCCTTTGGGAATACAACTATCGAAGACATCGCTGATTCTGCCAATGCACTGGGAACCATTGCCTTATGTAAATATGAAGGGGGTAGTGCGGCTGAATTTTTGAACCAGAAGTTCAAGGTTCCCGCGATTATTGGGCCAACACCGATAGGCATCAAAAATACTGACATTTGGTTACAAAATATCAGCAAACTAACTGGCAAACCAATACCAGAATCTTTCGTTAGAGAACGGGGAAAAGCTATCGATGCGATCGCCGATCTCGCCCACATGTTCTTTGCCAATAAAAAGGTAGCTATCTACGGAGATCCCGATTTAGTCATTGGTCTCGCAGAGTTCTGCTTAGAATGTGAGTTAGAGCCAGTGCTGATGTTGTTGGGAGATGATAACAAGGCTTGCGCAAAAGACCCCAGAATTGCTGCTTTGGAGAATAAGTCACCGACTGACATCGAAGTTATAACCAATGCAGACCTCTGGGAACTGGAACGCCGCATTAAAGATAAATCCCACGACATCGACTTGATCCTGGGTCATTCTAAGGGTCGATACATTGCGATCGATCACAATATTCCGATGGTTCGAGTAGGCTTCCCCAGCTTTGACCGGGCGGGTCTTTGGAAATACCCGGTGATTGGCTATAAAGGAGCGGAATGGTTGGCAGACAATATCGCTAACGCATTGTTTGCAGACATGGAGTACAAGCGCGATCGCGAGTGGATTTTAAACGTTTGGTAGAGAGTTGATGGTTGACGGTTGACTGTTAACCGTCAACAGTCAACCGTCAATAGTCAACAACTAGGAGAGCCATAATGAATGAGACTATAGATAAGAATGTCGTATTTTACGGACATTTGAGTGAACTGTATCGCTTGGCAAAAGAGGGTAAGATTAAGACCAGTTTACAAGGTAGTCATACTCGTCCCTGTAAATTTTGGACTGCAACGAAGATTTTAAGCGGCATTAAAAATGCGATCGTCATTTCTCACGGACCGAGTGGCTGTGCCTATGGTGTAAAGCGGGCATACAAGCTGACCAATAGTCGCAACAGTGGTTCTCCTTATGAACCTGTGGTGACGACAAACATGAGTGAGAAAGCAGTTATTTTCGGCGGGGAAAAAGAATTACAAGGCGCGATTCGAGAAGTCGATCAAAAATACCATCCTGATGCGATCGTTGTTGCAACGAGTTGCGCCTCTGGAATTATTGGAGACTGTGTTGATGACGTGGTGAATAAGGCACGCAGCGACATCCAGTCTGAGATCATGACGATACATTGTGAAGGATTTGCTGGAGAGTATCGCAGTGGATTTGATATCGTATTTCGGCAAATCGTAGACTTTATGGAGCCACCAACTCCAGAACGGAAAGCACAACTAGCAGATGCCGTCAATATTGTGGGTGCAAAGATGGGCCCTGAAAGGACGGAAGTCGAAACTGATGTTAAGGAACTGGTACGACTGATAGAAAAAATGGGGGCACGAGTTCATAGCGTCATCGCTGGTGATTGTACCTTAGATGAACTCAAGCAAGCACCCAGTGCAGCAGTCAACTGTACTTTATGTTTGGATCTTGGTTATACCATTGGCAAAGCCATGTCCGACAAGTTCGGTACTCCCCTGAACTCTACGATCCTTCCCTATGGGATCAGCGCCACAGAAAAATGGCTCCAAGGGGCTGCCAAATATCTAGGAATGGAAAAACAAGCAGCAGCCTTAATGGAAAGAGAATATGCTGCCATCAAGACCGAATTTGAAGAGGCGAAGAAATACATTGAAGGAAAGTTAGCAATTATCGAAGGGCATGATGCGATCAAGTGCTTGTCCATTGCCCATATGTTGGAGCGTGATTTTGGGATGCGTGCGGTCATCTATAATTTCCATCCCTGGAGTACGGAAGCAAGAGAAACCAGCGTAGACTACTTGTTGGAGACGGGGTTAGACCCAGAAATCCTCATTACGAAAGGGACCCTTGCCTTTGGTAAGTACGAGTCCATGAAACAAACGGAAGATGAACTACTGGATTTTATTGGTGGTCTCGATCCAGAATCAGTCGTATATTTTGGTTCTTCCTTGAGTTTCCCCCATATTCCCGTCGTAGATTTAAATGCTATCTTAAATCGTCCTAGATTCGGCTATCGCGGAGCCTTAAAGGTGGCAAAGTGTATTAAAACAGCCCTGCAATATGGCTTTAGACCTCGCAGTTCGTTAACCAAGCAAATGGTATTCCCGAAAAATTCAGGGTTAGCATCTGCTCAATCACTCACCGGAAAATTAGCCCAAGACTTGCCTGATTGTACCGTTTATGCAGAGAAGAAACGGGGAAAATGCTGTCAGGAATAGCAAGTAAAAATTTTTACCATAGTCAATGCCCTTAAAAAACAGGAGGGGAAAATGTCTGCTGGACTAACTTTTGAAAATTGTGACCATAGTAAAGACCCAGTTGTGGGCTGTGCCCTTGAAGGTATTGCAACTACGGTTGCGGGCATTAAAGATGTCAGTATTGTGATTCATTCTCCACAAGGTTGCGCTTCCACTGTCGCTGCTGGGTATGATTCCCATGAAGTTGATTTCACAAAGCGGAAAGTAGGTTGCACTCGCCTTTTTGAATCAGACATCGTGATGGGAGCATCTGAAAAACTCAAAGGTCTGATTAAAGAGGCAGATCAATCTTTTGATGCTAAGGTGATGTTTGTCGTTGGCACCTGCGCAGCAGATATTATTGGTGAGGATATTGCCGGATTATGCAACCAGCTTCAACCAAAAATCAAAGCCAAACTTGTTCCTTTACTTGCAGGTGGGTTTCGGGGAAATACTTACGACGGCTTGGATATGGGTTTAGAGGCTTTACTTCCTTTTATCAAAAAAAGGCAGACCAAGAGAAGGGGTAGAAAGCCGAGGATTGTAAATATCATTGCGCCCCAGGCAAATTTGAATCCTACTTGGTGGGCTGATTTGCAATGGGTGACTCAAACTTTAAAGTCTTTGAGGATTAGAGTGCAGACTGTATTCTCTCATAATACCTCATTTGAAGAACTGGAACAAGCTGGTGAGGCAACCGCTAATATTCTTCTCAGTCATGATGTCGGGTATAAGTTCGCCCGAAAAATGCAACAGATTCATGATATCCCTCTCATCCTTGATGATATCCCTTTACCAGTGGGTGTCAAAAACACGACCCGGTGGTTAAAAGCATTGGCGGCACATTTTAAGATAGAAGAAAAGGTAGACCCCCTGGTAAAACAAGGCGAAGAAACGGTCGTAGATACACTTCGCCGACGAGCATTGATGATTATTCCCCGATACCGTAACTGTAGAGTTGCGGTATCTGCGGATGGGACTCTTGGCATTGGACTGGTCAGAATGCTCTTTGAAGAATTGGAGATGATTCCTGAAGTCTTATTATTTCGCTCGGCGATGCCTGATTCTCGCCCAATTCTAGAACGAGAACTACAGAGCCTTGGTATTGCTCCTCGTGTGGCATTTTTGGCAGATGGATATCAGATCAAACAGACTTTAGAAGAGTTTGATGTTGATGCTGTGATTGGTTCGGCATGGGAAAAATATATGGCAGAGGAATTGGGAATCAAAATTGCTTTTGATGTGTTCAGTCCTACCAACAGAGAAACCTATCTTGACAAGCCATATTTTGGCTATGAAGGAATGATCAATATGATGGAGGTAATTGCCAACGATTGGGAAAGGGCTTTCCGTTCAAAAGAGATTCATTGGACTTGATATCATGTTCGGATGGGGTAACTTTGGGTAAACTTTATTGAGCGGTTTCATCCATTATCGGCGCAATTTATCCAAGCATAGCCCGTTCACGCAGTGTCTCCAAAGCAAAAGGGTTTGGTCTTAGTAATTCAAATACCTTACCCTGGTAGTTGTGCGTTTCTCTGGGCAAACAATTTATGACATCCGCACCCTGGCTACTAACTGATCCATTTCTACAACTACCAACTGAAACTTCAGTCCGCGTCGTGTGGTTTACCGAATTTGCTGGTTCTCAACACATAGTTACCTACGGTGACAATCTCAATCAAACTGCTGTTGTGACTACCCGTAAACTCAGTCGTACCCGCGAAGACCAAAACTCACGAGTCGGAAACCAAACTGAAGATGGACAAGTTTATCAACAACCTATTCAGCGTGACATTTGGCGACATGAGGCTGAGGTGACTGGGTTAACTCCTGGGAAACGGGTTGCTTATCGTGTTACCAGTATACGGGAAGATGGCGACAGTGTTAGCAGTAATGTGTTTACCCTTGCACCTGCGCCGAGTTCAGGTACACCACTGAAGATTCTGCTGACCTCTGACCATCAAATCAAGCCAATGGTAGCAGCAAATCTGCAAAAAGTGGTGGAGACGGTTGGGCGGGTAGATGCGGTTTGGTTCGCAGGTGATTTAGCCAACATTCCCGATCGCGCCTCAGAATGGTTTGACGATTATCGTGGTGGTGCCTTCTTTCCATGTTTGCAAGGTCTTGCTAACTATAAAATGGACAACGATGGGGTTGGTACACTTTACACTGGTGGAGAAATCATTCAACACGCACCGATGTTTTCCTGTATTGGCAATCACGAGGTGATGGGGCGCAATGCTGGTGAGAGTTTGAACCATGAATTTGATCGTACGATTCCCCGTATCGTTGCCAAAAAGTTGTATGGCGAGCAATCCCTCAAGGATAATTCCTTTAATACTGATACCTACGAAGAGATTTTCTCTCTACCAGAAAGTCAAGAAGGTGGTAAAACTTACTACGCAGTCAGCTTTGGTGATGTACGTCTAGTTGTACTGTACGCAACGAATATGTGGCGGACTCCTAACTTAGATGAGGATGCTAAGGGTAGATATCAGGAACGAAAAGCAGATTTCCAAAACCCAGAAAGTTGGGGATATGGACAGCATATATATGAGCCCATTGCTAAGGGTAGCACCCAGTATAACTGGTTGGTGCAAGAACTCAATAGCACTGAGTTTAAAGGCGCAAAGTACAAAGTTGTGATGTTCCATCATCCACCTCATACTCTAGGTGGTAACATTGTCCCTGCATATACTGATCCAGTCCAGATGATTGAACGGGATGAAAATGGCAATATCAAGGCGGTGCGTTATGAGTACCCCTTGGATGCAGATTATATTATCCGTGATGTTATGCCTTTACTTGAGGCAGCTGATGTGCAGTTAGTATTTTATGGGCATTCCCATTTGTGGAACCGCTTTTGTAGTCAGTCAGGGATGCACTTCCTGGAAACATCTAATGTAGGCAACTCTTATGGTGCTGCTTGGGATGACAATAAGCGAGAAGTGCCGATAGGATATAAAGAAAAATACTTTGAACTTGGTGACCCTAATGGGTTAGCACCAGTGGTCCCCACAATTGCCCCATTGCTGAGTGAAGATGGTCAGCCGATGCCATATATTGCGAGTAACGATATCACGGTTTTCAGTATCTTTGACACGGGCACTGGTACGATAAGCAGCTATCGTTTTGATACACGTAAGCCGGACTCGGAGGTCATTAGGTTTGATGCCTTTGAATTGAAACACAAAGTGTGAGGATTCAGTAGGGGCGGGGTTACCCCGCCCTTACAGTGTTTATTTGGGGCGTTGCGCATCTCGTTGGATCTCTCTATGCACGCACAACAGTAACAGAACGTCCCTGAAGAGTAGTTGTCATTTGAGTCGCCAAACGTGACTCTAAGGGTAGTGCATTGCTACGTCGGTCAAAAATCACTAACCAACCAAAATTTTCTCCCAACCTCGCCAAATAAGAATCTAATTGCGACAAACCTTCGTCTAATGGGTCTGCCTTTTTATTCCGCCAAACTTTTAACTCAATCCCTAATGTAACAAATCCATATCGCAGACACAGATCCATGCGATCGCGCCCAATAGCATATTCGCGTTCCAAAGTTCCAGCACCATTCACTACGCGATGCAAAAATGCCATCAGCACTAAATGAGGTGCTATTTCATGGTAAACTGCACTCCCAAGCAACGGTTCACCATGCTGACGCCAAAATGCTAGAAATGCCTGCAACAAAGCATCAGTATTTAACTCACCAGTTTTGGTTAACCAACTAGGACTAATGTGGGGTAAGCTATCTTGAGTCCCCTCCACCAAAACACGGGGAATGACCTCACGATAGATCGGATTGGCGATCATCAGTCCCCCTTGTGGATCACGCCGTAACAGACCCAAATCGATTAAATATTGTCGGTCATCCGAGGGAGTATCCCCCAAAGCAAGCCCTGCTAACATTGGTTCAAGAATTGCCTTTACTCTTGGTTCTCGGAGTTTTTCAGCTAGAGAATCGAGATGGGTATCTTGACGTGCAATCAGTATTTCCTTTGCTTTCAAAATATGTTCTGGTGTAATTGCTACATTGATATCCGTCACCATCTCTTCTACAACTTCTTTGGCTAGGGCATTCACCAACCAAGGTTGTCCCTGAGTCAAATCAAACGCCGTCTGAGTTGCTTGTGTTGTGAAAACTTGTCCCGTATCATCAGTATGTTGCTGGTATAGTTCTTCTACCTCAATGGCATGAAAATTTCTCAATGTTATTGAGCGCACTTTAATATTAAAGGGGCTTGAGGTATTGAGGCGATCGCTACCCCCAGAAGCCACTTTATAATCCCGCACATCACGTAAACCAATCAACCCCACAGAAAGTGGAAAGTTTTTGGGGCGGTCAGGATAACCATTGCGTAGCTGTCGTAAAACAGATATTAGGGCTTCATCCTGTAAGCAGTCAATTTCATCAATAAACAACACCAATGGTCGCGGTGAAGTTTGTGCCCAACTCTGTAAAGCTGCTTGAATTCTTTGTCCTGGCTGCCCTTCATCCCAAACGGGGGGGTGCAAGTCTTCGGGTAAATGCAACTGAGCACGCGACCGCCAAACCCCCAACATAGCATTTTCAGCAGCACCTGGGTCATGACTAAAAGGTGCTCCCACTTCTGCCGACACCATGACTGCTGTGTAGCGTCCACTATT
Source organism: uncultured cyanobacterium (assembly GCA_903903925.1). Lineage (GTDB taxonomy): Bacteria > Cyanobacteriota > Cyanobacteriia > Cyanobacteriales > Nostocaceae > Stigonema. The sequence goes on from CAIVAU010000083.1 coordinate 8,963, forward strand.
GGTCAGTTGTTCCGCCAGCGCTAGCATCGCAGTGGTTTTACCTGTTTGGCGAGGCGCATGGATGACAAAATAGCTACGTTGTTCCAGCAGCCGATCCCAGTTTGGCAATCGACTCGTTGGCGACAGCATATAATGAATATCTGCTTGACAAGGACCTGCGGTGTTGAACCAACGAGACATGGGAATCTGAATTGCGCTTCTCCCCCTTATTGTAGCGCTTTTAGAACCATGCCCCTTTACAATATTATCGATTCAGACAGATTTTTGATAGGTGAAAATTGCTGCAAAATGGACGAGGTTTAGATAAATGCAGGTAATCGAACTTGAAAAACAATATCAGCTGACAGATAGCGCAAAAGAACAGCAATGAACTGTAATAACCATTTTAAGTCAAAAACCTACCCTTGTGAGTAAGGGAGCAGGGGGAGGTAGGGGAGCTTTCGATTTTGGTAAAGTTTAAATACATGTGGAGGTGGTAACTTATGACCCAAACACAATTTGAGCCAAAAATATTTACCTTTGATGAATTCATCGAATGGTATCCAGAAGATTCACTCTTCAGATACGAATTACATAATGGGGCGATCGTTGAAATGCCTAAACCTAGAGGGAAACATTCAAATCTAACAGGTTGTCTCATTGAGAGATTACTTATAACTATTAGAGAAATGGGCAAAGGTGGAATTTGGACTATCCCCAGAGAATCAATTGTTAAGCCCAGTAGAGAATCAGGCTACGAACCGGATATCATTGTTTTAAATAAAGAAACTCTTGGATTAGAAACTCGTTGGGCAAGCGAATCAATTATCCAAAATGCTACTTCGGTCAAATTAATAGTTGAGGTAGTTAGTAGTAATTGGCGTGATGATTACTACGATAAACTTCGTGATTATGAAGAAATGGAAATTAATGAATATTGGATTGTTGAGGACACTGCGTTAGACGGGTTTCCCGGCTTGAAGCAAGTGTCCGTTGACTATGCTGCATTAGGAGGTAAGAAATTTATCGGGAATCCCAAAATACCGACAATCTCTGTTTGTGTCCTAGTAGATGGTGAATACCAAGTTAGTAAGTTCACGGGTAATACTCAAATTATCTCTCCTACTTTTCCACAATTCAACTTTACCGCTCAACAGGTTTTTGATTTGGCTAATTAGATTATCACGCAGAGGATAATTTATCTGGGTGATGATTATGAACCTATAAATGGATTCAATGTGGATATACCACAACCCTCAAAATCCTTAATATTTCTAGTAATAAGTGTCAAAGAATGTATTTTAGCTGTTGCCGCAATAAAGATATCAGCCTGCGATCGCGGTTTACCTTGAGTTCTCAAAAAGCCTCTCAATTCACCTGAACACTTAGCAATTTCTGAGGTGATTGGGAGAATTTGACAGTGCGTTGTTAGAAAGTTTTCAAACCAGTTTTCGACTCTAGTATTAGGCTTAGCTGTTAAACCATAATAAATTTCCTCAATTGTAATAACACTTAAGTTAATCGATGTCATTGTACCACTCCATGCTGTCACCCCTGGATTTGGAACTGGACGAGTTAATTCACTGATTACATTTGTGTCACAAAGATGACTCATCCTAGTAGTCTTCTGTAAAAGGATTGTCACGATCGCTTCGTGGTGGGATCTCTAAGCTATAATTTTCTTCAGCACATAACTGCTGAAGTTCTTTAAAGACTTGAGCTAGAGACGTTTTGGCAGCTTTTTGCCGCCAGGTTAAAAATTCTTTAAAAAGCTTAGGGTCTACAATTGCAGCCACTAATTCGTCTTGAGTATAAATTAGCTGAGGTTCTTGACTAGTCGCATTAATTATTGAATGTAGCTGTTTCTTGGCTTCTTCAAGTGTCCATTTCATTCTAAAAATCTTCAAGTCTGAAAGCATTGAATATAGTAGCAGAAATCTCATCACAACAAATTATGAAATTGTCACCTGTTAATCTGTGTCCAGTCTTCCAAAACTAAGTAAGGAACTTGGGCTACTCAACTATGTATAAAGAGGGATCAACCTCCGAGTCATCATTTGACTCCCGTTCGGCTCGAATTGATAAAGCAATTTCTGCAAAATAAGGATCATCTTTGAACAACCCTGCAACCTTAATCCAAGGATTCATTTTCACCGACCTGTACTAGAATTATTACCTGTAATAACCATTTTAAAATGTTAAGTTTTAACTAGAAACACTATTGTAACATCTCTAATCATACTGTTTTCAAGCATCTTTTGATATATATCAGGTAATACTTGACATTATTTATGGTAGAATCTACCATAAACGATAAGTATTCTTGTAGGGGTGTTATGTGATGACAACTTTCCCAGGACTGGACCCTGTATATACAAACAATCAGCATCTTCCTCATGACCAAGAGAATCAAGAACTGACGCTCTCTGTTCTAGACTACAGTCTACTGACCGACCTGTATGAACTCACAATGGCAGCTTGTTATGTGGGTGAAGGCTTAGAAAAACAACAGGCAAGCTTTGAGTTGTTTGTCAGGCACTTGCCAGACGGTTTTGGCTACGTAATTGCAATGGGATTGGCCCAGGCGTTGGAATACTTAGATAAATTCCATTTTAGTCATTCTCACATAGCCGCTTTACAAGGAACGGGAATTTTTGCTAATGCACCTGATCGCTTTTGGTCAGTGCTAGCTGAGGGAAGTTTTACTGGCGATATTTGGGCAGTCCCAGAGGGAACAGCAGTGTTTGCTTCTGAACCGTTGTTGCGGGTGGACGCACAGCTTTGGCAAGCGCAGCTGGTAGAAACTTATCTACTCAATACCCTCAATTATCAGAGTTTGATTGCTACACGGGCTTCTCGGCTACGGGATGTGGCTGGACCCCAAGCAACGTTGCTGGAATTTGGTACCAGACGGGCATTTAGTCCCCAAGCGTCTTTATGGGCAGCACGGGCAGCTTTGGCAGCAGGTTTAGATGCAACATCGAACGTGTTAGCAGCGCTACAACTCGGTGAAAAACCTAGTGGTACAATGGCTCACGCTCTAGTTATGGCTTTGTCAGCAATGGAAGGAAGTGAAGAGAAGGCTTTTATGGCGTTTCATCGCTATTTTCCAGGTGCGTCGTTGTTGATTGATACTTACGATCCGATCGCAGCTGCCCAGATGTTGGCGCAAAAAGTCAATTCAGGAGAAATGAAATTAGCAGCGGTCAGATTGGACTCTGGTGATTTGGTGTCTTTATCAAAACAGGTGCGATCGCTTCTTCCCAATGTGTCAATTTTCGCCAGTGGCGATTTGGATGAGTGGGAAATTGCGAGGCTGAAAAACAGAGGTGCACAAATCGATGGTTATGGATTGGGAACGCGACTAGTCACAGGTTCGCCTCTGAATGGAGTCTATAAACTGGTGGAAATTGATGGCATCCCAGTGATGAAACACTCAAGTGGCAAAGTGAGTTATCCAGGGCGCAAGCAGATTTTTCGTTCTTTTGAAGGAGGTAAGTTGAAAGCAGATCGGTTGGGATTGGCAGGAGAGATTCCTGTTGAAGAACAACCTTTATTACAGATCTTCGTTAAAGAAGGTCAACGGGTCAGGGTTCCAGAAACCTTGGCAGAAATTCGCCAACGTACCGCTGCTTCGGTTGCTAGTTTGTCGCCAGAAGTCAGACGACTGGAAAATCCTGTACAGGTGGAGGTGGAAATTTCGTCCCAGTTGAGGAATTTAACGGAGACAACAAGAAGAGAGAGGGGGGAGTAAGAGAGAGGGGGGAGTGTGGGGAGTGTGGGGAGTAATGTCTTCCTTTAACAACTAACAACTAACAACTAACTATGAAAATTGCTTTATTTGGTACAAGTGCTGATCCACCAACTGCTGGGCATCAGGCAATTATGAGCTGGTTGTCTCAGCATTATGACTGGGTTGCTGTTTGGGCAGCGGATAATCCATTTAAGTCGCATCAAACACCTTTGGAACATCGGGTGGCAATGCTGCAATTGTTGATTGCGGATATCGATTCTCCACGGCATAATATTGGGTTGGAACAAGACTTGAGTAGCTTCAGGACGCTGGAAACGGTGGAAAAGGCGATCAGGCGTTGGAGAAATGATGCGGAGTTGACGTTGGTGATCGGTTCAGATTTGCTGAGTCAGTTGCCACGGTGGTATCGTTTTGAAGATTTGTTGCAGCAAGTGCAATTATTGGTGGTGCAGCGACCGGGATATGTAATAGATGAGTTTAGTTTGGAGGGAATACGTATGTTGGGTGGGAAAATAGCGATCGCCAGCTTTACTGGTCCAGAAGTTTCTTCCACAGCGTATCGTGAACATGGAGATCCCGATGCTTTAACGCCTCCTGTAGTTGCCTATATTCATAGAGAGCATTTGTACAAATGCCAGGACACAACCAAAGAAAGATTGCAGCTTTGCTAAATCAACAACCTTTAGCTGATTTCAAGGTTGGCGTTGATAATGTAATTTTTTCTGTAGATACCACGCAGAATCGGCTGTTAGTTCTTTTAGTCATGCGACAGCAGGAACCGTTTTTAAATTATTGGTGTCTTCCCGGCACTTTGGTGCGTCAAGGGGAGTCTCTGGAAGATGCTGCCTATCGCATTTTGGCAGAGAAAATTCGCGTCAAAAATCTGTATCTGGAACAATTGTATACTTTTGGTGGCCCTGATCGCGATCCCAGAGAAGCATTTGATAGTTTTGGTGTGCGTTATCTATCAGTTAGTTATTTTGCTCTTGTCCGGTTTGAGGAAGCCGAATTGATCGCTGATAAAGTGACTGGAATAGCTTGGTATCCTGTAAAGCAATTACCAAAACTGGCTTTTGACCATAATGAAATTCTTGCATATGGACACAGGCGACTCAGAAATAAGTTGGAGTACAGCCCTGTAGCTTTTGAAGTGTTGCCAGAAATGTTTACTCTAAATGATGTGTATCAACTGTATACTACAGTCTTAGGAGAAAATTTCTCCGATTATTCTAATTTCCGGGCGCGTCTCTTAAAGTTGGGTTTTTTGTGCGATACCAAAATCAAGGTGTCCCGAGGTGCAGGTCGTCCAGCTAGTTTATATAAATTTGATGCAGCGGCTTTTGCTCCGTTGAAGGATAAACCTTTGGTATTTATTTAACGCATTGCTTACACTGGGCATAGAAAATTTTTTTCCATTCCTGTAAGGGTGGGGGGACCCCGCCCCTACGCAATCCAAAATATACAATCTAAAATTCAAGATGAAGATTGCGATCGCTCAACTAAATCCTACAATTGGTGATTTGCCGAAAAATGCCCAAAACATTCTAGATGCAGCACGTCGGGCAGTTGCACAGGGTGCGCGTTTGTTATTAACGCCAGAACTTTCCTTGTGTGGTTATCCACCACGAGATTTATTACTAAATCCCAGTTTTGTTCAGTCTATGGACGTTGCATTGCATCTCTTAGCAAGAGATTTGCCGCCTGGGTTAGCTGTATTGGTAGGAACAGTTGAAGAAAATTTAAAAGTGCATGTTACTGGCGGCAAACCTTTATTTAATAGCATTGCTTTGTTAGAAAAAGGTTGCGTGCAGCGATTTTTTCATAAGCGGCTTTTGCCTACTTACGATGTCTTTGATGAAAACCGCTATTTTGAACCAGGGTTACAAGCTAACTATTTCACTTTAGATAATATCAATATTGGCGTGACTATTTGTGAAGATTTGTGGAATGATGAGGAGTTTTGGGGCAAACGGAGTTATACTACTAACCCAATTGCTGATTTAGCAATTTTGGGTGTAGATGTGACTGTGAATTTGTCGGCTTCGCCTTACACTGTCGGGAAGCAGGGGTTGCGTGAAACAATGCTAAAGCATGGTGCAGTGCGTTTTCACCAACCAATTATCTATGCCAACCAAATAGGTGGAAATGATGACTTAATTTTTGATGGCAGCAGTTTTGCCTTAAATCGTCAGGGTGAAATTGTCTGTCGTCTCCGCGCCTTTGAGACAGATTTGCAAATCGTGGAATTTGATGAGTTGCGGCAGGATGTACAGATGGGTTCTGTCGCACCAATATATGATTCAGAAGATGAGGAAATTTGGCACGCTTTGGTTTTAGGATTGCAAGACTATACCCGTAAGTGCGGCTTTTCTAAAGTTCTGCTGGGCTTAAGTGGTGGGATCGATTCTTCATTAGTGGCAGCGATCGCCACTGCGGCGCTAGGTAAAGAGAATGTCCTCGGTGTTCTGATGCCTTCTCCCTATAGTTCTGATCATTCCATCAGCGATGCTTTAGCATTGGCGAAAAATCTTGGGATCAAAACGACTACCTTCAGGATAGGGGAGTTAATGCAAGACTATGACAAAACTTTAGCCGAGTTGTTTGTTGGAACAGAGTCTGGGCTGGCGGAAGAGAATATTCAAGCCCGAATCAGGGGGAATTTATTGATGGCGATCTCCAACAAATTTGGCAATCTCCTTTTGTCTACTGGCAATAAGTCGGAAATGGCTGTCGGTTACTCTACCCTCTACGGTGATATGAGTGGTGGATTGGCGGTCATTGCTGACGTTCCCAAAACCCGCGTTTATTCTCTATGCCGTTGGCTAAACAATCCCCACACCCCACTCCCCTACGGGTGGCGTAAGCCCGCCTCTAAAGAAATCATCCCACAAAACGTCATTACGAAAGCACCCAGTGCTGAACTAAAACCAGGTCAAGTTGACCAAGACTCGCTACCAGCCTACGATATTTTGGACGATATTTTGCAACGCCTGATTAATAACTATCAATCAGCAGCACAAATTGTCGCCGCAGGTCACGATCCTGTGGTTGTAGCCCGAGTGATTCAGATGGTGGCCCGTGCAGAATTTAAACGGCGACAAGCACCTCCTGGATTGAAAATCACTGATCGCGCCTTTGGTACTGGTTGGCGAATGCCCATTGCCAGTAACTGGGTTGTGGTTAACAATACCTACCAGATGAAAAATCTGCCAAACTCCAGTTTGGCAAGTTGGGATGGGAAAAATGCTCAGTCGCAAATTAAGTAGTAGACATCTCCAGGAATCATGTAGGGGCGGATTGCAATACGCCCCTACCAAGGATTTCAGCGAACGCATAATTAATTTTCACGACTATGTCTAGTTATTGCAATACTGAAAATACAAAACCTACGCAGTATTGGTAGTTATTGTTGTTATATAATGTAGAGTGGGAATTGAGGATCACGAATAGGGTTTTTCTCCTCAAATCTCAGGATTTTCCTGATTGGATTTTCACTTGAGTTAGTTTAATCTGTAACTCATGTCGAACGCAGAACAGTAATTTTTTTAGGCATAGCCTATTGACAAATTAGACAAAGCCTGCTAAGCATGCCAAAACCAGGAAGTCAAAATGCGAACGTTACCCTGTAGTTAGAAACTGGGTTTTTTCGGCGAAACCCATTTGTTCCAGGCTATAACTACCCTTAACCGAGATGTATTGGATTCTTACCTATTTATTGATCAATTCATGTCCAACACTCTTCCTATAAAGCCCCTAGGTCAAGTATTGCAAGAGGCTGACCTAATTTCAACTGCACAGATAGAGGCAGCTCTGCAAGACCAAACCCAAGGTAACAATATGCGATTGGGGGAAATCTTGGCTTTGCGAGGATGGCTCAAACAAGAAACGGCTGATTTTTTTGCCCAGCAGTGGCCGACTTTGCTGAGCCAGAAATCGAAACAGCCCTTGGGTCACTATCTCAAAGAAGCTGGGCTGTTGGATGAGCATCAAATCAGCACGATCCTGTCTGAGCAAAGACAGGGAGGTCTTAAATTCGGGGAATTGGTTGTTCTTAAGGGTTGGCTTCAGCCAACGACGATTAACTGTTTTCTGGAGCATCTTGATCCAGAACACCAGCAGTATCAAGACATCTTGCAACAGGGAGAGGTTCCATCTCATGAAAGTCCAGCACAAGCAGAACTGCTGAATTTGGAATTGGTAGAGCAACAGAAGAATAAGTTAAAAGTAGCTAGCCGCCTTTACCGATCTGTCTTTGATCAGATTTGGGTTGACCAGGTAGCACATTTACGACCTTTTAGCCGCAGCACGATCAAATTATTCAAATTAGACGAAAAAGCGAGTCGCCCAGACATTTTGCTCGAAGAAGTGTTGTCGTGGACAGGTAATCATCAACCCTTTCTCATCCAAAAGCTTTGTCAATTGCTTTCTGAGTCAGAAATTTTTATTCCTGCGGGTGAAGAAGCAACAAGAGTGCAGCAACTTGTGCAAACTCGCTTGATTGATCGTTGGGAAACTCAGGTGGCATCTGAACACTTGAAGGGAATTCAAGAAGGGCTTCAGAGAAATCAGCAGTGCGACCCCATATGGCTGCTGAAGCTGTACCAAAAAATCTTGCAACAGGGAGAAGTCCCATTTCATGAAACTCCAGCACAAGCAGAACTGCTGAATTTGGGATTGATCGTACAACAGGAGAACAAGTTAAAAGTAGCTAACCGCATTTACCAATCTGTCTTTGATCAGCGTTGGGTTGATCAAGAATTATCAGCACATTTACGACCTTTTAGCCGCAGCACAATCAAATTATTCAAATTAGAGGAAAACGCAAGTCGTCCAGACATTTTGCTCGAAGAAGTGTTGTCGTGGACAGGCGATCATCAATCCTTTCTCACCCAGAAGCTTTGTCAATTGCTTTCTAAGTCTGAGGCTTTTATTCCTGCGGGTGAGGAAGCAGCAAGAGTGGAGCAACTTGTACAAACCCGCTTGATTGATCGTTGGGAAATTCAAGTAGCATCTGAACACTTGATGGGAATTCAAGAAGGGATGCTGAAAAATCAGCACTGCGACCCTGTATGGCTACTGAGGCTATATCAGCAAGTCTTACAACAAGGCGAAGTCCCATCTCCTGAGAGTTTAGCACAAGCAGAACTGCTCAATTTGGGATTGCTTGTGGAACAGGAGAACAAGTTAAAAGTAGCTAATCGCATTTACCAATCTGTCTTTGATGAGAGTTGGGTTAATCGGGAATTGGAGAAAAGGCTTCAGCCTTCAGATTTAACAATAACTACAGGAGTTTTAGAAAAAACTCCATTAAAGACAAAAACTACTATTTTTGATCCTGAAAATAAAAAATTTAAACTCATTTGGGTTTTTATAATATTGATTGGCTTGATCTTAACTTGCTTTAATATCTTTAAGCTTCTAGAGGTTAAAATCATTTTTAAACGAGGTAATAATTTACTGAGTTTAGGAAAATATCAACAGGCGATCGCCACATACAACGAGATTTTAAACATTGATAGTAACTACTACCAAGCTTGGACTAACCGAGGCTACGCATTAGCTGGCTTACAGGAATACGACAAGATGCTTGAATCCTGCTCGTCGGCAACTATCATTGAACCAAAGGCAATTTATTCCTGGAATTGCCAAGGAGAAGCATTACATAACCTCAAACAGTACGATAAAGCAATTGCTGCCTTTGATCAAGCAATTGCGATCGACTCTAAAGACCCTATTTTTTGGATCAACAAAACGGAATCATTACTGGCATTAAAGCAACCTGATAAAGCATTTACAGCCATTAATGAAGCAATTCAACTCCTGGAAAATACGAAAGAAGTTGATGAGCAAGAGACTATCAAGAGAAATTTATCAGTTGCCTTTAGCCATAAAGGTCAGGCATTATCACAGAAGCAAGAATACGCAGAAGCTCTTGAAGCTTATAACCAAGCGTTAACATACCAGCCCAACTACTTCACGGCTCAGCAGGGTCTGGGTCTGGCACTTCAAAGCTTGAAGCGATACGATCAAGCGATCGCTCAATTTAATCAGATCCTCAATCAATCCAAGTTAACAGATCTACAAAAAACTGAAACTTTATACTATTTGGGATCAGCACTCTGTCAGTCATCTCATGCTAATGCGAAAAGAGGGCTCATCACCTTGGACGAAGCCCTCAAACTTAAACCAGATTATCAGGCAGCGCAGGAAGCGAAAAGGAATTGTAAATAGAATACAGGAGTCAGGAGTCAGGAGTCAGAATTAAACCCTGTTATTCATCCTGACTCCTAATTCCTAAAAAAACCACCAATGAACCCTACGAGGTTTTATATCAGAATAAATTCGACTAACAGTTCTGGCGTCAGGAGGTTGTGGTTGTTTCAAATCTCGACCCAGCATTTCGTATAAAGCTTGAGAGGGGTTAGCTGTTGGCGCGAGGGTGAATAAAATCTGGGCAGTTGCATCATTGCAACCGATGCCTCTGCGTTCCACAGCACACACAACAGATCCAGCATTTAGCTTGTCAGCAGTTAAGTAATTAGCATTATCTTGACTATAAAGAGCTTGCAAGGTTTTAGCTGTATTCTGACAGTTTTGTACAGCACTTCGGGATGAGAAATATTGAGGTAAGAAGCTCAATATTGGCACATTTTTTGCAGATTCTTGTTCAGCAAGGGTAGCAATAACTGTTGGCACACTGGTATTAGTTTTGCAAACAATGTTGATGCTACTTGCTGTGCTGGGCTGAGTCAGTGATGCCATAATACCTACAGCAAATACCGAAGTTGCGCCAATGGTTTTCCAATGTTGCTTTTTGTTCATATGTTACTTAATCTCTTGACCTGAATTAACGGTTCAATGTAAACTCAAATATTGTTTTTAGTGGAATTGTACTTAGTTCACATCTTACTTAAAGTGAGAATAGTCTACCATTCTTCAACACTCAAGTGGGTGTTCACAGAATCAATTTAAATTTAGATTTATCATAACTTCAAAATGAAACAACGACGATGCCAAACCTTAATTGCTGGTATTTTGCAAATATGCTGTTTCCTAGCTGTTAATAGCTGTGCTAAAGCGCAAATTTCTGCTGATAGAAGTCTCCCAACTAATGTTAGTAAAGTTGGCAATGTATTTGAAATCACAGGAGGATCAAAAGTTGGTAGCAACCTGTTCCACAGCTTTCTGGAGTTTTCAGTTCCTACTAACAACACTGTCTTTTTCAACAACACTTCAGACATCGGTAATATTATTAGCCGGGTAACTGGCGGCTCTCTATCTAATATTGATGGCTTGATTCGCGCCAACGGGAGCGCTAACTTCATCCTGATTAATCCGAACGGGATTAACTTTGGGCCCAATGCACAGTTGAATATTGGCGGCTCCTTCTTAGGAAGCACGGCGAGTAGCCTCAAGTTTGCTGATGGCGTAGAGTTTAGCGCCACAAATTCTCAAACTCCCCCCCTACTCACGATCAGTGTTCCAGTCGGTTTGCAGTTTGGGAAAAATCCGAGTGCGATTAATGTACAAGGTACGGGGCATAGTTTCACTGTTAATAATACAATTTTCTCACCTGTAACCAGAGGCAGTAGCTTAACGGGTCTACGGGTTCAGCCTGGTAAAACCTTGGCTTTAGTTGGAGGCAATATCAACTTAGTTGGAGGAACTCTGACAGCAGAGGGAGGGCGAATAGAGTTAGGGAGCGTTGGGGAAGGTCTGGTTAGTCTGAATTCGACTCCAGGAGGCTGGACTTTAGGTTATGGGGGAGTGCCTTCTTTCCAGGATATCGACATGCGATCGCAGTCTTCAGCAGATGCGAGCGGTGCTAGTGGTGGTTCGATCCACATACAGGGGCGAAATCTCACAGTAGAGGATGGTTCAGTCATTCTCATTCAGAATCAAGGAACCCAAGCAGCAGGAGCAATTAATATCAACACCTCCGAGTCGGTGAAAGTGAGTGGAACCAAACCAGATGGAACGATTCGCAGCAGCATCACGAATGAAACAGTAGGACCAGGTAACGGAGGGGATATTGATATTTCAACTCCACAGTTAGTTGTAGAGGGAGGAGCAAGTGTAGGTGCGAGTAGCTACAGTCAGGCAAAAGGTGGCAATGTTAATGTAACTGCCCCTCAGTCGGTACAAGTCATGGGTGCAAGCGCTGTTAACCCTAGTGTTACCAGTTCTCTTGTTACTTCCGCTTTTGCTTCAGGAGATTCAGGTGATAATACAGTGTCAACCGGGAGTTTGACCACAGGCGGAGGAGGCACAATTGTCTCTACGACGTTTGGAACAGGTAAAGGTGGAAATCTAAACATCAACGCCTCTAATTCTGTAGATGTCACCGGTGTGGAACCCACACTCTTTGTACCCAGCAGTTTGTTTGCTGCCACATTCAGTGCTGGAAATGCCGGGAACGTGACAATCAATACGCCAAGATTAACCGTTGAGAATGGGGGACGGGTCGGTGCTTTTACCTTTGCTACTGGTTCATCTGGCAATGTGAACATCAACGCGCCAGATTTTGTAGAAGTCAAAGGTGTAGTCCCAGGATCTGTAAATCCTAGCTTGATTGGTTCCTCTGGAAATGCGGTTGATAGCAGTTTACAGCAAACGTTTAACTTGCCTCCTTTGCCAAGTGGAAAATCGGGAAACGCAACGATTAATACAGGGCAATTGACTGTTACGGATGGGGCTCAAGTCACGGTGAGGAATGACGGATCAGGAGATGCTGGGACGCTGCTGGTCAACGCTGGCTCTATTTTATTGGACAATCAAGGCGGGATCACCGCAGTTACCAGAGGAGGGAAAGGGGGCAACATTAACTTGCAAGTGCAAGATTCTTTACAAATGAGCGGCACAAGTCAAATATCTAGTGATAATTTCGGTGCGGGAGCAGGTGGAAACTTAACAATTGATACCGGACAACTGATTGTCAGTAATGGGGCATTCCTCTCCTCTACAACTTTTGGTCAAGGAAGGGGAGGAGATATTACAGTTCATGCCTCTAATTCAGTGGAACTGACCGGAGTAGGATTTGAGGAGTATGAAAAGACTTTTCAGGTAGGTGTCTCAAATGGGACAATTACTCCATATGACCGAGGAACTGGCATTATCAGCGGCACTGCCAGCTCGGGAATCTCAGGTAATATTACGATAGAAGCTCCCTCATTACTCCTCCAGAATGGAGCAATTGTGTTTAGCCCTACCTTTAGTACAGGGTTAGGAGGTAACATTAATATCAACGCCTCTAAGATAGAACTGGTTGGTTCTGCTTTAGAAACGGGGTCTGCAATTGGTAGTAATGGCTCAGTAGGTGATATCAACATCAACACAGGTCAGTTGATTGTTCGAGATGGGGCAGTTGTGATCGATGCTACATTTGGTAATGGTGCTGGAGGGAATGTAAATTTGAACGCTTCCGATTCCGTGGAACTGCTGAATAGCCCAGTTGACGCTTTAGTTCTGACTGGCATATACACTAACACTAGCCTTGGTCAAGGAAAAGGCGGTAATGTCAACATTGATACGGGACAGTTAGTGATGCACGATGCAGTCATTGGAAGCAATACGGGGGCTTTACTGCCAACGGGCGTCATTCCCATTGGGGGTCCAGGGGGAAATATAGTGATCAAAGCTAGCGATTCTGTAGACCTGTCTGGTGTTCTAGCTGATCCTAGATTTACCACCAGCATAAGTAGCACAACTTATAGTAATTCCAGAGCCGGAAACTTGACGATTTCAACCGGGAAGTTGATCGTCCGAGATGGGGCAGACATAGCGACAAATTCTTTGGGTTCTGGAGATGCAGGAACCCTAACTGTAAATGCTTCGCAGTCCATCGAACTGAGTGGTACTAAAGTTAATGGTCTCACTCTTGGTGGGTTGTTTGCTGCCTCTGGAAGTACGAATTTGCCAGATGTTCATGCAACTGGTGCTTCCGGAAATATCAAGGTGACTACAGACAAGTTGATTGTCCAAAATGGGGCAAGTATAGATGTCAGAAGTTTAGGCACAGGAAATGCAGGCAATCTCGAAATTGTGGCTAACTCTATCTTGCTTGACAACCAAGGAACTTTATCCGCAGCCACTGCATGGGGTGAAGGTGGTAACATTTTCCTGCAAACGAAAACCTTACAGTTGCGCCATGACAGTCAGATATCAGCACAAGCAACTGGAACTGGCAACGGTGGCAATATTAGCATTACTGGCTTTAGTCCCGCCGATTCTGTGGTGTTACTAGAGGGTAGCAAAATTAACGCCAATGCCGTGCAAGGGCAAGGAGGAAATATCCAAATCAATACCTTTGGATTATTTGCTTGTCCTGAATGCCAGATTACTGCGAGTTCCCAATTCGGGCTAAATGGTGTGGTAAGAATCATCTCACCAGAAACTGAAACCAAACAGGAAGCGATAGATTTGCCACAAGAGATTGTTAAGCCTGAAGAAATCGTGGCACAGGTCTGTCCAGCCAAGAGGGCACAACATAAGAGTGAACTGATTGTAACTGGGCGCGGGGGATTGCCACCTCGACCCAACGAACCTCTCAGTAGTGAAGCTTTGACAAGTTTTGAATCTTCCCCTTCCCAAGCAGAACATCTTGTTCATTCCCCGATAGCAACAAGAGAAGCAAACACACAACTACCACCTCCAGCCCATGGTTGGTATGTTAACTCTAAAGGTACTGTCGTTCTGACATCTCAAGCCCCGACATCTGCTCCCTATTCTTCTGGATTCCCTTCATCCTCGTGCCATGAAAATTAAAACAGGCGCAGGGGTGCAGGGGTGCAGGGAGGACTCGGGGTCCCCTCTGGGGAGAGGGGGGAGAGGGGGGCAGGGGTGCAGGGGGGAAGAATTGACCACGGTAACCTTACAGGGGGAAGGGAGTAAGACAACAGTATCCCCTTGTCTCCCCTTACTCCCCCTAGTTCTTCTACTCTCCAACACACCTGCGGTATGGGCGCAGTCAATCAATTCCGTTACCCCAATTTCCACAGAACAACTACCCCAAGAGACTCCGGTGACAGTACCTTCAACTGCCAAGGAGACCCAGAATCTGCCGAGTGGGACTATTTTTGTGCGAAAGTTTGAGTTTGTTGGTAATACTGTGTTGAGCCAAAAGGAGTTAGACCAAGCAACGGCTGACTTTATTGGGAAACCCATCTCTTTTGCTCAACTTTTAGAAGCTGCTAATAAAGTCACTGCACTTTACCTCACAAAGGGTTATATCACTTCCGGAGCTTATATACCTAGTCAAGAGATGCAATCAGGTGTCATCAAAATTCAAATGCTTGAAGGTAGTCTGGAAGACATTAAGGTCGATATCGTCAAAGGGCACGTTAGTCGAGATTATGTCCGCGATCGCATCGCTTTAGGTGCCTCAAAACCTCTCAATATCAAACGGCTACAACAAGCACTGCAATTGCTGCAATTTAACCCCCTGATTGAAAAAATAGATGCTGAATTAACGGCTGGAACTAAACCAGGTACGAATTCCTTAGAAGTCAGAGTTACGGGAGCAAAAACCTTCAGCACAAGATTCAGCATTGATAATAACCGCAACCCTAGCATTGGGAGTTTTGAACGCAGTATCGAAATATCGGAAGCTAACCTTCTGGGAGTGGAAGATGAGTTAAGTTTTGCCTATAGCAATACTGATGGCAGCAACAGGTTTGAAGCCAATTACACCTTGCCAGTGAACTCCCACAATGGTACTGTGAACTTCAACTACCAAAGTACTAACAACGATATCATTGAACCCCCTTTCAACAATTTAGGGATCAAGGTCAATGCTCGCGAATATGGACTCACTTTCCGCCAGCCAGTCATTCAAACAGCCACGCCAAAACGCAGCCAAGAACTTGCCCTTAGTCTTACAGCATCAAGGCGAGAAAGTAATGCCTCTATTTTAGGAGTTAACTTTCCGCTCTTCCCAGGAGCTGATGTCAATGGATCAACCCGGATCACAGAGCTAAATTTTGGTCAAGAATGGCTTCAGCGCAAGCGTCAAGAAGTCCTAGCGGCTCGTTCGGAATTTAGTTTTGGCATTGGTGCTTTTGATGCAACTGTTAATAACAATCAGCCAGATAGCCGATTTTTTGTCTGGCGAGGACAACTCCTCTATTTGCGGCGCATGGGAGAAGCGATCGGTAAGCCGGCTATTGGTCCTACACTAGTATTCCGTTTAAACGCGCAACTGACAGGCGATTCTCTACTTTCTCGTGAGCAGTTTAGTTTGGGAGGTCAAGCAACTGTGCGCGGTTACCGCCAAGATGCCTTGCTCACAGATAATGGCGTTTCTGCTTCTGTTGAAGCACGGCTACCCATTGTTAAAGTACCAGAGGTGCAAGGAAGTTTACAATTTGCACCATTCGTTGATTTTGGTGCTGCTTGGAATACAAATAGAAGCAATCCAAATCCTAATACTTTAGCGGGTATTGGATTTGGGTTACTATGGCAGATGGATGAGAAATTTACGGCTCGTTTGGATTGGGGTATTCCTTTAGTTGATATTCATTTGAAGAACAGTAGAACATGGCAAGAAAATGGCGTGTATTTTCAAGTTGATTACAGCCCGTTTTAAAAGAGTTAGGAGTTAGGAGTTAGAAGTTACAAGGGTTTGAACTGAAACTTTTAGAATTGAAAATTTTACTTATATATTATAATGTTGCGATATTTGATCAGAATTACTAAGAGACATCGTCGGATATTAGTGCTGATAGTTTCAGTCTTGTTTGGACTGGTTTCTAGTTTAAGTATTCCGGCTTGGTCTAATTCAAATCGTGCAAGTGTTAAGAGCTATGATTCAGAATTTAGAACTCAGGGTTCTTCTAGAAAGGCTTTGGAATTAGCACGGGAAGGTCAAGAGAAATATAATGCAGGCAAATTTGATGAAGCTGCAAATTTGTGGCAAGAAGCGGCTGAGGCTTATCGGCAAGTAAAGGATGACGAAGGGATGACGAAGAGCTTGATCAATAAGTCTCAGGCTCTTCAGGATTTAGGATTGTATTCTAAGGCTTGTAAGGCTTTACTTCAGGCTTTTTCTATGCATGACCCAGACTGCAATCAACAACAACTGGATAAGTTTCTCGTCACCTTTTCTCAACAGAAAGATTCTGTTTCACCTACTCAAGCTATTGGCTTACGTAGCCTTGGTGAAGTCTTACGAAGGCAGGGGTTTCTGGTGCAGTCGAAAAAAGTTTTGCTGTTGAGTTTGTCGGGAGAGAAAAGAGAACCATCAAGTGATATTTTGCTGAGTTTAGCTAATACAGAACGTGCTTTAGGAAATCAAATTCGAGAACGTTGGGATTATGAAGGGGTGACTTCTATTATAGACCGTAAGTCTCAAGCAGATGCTTTAGCACCCTACCAGGAAGCTTTTAAGTACTATATTCAAGCTGCGATCGCAACATCAGCTTCCCCAACTCCTAAAATTCAAGCGCAACTCAATCACTTTAAACTGTTACTGGAAACCCAAAAATGGTGGGAAGAACAGACGAATCGGCGCATAGTTTCTTGGTCTAGGTTTGGTGAGTCTAAGTTGATCGAGAGGGGAAAGGATTTTTTGTCGCAATTAGAGTTCAAGCTGAACCAGGATGAACAAGCTTTGCAAAGTCAAATTGAACTCACTCTGACAACACTTTCTCCGAATCGGGCTGCAATTTATGCTCAGATTAACTTTGCTCAAAGTTTAATTCAAAGCAAACAGACTGACAAAGTAGAATCTTTGTTGAATACAGGGCTGAAACAGGCTCGAAATTTACAAGACAAGCGAGCAGAAACCTACGCTCTGGGTTATTTGGGAAAATTATACTACGAGCAAGGGCAGTTTAGTCGGGCAATAGAATTGACTCGGCAAGCTCTGATGTTAGCTCAAGAACAAAATATCATTGGAGATGCACGGGAAATTACTTATCTTTGGCAATCTCAGTTAGGGAGTTTACTGAGAAAACAGGGAGATGCAAAAGGTGCGATCGCTGCTTACACAGCCGCCTTCAACACTCTCCAGTCCCTCCGCAGCGATTTAAATACGAATAACCGAGATGTTCAGTTTAACTTTCTTCAAGAGGTCAAACCTGTTTATCTAGATTTAGTGGATTTACTATTGAAGTCCAAATTCAGTCCAGAAGAACTGAATTCATTAGTAGTGTCGAATCAAAAGGTTGAGGCAAACAAGCCTAAAAACCGTTTAGAGTTAGCCCGAAGGGTGATAGAATCTCTCCAATTAGCAGAGCTTGACAACTTTTTTCAAGACCCCTGTTCAGAAGAAATGAATATTGCCGTGCAGATTGATGACATTGATCCGCACGCAGCTGTTATCTATCCAATTGTTTTAAAAGACCGCTTAGAAATTATCATTTCTTTGCCAGGAAAACCTCTACAACAATTCACAACTCTCGTTGGAGAGAGAGAAATCAATGACACTTTAGATCGGCTTTATGATCGCTTAGATAACACAACTGTCAATAATTCGGCTCGCAACATCCTATCAACTTCTAATCCAGATCCAGAAGAGTTGAAAGAAAATCTTCAAGAACTGTTACCTATTTTTAGAAATCTTTATAACTGGTTAATCCAACCTTTCGAGACAGAATTAGATACGAACCAAGTCAGAAATTTAGTTTTTGTGATGAATGGTCGATTGCAGAAAGTCCCGATGGTTGCCCTCTACAATGGTCAAAAATATCTGATTGAAAAATATGGGGTTGCTCTAGTTCCAAGTTTACAACTTATAGATCCGAAACTCTTGAAACCCGAACATCTGAAGGTTTTAGCTGCTGGAATAAGTAAGCAAATTAAGGTACAAGGAGAAACTTTTTCTGCATTAGTTAATGTTCAGAGGGAATTAAATGAAATTAAAGCAGCTTTTCCTGATTCTCAGAAACTCTTGAATCAAGAGTTTACGGCGCAAAGTATCCAAAAGGAGTTAAAGTTGAGTTTCCCTGTGGTTCATTTAGCAACTCACGGGCTGTTTAGTTCTAATCCTCAAAAGAATTTTATTATTACGGGGGATGGGAAAAGTATTAGTATTGATGAGTTGAGTAAATTGTTGAGAGAACCAGAGGGAAAATTGGAACTATTGGTGCTGAGTGCTTGCGAAACTGCGACGGGTGATGAAAGGGCTGTATTAGGTTTAGCAGGAACCGCCGTACGTTCTGGTGCACGCAGTACTCTTGCTACTCTCTGGCCTGTGGGAGATGCTTCTACGGCTAAGCTGATGGGTGAGTTTTATCAGGAGTTAAAAACAAAAGGGAAGAAGAAATTAGACGCTCTCAGGGTCGCTCAACTGTCGCTGATAGAGTCTTTGAAGAATCAGCCTCCATTCGATGAGCTTAGGGTTTTGCCTCCTCATCCTTACTACTGGGCACCTTACATTTTGGTGGGAAATTGGCAATAGGTTTAAATCCCCTTTCTGGCTTAGTTCTAATCTTTTCTAAAATCTTAAAAACTCCACCCATTTTCTGTCTAAGCTATCTAACTGCAAACCCATCGTACTGTCGCATGAACGGTGAATGATATGCCAATACGATATCCTCCTTGGGTATTCCTAGTTCGACTAATTCATTCGCTACACCTACTTCTGTACCATCGTATTGAATCCAAATTTTATTGCCCTTTAAGTCCATATGAATAAGGGAACCATACACACGACGACTTTTATTCCAACCGGAACGTACTACCTGATAGTGATCTCCTTCACGATCAAACACGGTGTGTACTTCTATATCCCCATTAACTGGTTTAATCTGACTGTGGGCAGTCAGCACTTGCTTAATCAATTGGCGGTACTGCTCGATTTTATCCATTGTGCGATCGCCTGATGTTCCACATTATAAATTAGTAGGTTAAGTCGATGTTCTTGGGTGACTTCTTGAATAAACCGGAGCCGGAAAAATTCTTCATAAGTTTCTAGGGGAACAAGCACGGCATCTTATTTTATTACTACATCGTTTCTGTTCTAAATTCCACAATCAAAATAAAAAACTTGTAGCCACGGAGAGTACTCTTAGTATCAGTCGATATGCCAATGAGCTAGTCCTAGTTATTTGTTGAGGTCAACAGTTCTTGTGCGGGGAATGCAGGGGGAGATTATTCTTCCCCTGGTTCTCATAGCTAAATTTAAAAATCTACCCCTTGCTTAAGTTCTACACCATGATTGGCATAGTGTTTGTGGCAATAAACTTCGGAATGAATGCTAGCTAAGTCAAAGTATGTCGGCTGATTTTGACAGCGACCAGTGATAATGATTTCAGTATCGCGGGGTTTGCGGAGTAATGTTTGGACAATCGGTTCAATAGGCAGTAGTTCTAAATCAACGGTGGGATTGAGTTCGTCGAGGATAATAGTCTTGTACAGCCCAGAGGCGATCGCACATTTAGCGATTTCCCAACCACGTTCGGCTTCCACGTAGTCTAATTCGTGTCGAGAGTTCCGCCAAACAATGGCATCTCGACCACAGCGTTGATGGTCTACAACCTCTGGATATGATTGCTGTAGGGCTGCGATCGCCGCATCTTCTGTGTAGCCAGTACCACCTTTAAGCCACTGCATAATCAGCACGCGGGTAGATCCCGGATAATTAATGCCTCTACCGATAGCTTGCAACGCCTTACCTAAGGCACTGGTAGATTTACCTTTACCAGCACCCGTATAAATTTCAATACCTTGAATTCCCTGTGTTAAAGCCGTCGGGTGGTAATGAGGTTTCATTTCCGAGTGCAAATCGGCAATATCTAGCAACTTTTGCGGAGTTGCGCGTCCGGTAGCAATGATTTCCAACTCTTGAGGTTTAGATTTTAGTGTTTGCACCACCTCCTCTACATCCAGTAAACCCAAATCTAGAACAGGGTTAATTTCATCTAAAACCACAACTGAATACAAACCTGAGGCGAGGGCACCTTTGGCAACATCCCAACCCCGTACCGCCTCTTGTCGGTCAAAAGGTGTAATTTCCTCTGGGCCAAAAAATTCTGCTCTGCCAGTACGTACTTGATCAATTAAATGGGGAAACCCACGCTGCAAAGCAGCGATTGCCCCATCCTCGTCATAGTCCCGTCCTGGTCCTTTTAAAAACCGCAGCAGCAAGACACGGTTAGAATTACTAGGTGTGTTGATTCCCAAGCCGATCGAGCGTAGGACAACTCCTAAAGCCGCTTGAGACTTGCCTTTACCTGCACCATCATAGACGTGAATTTGACCAGTAAGCCGTGAGGGGCGCACTTGCGCTGTACGAATACCGATGCCGTTCCTTGTCATTTCTCAAAAAACTGTAATATGGCAGTCTTTCATATTATCCCTGTAGACGTGAAGTCACCCCCCCATTTAGGAGTGTGGGGAGAGGGGGGAGTGTGGGGGGAGGGGGAAGTTGCATCTACAGTGAAAAAAAACAGAGGAATGCTAAAACATATAGAGATGGTAGAAGAATGAGATAATCTCTAGCTATCACTCTCCAGAGTACCGCTATACTCTCTTAAGTCACACCTAATTGATTACCAGTTTATGCCTGAATATTTTTTTATTCCCAGAATTTTTCCCCTCGGTGTAATTTTGCTTGATTTTTTATTTTTACTCGTCGCCATACCCATTGAAGCATTTATCCTGAATAGGAGGCTAAAGTTTGACAAAAGAACTAGCAGTTTTTATGCTATTTGTATTAATCTCTTTTCTAGTGTCATTGGGTGGATCATATTTTTCTTTATGGAGCCGATGCTACCAGTCAGATTTAAATCAGAATTGATTGATTATCTTTTCTTTAATCAAATCAGATATGCATACAATATACAAACCCTCATAATATTGACGGCTTTTATAATTTTCTTTGCGACATTCTTGGTCAAATACTTACTATTAAGAGTTATGCTAATATTGCTAAGTGAACCAGGCAAGAATGAACCAGAATCTCAACCTATTATCAAGCGAAACTCCCGTCGTAATTACAAGAGTAAATTGCAAAATACAAATGTAATTACCTCCCTACTCATAGGAAATGCACTGAGCTATAGTCTCATTGTTATGATTTTATTTATCCGTGCAGCATATATATAGAGGGAGTTAGGAGTTAGTGTCATTTAGAGGAGAAAAATATGAACTTTTTTTTTAGAGATATATTCAGTAGTTTCAATATTTTTGGAGCTGTTTACGATCGCATAAGAAGGATAGCCGTCCCACCTAAGGCTTATTCCTGGCAAACATTACTTTATTTAAGTCTTTTTTCTTGGTTAATGGCATCTCTTTCTACAGGTTATATAAAAGATATAATTGCAATTTGTGGCTGGTTATTTTTAATTGCTGGCACTGCTTGGTACACCACTGACAACCCTTTATACGTTCCTCATACCAATATGCCCCTCGGAGCAGTGATTACCGGGTTCTTAGTCAGTGTTTTTGCTTTTGGGCAGGACAAGGATACGATTACACCAAGAACAATAGTTCTTTGGCCAATAATTGCAGCAATAATTACTGCCATTCCAGAGTTTTTTGAAGGAACTGGCACAGATGTAAAAACTCAGGTTCCTCGGATAGAAGAACGTCAAAGACTCATAGTCTTAATTGCCTGTTGTATGGTAATTAGTTGCTGGTTACAATTTTATTTTGTTGTAGAACATTGGGTAACTGAATATCCCAGCGTGCAGGTAGATAATTCTAAACGAAGTGCCTTGGTAGTAAGAGAAGGATCTACAATCAAAGTTCCGTCAAACGGCATCGTAATTTTAGATAAATTAGTGCCACAAGTAGAAGATCAAATAGCTAAAAAACCTTGGTCGGAAGTAGAACAATGGTTGCTAGATGCACGCAAAAAAGTAAACGACCTAGGTAAGCAAATTATCGGAACAAACCTAGCGGAATATGAAGAGAGGTATCTTTGGCGCGTTGAACCACGTGTCTCTAATGTCAAGTTGGGATACAAACTAGATTTATTAAGTATTTGGATCGGGCCTAGTGCCAATCCAGGTGGGTATTACCTCAAAAAATCTTGTCGCATTGATCCAGTCGCAGTATCTAGAAACACTGCTGCTGCAGCAGTCAAAAAACTAGATGACACTTCTACTATTGCAGAAATTTACTGCAATCCCACCGTTAAATTTGTTCAGGGAGCACCGCCACCGCAGTAGTAGAGATGACGGCGATGTGAGAGAAAAGGGCGATGTGGGGGAATAATAACGTAAGAACTCAGGAGTCAGGAGTCAGAATGCATAAGGGTTCGGGATCTGTCTTCACTCTTCTTAGACTGTAACATTTCTTAACAATTTTGACTTCTGGATTCTGATTTCTATATTTCTACATAAGAAGTAACAACTAAACTGAATTTTTATGAATTTTGGCAGAATTTCCGTAATAGCAACAAACGTGCTTCGAGAAGCAATGCGCGATCGCATCCTGTACATGGTTGGCTTTTATGCTCTCATCCTCGCTGCTGCTACCCGCCTAATTCTTGAAGTTGCTGCTACAACAGAGGGCAAAATATTTTTGGACTTTGGTCTGGCGATGATGAGTGCTATTGGCTTAATTGTTGCCGTTTTTGTAGGTACGGGACTGATTAACAAAGAAATTGAAAAACGCACTGTTATGATGTTGATTGCGAAGCCTGTTAGCCGTAGTGAAATTATCGTCGGCAAATACTTAGGGCTGTTGACTGTGCTAGCCGTATTTATCGCTGCCATGACAGCAATTTATCTAGGATTTTTGCAATTTGGGAGCATTGCTCATCCGACAGCGAGTATTTTGATCGCCGCAATTTTCTTATTCTTACAGATGTCCTTGATTAGCGCTGTAGCTATTACTTTGGGAGTGTTTACCAGTTCCTTATTAGCAATAGGATTAACTTTTGCAGTCTATTTAATGGGGAACATGACTCAAGATATACTACAATTAGGTCGCCTAAGTCACAATCTTGGTATTGAACGCTTCACTCAAGTTTTATATCTCGTATTACCGGATTTATCGCGACTAGATTTGAAAAATATTGCTGTCTATGGAATACAAGCGCTGCCTGACTTAACTGCATTAATTCTCAACGCTGGCTATGGCTTACTGTACAGTGTTATGCTCTTAGGAATCGCTATTTTCGTTTTCTCTCAACGGGAGTTTTAGAATTATGAATTATGAATTATGAGTGGGGAGTTATGAGTTATGACTCCTCACTCTTAACTCCTAACTTCTCACTCTTTAAAAACAGAATATCTGAGGTTGATGAATTGTGCCGTCAGGCATGATCGTGCCCCATTGCTTTGTAAAAGTCATTTTTGTATCCCAAAGGTTCGCCTCACTCAAAGTTGCTTTTGTCAAGTTTGCCCATGTGAGATCTGCACCAGCTAAGTTAGCTTGATGTAAATTAGCTTCTAGTAGCGTTGATCCACAAAGCTTTGCTCCTGTGAGGTTTGCTCTTACTAATTTAGCTTCAACGAGGGATGCTTCAATTATTTTAGCTTCGCTCAGGTCTGCTTCGCTCAAATCTGCTTTACATAAAGAGGCAGCCCACAGGTTGCTTCCATTTAATTTTACTCGCCATAAGAAAGCACCACATAAATTTGCACCTCTTAAATCAGCTTCAATCAAATTAGCTTCACACAAAGAAGCATCATACAAATAAGCTTCGCACAAATTAGCCTGCATTAAATTTGCGCCACTTAGGTTTGCACTCCTGAGGACCGACCCACTTAGATTTGCACCATGCAAATCTGCTCCTATCAAGTTAATGCCACTCAAATCAACTGCTCTCAGGTCGATTCCACTCAAATCACATCCACTGAAATCCCGTCGTTGAAGACATTTATCTGTGATTTGGTTTAAAATTAAATCCTGTTGACTAGTATGATTTCTCATGGTGTTTACCTCTAACTCCAGGGTGTAAAACGTCTTAAATACAAATCCTAATAATTACTGTATTTTGAGATCACACCCGATAAATAGATCAGCTCAATGAAAAATTCAATAAATTCAGAAAGAACCGTGAATATGCTTAAATTATGCCCTATAACTGGATTTTTATGTCAAAAAACCTTGATAATAGTCTGGAAATGATGACACCAGTTTTAAGGGCGCAAGGCATTGCGCCCCTACGTGGGTGGGTCAAACTTTCCTTTTTTTTAGACTTCCACCACTTCCAATACAGTTCGGATAAACAGTTCTGCTTTTATGACGCTTCACCCTGATTCTACCTCTAGCTTGGTATCGAGCAGCATTCTTCATCACACCCTCCGTGCAGACAATCCGTTAAAACTCGGAATTATGGCTTCTGGCAATGGCAGTAATTTTGAGGCGATCGCCCAAGCAATCAAAGACGGGCAGTTGGCGGCACAAATTCAAGTTTTAATTTACAATAATCCAGAGGCTTATGCTGCTGTTCGGGCAGAACGATGGGGTATTCCATCTGTGTTGTTGAATCACCGCGAGTACAAAAGTCGCGAAGGCTTTGAGGAGCAAATTGTCAAGACTTTGCAGCAGTATGATGTTGAATTGGTGATTATGGCAGGTTGGATGCGCCTGGTAACGCCTGTTTTGCTCGATGCCTTTCCTCACAAAATTATCAATATTCATCCCAGTTTATTACCTAGTTTTAAGGGAGTCCGTGCTATAGAACAAGCCCTTGCTGCTGGAGTCAAAATTACTGGTTGTACAGTGCATCTGTTGTGTTTGGAAATGGACAGTGGTCCCATTTTGGTCCAAGCGGCTGTGCCAGTATTACCTGACGATACACCAGAAACACTCCACGCTAGGATTCAAGTGCAGGAACATCGGATTTTGCCTATAGCGATCGCTCTTGCTGCCCAGTAGGAGTGTGGGGAGTGTGGGGAGAGGAGTAACCACTAACAACTAACTAATAACAATTGAATGTAAAGACAAACGGACGTCCCACCTTAATTTTTAATTGCTGAAGACTGTGCTATTTTCCACAAATAGCTAGAAATCAAATTGGTAACAATGTGAGCAACAATCGGTACTAACAAGTTACCAGTGAGGAGAGCGCTGTATCCTAGAATTAATCCGACAATAGTTGCCCAAATCACGTAAGGCAATTGTTGGGAACCACTAAAGTGTAAGACCCCAAAGCAAAGACTGGAAAAGATGACAGCTAAGTGACCCAATCCAAAAGCTGGTAGCATGACACCCCGAAATAACAATTCTTCACTTAATCCTGGTAGCAGCCCTAACCAAATTAAGTCTGGTAAAATCAAGGGCTTCAACACCATGTCTAGGTAATAATTAGCACTTCTACGGTAAGGAGGGAAAAGTTGATAGGCTAAGCCACTCATACCAGTGATGGTTAATCCTAAGCCAACTCCCATCAATAATTCTCTTTCTTGCCAGTGCCAAGACAGGAGAGAGAAGTTGCTAAATCTCAACCATACTTTAGAGATTGACCACAAAATAATTGCGGTGACGCCCATCGCCACCAGCACTTGGGTGCGTGTCAGGTAGGGAATTTCTGGCTCTTGCTTTTTCTGCTGTTGCGTCACGGTAATTGGGGGAGATGGGGGATGAGTAACAACTAACTAATAACAAGTGAATGTAAGGACGATATTTTGGGGCTGAGGGCCGATGGGTTGATGCCTGCTTTGTGTGCTACTAATACACCTAGTGCTTCTAGATATGAGTTGACCTCTATTGATTTTATCCCTAGAGGTTGGGGAGGAACTTGTATTTGAGTTTGATTTTCCTGTACGGTGATGATTTGGCATCGCCTGTGACTTAAACTCAGCAGGGCACTACTGCCACACGCTGTTGCTGGTGATATTGTAGCATCAACTTGATTAGCCCAAATATCACTTGGTTTAGGCAAGTCATGCGGTGTCCCGACAATAAATTGCGGTGCGCGACTCAAACCTACAAGTACGCTTGGTAAAAAAGTATAACCCAATTCTTCGGCTGCGGCACGGGGAGATATGTTCGGATCTGGAGGTAAGGCAGAGAGGGCGGGGGAATGGGCGCAAGGAATTTGAAAAGTTCGCACGACTAAATGGCTGATTACGGCTTCTGCACCAGCAATCGGATCGACGCCTTGACCATAGCGGTAGTTTTGGTCGGCAACTGTATCCAGATCATCGGGAAAACGGGCAACAACTGCGATCGCTTCTGCTCCCGCCCTCTTAATCAGGACTTCTGATCCTCGCAGCAAACTATCCGGGTTGCCAATTGTCCCCCAACTCGCTCCAGAATCAGATCTACGTAATTCCATTTCCATCGGAGCATCAGTAATTACGTAATCTGTCAAGGGCAATCCTAGTGTTGCTCTAGCTGCATCTGCTGCTTGCAGGTGTCGCAGGCGCAACTCTGGTTCAATACCTTGGTCAAAAAGCAACCCCACCCTATTTTGATGTACTGGACGCAATCCCCAGCATCCAGCGGCAAATTTGTCAAGTCCATAGCCTTCTACATAGAAAGCGTTGGGCAAATTCCAGTATAAACTTGCACCATTGAGGACATTGGGGTGAGTGATGAGGCGATCGCAAACCTGTGCTACAGCTTTTGCAACAGGCAAAGCATCGCCTGCATAACCCCCAATTGCTGCCCCAATGCCAGTAGGAACAATTAAAATAGCGGTGTATGGAAGCATTTGTTAGTGGTTAGTTGTTGGTTGTTAGTTCTTCTCTCCCCCATCTCCCCACACTCCCCCCTCTCTCCCCCCTACTCCCCACTCCCTACTTTAGTGACAACAGCTTCAACAGTGCATGTTTGCTGTTCAACGTCCACAGAGGTAATTGCCCAACGTAGCGGTTCTCCCTGTTTTTTCAACTCCGCCTCAATGACTTGCTGCAGTTCTGTGGGAGTGTCTTGCAAGTCAATTTCTGCCGTAATAAAATGTGTCGTCATAATTTTTTAACTCCTAACTCTTGACTTCTCACTTTTCCCAAATTGCATTTCATATACTATATCTTCCTTTCCTGTTTCAATTTTCAAGTCAGAACGAGGATAGGCAACACAAAGCAATACATAGCCTTGTTTTTGAAGTTCTGGACTAACGCCCATCCCACCACTTTGATTAACCTCGCCCTCAATAATTTGACCAGCGCAGGTTGTACAAACACCTGCATTACAGGAACTCGGTAGACCCAGACTAGCTGCATCAGCCACTGATAAGATGGTTTGATCTTCGGGAACTTGCAAACTTAGAGTCTTTCCTTGATGTTTAATTTCAACGGTGTAAGTTTTGGACATAATCTGTATTTCTAGCGATGCAACGAACAGACAAGATATTCTATCTTATAAAGAGGTGGGGAACTAACTTAACACATCTATACATAAGAATTATCAGCACCTACAGTTGACTAACTAAGGCATCATACAGCAATAATTATAAGTCCTTGCCAGACACAAAACTTCATTTTATCCAAAACTTCTCGCCTGTCAAGACTTGTGAGGTTTCATTCCCCGCGAAATTAGAGAAGTGATGATTAACACACCAAAAAATTGTGGCAAAATATTTGGAGAAGAGCATGCTCGAACAATACTATGAACACGTTGCTCAAAGAACCGCACTAGGAATTCCCCCACTGCCATTAGATGTAAAGCAAACATCTGATCTGTGTGAATTACTGAAAAATCCGCCGATAGGTGAAGAAGCGGAACCTTCCCAGACAGAGACATTACTGCATTTGTTGCGCGATCGCGTCTCCCCTGGAGTCGATCCAGCCGCTTATGTCAAAGCCGGGTTTCTCACCGCCATTGCCAAAGAAGAGATCACCAGCCCATTCATTTCTCCGATTGAAGCTGTGGAATTGCTAGGTACGATGGTAGGTGGTTACAACGTGCAATCCCTCATCGATTTACTGCAATTGCCGACTGTATCCTTATCATCATCATCTGAAACACCTTTGGTGATGGGTGGACAAGGAAAAGAACCCATAGCGGCATCTGCGGCGATCGCCTTAAGTAAAACCCTGCTGGTGTATGATGCCTTCCACGACATCTTAGAATTATCCAAAACGAACCCCTTTGCCAAGCGGGTAGTTGATTCTTGGGCAGAAGCTGAGTGGTTCACCACTCGTCCAACTCTACCAGAATTTATCAATGTTACTGTCTTCAAAGTTCCCGGCGAGACAAACACGGATGACCTATCCCCCGCAGTTGAAGCCACGACACGCCCAGACATTCCCTTACATGCCTTGGCAATGTTAGAGTCACGGATACCTGGGGCGCTGCAAACCATTGCAGAGTTAAAGAAAAAAGGTTATCCCGTGGCTTACGTAGGCGATGTGGTTGGTACTGGTTCTTCCCGCAAATCTGCCATCAACTCCGTATTGTGGCACATGGGGCATGATATTCCTTATGTACCCAACAAACGTGCTGGTGGGTATATCTTAGGTGGTACTATCGCCCCCATCTTCTTCAACACCGCCGAAGATGCAGGTGCAATGCCCATCCAATGCGACGTCACAAAGATGGAAACCGGGATGGTGATTACCATCTACCCCTACAAAGGGGACATAACCAATGAAGCTGGCGAAGTTATTTCCACCTTCACGCTCAAACCCGACACCATCCTTGATGAAGTCCGTGCTGGAGGACGCATTCCCCTACTTATCGGACGCACCCTCACCGACAAAACCCGCCAAGCACTCGGTTTAGAACCTAGTACAGCTTTCATCCGTCCCCATCAACCTGCTGACACAGGCAAAGGCTATACCCTAGCACAGAAAATGGTAGGTCAAGCTTGCGGTTTACCTGGTGTACGTCCTGGCTTATCCTGCGAACCAGTCATGACTACCGTTGGTTCCCAGGATACCACTGGTCCAATGACCCGTGATGAGTTGAAAGAACTTGCCTGTCTTGGTTTCTCTGCTGACTTGGTGATACAGAGTTTCTGCCACACGGTTGCTTATCCCAAACCAGTTGATATCAAGACTCATCAGGAACTACCCGGCTTTTTCTCCTCTCGCGGCGGCGTTGCTTTACGGACTGGCGATGGGATCATCCACTCTTGGTTAAACCGGATGTTGCTACCCGATACAATCGGGACTGGTGGCGACTCTCACACCCGCTTCCCCTTGGGCATTTCCTTCCCTGCTGGTTCTGGGTTAGTGGCATTTGCAGCGGCGTTGGGTGTGATGCCGTTGGACATGCCAGAATCTGTTTTGGTTAGGTTCAAGGGTGAATTACAGCCCGGTATCACCTTGCGAGATATTGTGAATGCTATACCCTATATCGCAATTCAAAAAGGGTTACTCACGGCTGAGAAAGAGAACAAGAAAAATGTCTTTGCTGGGCGAATTTTGGAGATAGAAGGCTTGCCAGATTTGAAAGTTGAACAAGCTTTTGAACTGACTGATGCTACCGCCGAACGATCCTGTGCAGGTTCCACCATTAAGTTGAGTGTAGAGACAGTATCCGAATATCTGCGGTCTAATGTGGTGTTATTGAAAAACATGGTAGCACGGGGTTATCAAGATGCTCGTACTATTATGCGTCGCGTCATCAAGATGGAAGAGTGGTTGGCAAACCCAGTCTTAATGGAAGCAGATTCAAATGCAGAGTATGCCGAAATTATTGAAATTGATTTGAACGAAATCACTGAACCAATAGTGGCTGCTCCCAATGATCCTGATAATGTTAAATTATTATCGGAAGTTGCTAACGATTCTGTGCAAGAAGTATTTGTCGGTTCCTGCATGACGAATATTGGTCATTATCGGGCAACTGCCAAAGTGTTAGAAGGCGCAGGTGTCGTGAAGACTCGCTTATGGATTTGTCCACCAACTCGCATGGATGAATACCAACTCAAACAAGAAGGTGTGTATGGTATTTTTGAGGGAGCAAACGCACGCACAGAAATGCCTGGTTGCAGTTTATGTATGGGTAATCAAGCGCGAGTTGCAGATGGTACAACCGTGTTTTCTACTTCAACCCGCAACTTCAATAACCGCATGGGTAAAGACGCAAAAGTTTATCTTGGTTCAGCTGAATTGGCAGCAGTTTGTGCGCTGTTAGGACGCATTCCCACGGTGGAAGAATATATGGATATTGTAGCGAATCGAATTTATCCTTTTGCTGATGATTTGTATCAGTATTTGAACTTTGATCAAATCCAAGGTTTTGAGGATGAAGGTCGCGTGATTTCGGTGGAGGATATGCCTCGGATTGAAGATATTTTGG
Organism: uncultured cyanobacterium; assembly: GCA_903903925.1. Lineage (GTDB taxonomy): Bacteria > Cyanobacteriota > Cyanobacteriia > Cyanobacteriales > Nostocaceae > Stigonema. The sequence goes on from CAIVAU010000083.1 coordinate 39,786, forward strand.
GTATGCCTATAGGTAGATGAAAAGGCTGTCAATACTGTTTGGTTAAGGGGGATTTCTCACAAGGGTGGGGAGAATGGGGAGAATTCAGTACCTCCCACACTCCCCACACCCCCCACACTCTCCGGATTTCTCACCACATCTCTCAAAGCCTTTGCTTGAGCAGGGGAGCAGGGGAGCAGGGGAGAAAGAATAATTGCTCAATAACCCTTTTTCTCCTCTGCCCCTCTGCCCCTCTGCCCAGAGAGCTTGTGAGAAATGCGGGCTAACTCCTAACTCTTTAGAGATCCCAAATTCCCCACTCCCTTTGTTAAAGTTCTGAGGCTGTTTCTGGGGCAACAATTTCACCAGTACCCAGATTCAGTATCATATCCTGGTCAGTGATCAGTTCATTGAGTTCTTTAACTTGTAAATTCATTTCCTCACAAGCTTTCCGTAATTCTCGCGCAAAGGTATTGAGATCCTCGCCATAGCCACATTGGTGAGCAGCCGTTTCAATTCCCTGTTTGGCATTCGCTCTAGCACAATCTACTAATTCGGTGCCTTTTAGCGGTATTGTAGATGCCATAGCTTTAGTTATTTTTTGTTTATTTTTGAGGTAATCTTTGCTAATTTAGCAATTTCTCGATACTTACTCATCCTTCCAATGGTTGAAGCGAGACTCCTTTTGTGGAAGATTAATTAAGTCTGACATAAATTTACTTAGTAAATAAGCTAACATAGTAGCTTGCAAGTAAGTGAAGTAGCACATGTCTTCTGCTGTATGGCGTTGCCCACCAGACACATGGTATAATTTATAATATAGTAAACTTCGGGGTGTTCGTAAAAATAAAATACCAGCCCATTCCTGTTAAATGGTTAGTCCGATACAAGAGCGCAAAGAGACGACTGGTATTGCATCATCAACGAAAACGAAAATGACTAGATTCCTATACGACCGTTTTGCCAAGGATTATTTTCAAGAATTATTATCACCATTAGGTGCAGTAGAAACAAGTAAAGATGTTGCTGGAGAAGTGCGAGAGATTGATATTTACTTTGTCCCATCAGCGTCACCTGAAATGGATAAAAAAACCTTGGGGCTGCTAGGAAGATTTGCTGATACAAAAGCACTTATTGAACCCTTTCGTAATGCTATAACCAGGTCAGAAGTGCGCAGTTGTTCAACTAAGTTGTTTGATACTTGTGCGCGGTTTGAACGTGAAGCCAAACGGAATAATACAGAATTACCAGAAGATTCTTTACCTCGGTTATGGATTCTCTCGCCAACAGCATCAAAAGGATTTTTGGCAGGATTTGGAGCAGAATTAGATGAAAATCAGTGGGGAAGAGGTGTTCATTTTTTTGACCAATCCTGGCGAGGTGCAGTGGTCGTAATTCATCAATTACCAGTCACTCCTGAAACTCTGTGGTTGAGACTTTTGGGTAAGGGAAGAGTTAAGCAACAGGCGATTGAGGAAGTACAGGCATTGGATATTAACAATCCTTTACGCGGTAAAGCGATAGATTTATTAGCAAACTTGAAAACTACTTTAGAATTAAATCAGAACTTAGATCAAGAGGATAGGGACTTAGTTATGCAGTTATCCCCGATTTACGAACAACGGCTAGCAGAGGCTAAACAAGAAGGAGTTCAAACTGAACGTCGTACAACAATAAAAAACTTACTTCGAGTTCGGTTTGGAACTTTAGATAACGACCTACAAACAATTGTAGAACCTTTATTAGCATTACCACCTGAAGAATTTACTTCTTTGTTGCTAGAATTATCTCGCAATGATTTATTAACAAGATTTTATCAACAGTAAACAAACAGTTTGAAACCTCCGAAAGTCTACCAACAAAGACCCAACCAATTTTACTACCACTGCCACCACAACAGGTGATAGTCACTTTACCACTATGACTACGGAAATAGTAGATATTTCAGAATTCAAACAAATTGATAAGTTTCGTAATCTTCAGTTAACTTTGTCTGATCGCTGGAAAAGTATTGAGATTTTTGATCAAAGCGATGCGGATATTTTAGTCATTCCTTCCATCAGTCTAGACCAGCACGAACTCAACAAGGTTGAAGGCTGCGAGCATTATGAGGAAAGACTCCTATTTTCCTTAATTCGGTTGCAGAATCCCCGTACTAGGCTAATTTATGTAACATCAATGCCTCTACATCCTAGTATCATCGACTATTATCTGCAACTATTACCGGGAATTCCTTTTTCTCATGCTCGCAATCGCTTACTCCTACTTTCTACTTACGATTCTTCTAAAAAACCCCTTAGTCAAAAGATTTTAGAACGCCCTCGTTTGCTAGAGCGGATTCGCCAAGCCTTGAGGCTAGAAAAATCATTTATGATCTGCTATAATTCGACAGATTGGGAAGGAGAACTGTCTTTAAAATTGGGAGTACCACTGTACGCAGCAGCACCAGACTTGCAGGTTTGGGGAACAAAAAGTGGTAGTAGACAAATCTTTGCTGAGAGTGAAGTTCCACACCCAGATGGCAGTGAAAAGGTTTGGAGTCCAAAGGATTTGGCAGTAGCAGCCGCAGCATTGTGGAAGCGCCAGCCAACATTAAAACGGATGGTGGTCAAACTCAACGAAGGCATTTCTGGTGAGGGAAATGCGCTGCTAGATTTAAGACTGATCGCCCATGTAGCACCTCCTCATGGTTCTGATGCAAAACGAGTGTCAGCAATTAGTGAGAGTTTCCCAAATTTGCGCTTTCAAGCAAAACAAGAGAAGTGGGAGAATTTTTCTGGACGGATCGCCGAGTTAGGGGCAATTGTTGAGGCGTTCGTGGAAGGAGAAATCAAGCGATCGCCCAGTGTGCAAGGACGCATCTCACCTAATGGCGATGTCGAAATTCTCTCAACTCATGATCAGATTCTTGGAGGACCAGACGGTCAAATTTATCTCGGTTGCCGATTTCCTGCTGATGAGGTTTATCGGCTGCAATTACAGCAACTGGGGTTACAAATTGGCAGAAACTTAGCAAAAAAAGGCGCATTAGAAAGATATGGAGTTGATTTTATCGCTGTTGACCAAGGTAATGGCACTTGGGAGATTCAAGCGATCGAGATCAACCTACGTAAAGGCGGTACCACTCATCCTTTTATGACATTGAAACTATTAACCAATGGTCGGTATGACCTCTCAACAGGTTTGTTTTATAGTCAGCAAGGACGTGCCAAATACTATGTTGCCACTGACAACCTCCAAAAAGAGCGTTATCAGGGACTTTTGCCGAATGACTTTATGGACATCATTGCCCACCACAAGCTACATTTTGACACTGGAACTGAAACAGGCACAGTGTTCCATCTCATGGGTTGTCTTTCCCAATTTGGTAAGTTGGGCATAACCAGCATCGGTGATTCTCCGCAACAGGCAGAAGACATTTATAACAAAGTGGTCAAAGTTCTGGATGAAGAAACCCTCAGCAGCAATCAAGATAGTTCCTCCTTAGCAGAGAATAGCTTCCCTATTGGTTGGGATGGATATAGTTGTTAGGTGGGGAGTAGGAAGTGGGGGCAATACGGTTCGGTTAAGCATTCATCTTCCTCTGTTATGGTCTGGAAAAGGGGTAATTTCAAGCCTTTCCCCTTTAATCGAATAATAAATGGAGCTAAGCGGATTCGAACCGCTGACTTCCTCAATGCCATTGAGGCGCTCTACCAACTGAGCTATAACCCCTTAAAGTACCTTTCCAGACTCCTTACAGGGGCAACTCATTACTCCTGAAAGATACTTCGATTTTGATATTCTAATCTATCTAACACATCTTTTTAAAAAAACTAGTATTAAGATATGTTAAGCAACAACTTACTTAGTATTTTAAAATACACAAAAAGTCTTCTCCGAGTAAGACAGAGTTTTTGGTGAAATCTTTCTAAGTAGGTAGTGGTTTTACTGTCATCCACTATTTTTTTATGATTATTGATAATACAAGCACAATTAAATTATGAGAAACAACAAAGCCTTTAATAATGCTGGTAAACTGACCGCAATTTTATTTTTAATCACTCTTTTGCTCACGCCTTTTATAATTGTAAGTGCTGGAGAACGGGGTGTATTAATGCATTTTGGAAAAGTGCAAAATCAGATACTAGGAGAAGGCATTCACGTAATCATTCCTGTAGTCGATACTGTAAAAAAGTTAAGCGTCCGCGTGCAAAAGCAGGAAATTTCTGCGGAGGCATCGTCAAAGGATTTACAGGATGTTTTTGCCGATGTAGCACTTAACTGGCATATTATTTCAGTGGAAGCCAATGCCCTCTTTCAAGAAATTGGAGACGAAAACGATGTTACAGATCGGATTATCAACCCAGCAGTTGAAGAAGTACTAAAGGCAGTCATAGCAAAATACACTGCTGAAGAGATTATAACCAAACGGGGAGAAGTAAAAGCAGGAGTAGATGATGCATTGACTACGCGACTAGCCAATTATCATGTAGCGGTCGATGATATTTCCCTAGTGCATATTCATTTCTCTCCAGCATTTGGCGAGGCGGTAGAGGCGAAACAGATTGCTGAACAGGAAGCAAAACGAGCAGAATTTATCGCCCAAAAGGCATCAAAACAAGCTGAGGCTAGAGTGAATTTAGCAAAAGGAGAGGCTGAAGCACAAAAGTTGCTGGGAGAGAATCTAACTCCTAATTTGCTACAAAGGCAAGCAATAGAAAAATGGAATGGGAAGCTACCATTAATTACTGGTAGTGGTGAACTAAAATTTTTAAATTTGAAAGAATTTGTCACAGCTTATGACGAAAAGTGATGTGAGCCTCCCCTTAATTGGTGTTAGTGGTTGACGGTTAACTGTTAACCGTCAATCGTGAACTATGAGGGCTTTTGCAAGAAATTAGAATAAGGCGGGAGTATCAAGAATCTTCAACTGGATTAATGCTAAGATGACAAGAGTATAGACGGTTGAGGATACTAAACCTGTAAATAGCTCTTTTTTTAGGTCTCTCTGTTGAGGTTGGTTTTGGAGAACATCCATAGCCCCTGCCTGCATCAACAGAATTCCGATAATGTTCGAGAGCCAGTATCCTATGATTGCGCAAGGTAGGAGTAATTTGGGAGAAAGCAAGCTACAAATATACCCAAAAAAATAAGCAATTGGCAGATTAAATACTAGATCATTCCACCAACATAGTGGCGAAAGCAAATATCCAACAACTAGGAAGAATCCGCCTTTGAGTTTTGTAAACGTTACTTGTCTAAAGATCCCGTCGGCTGTCGGCTGTAACTCCTCCTGGCTTGCTTGTCCTACTAAGCTTGACTCCTGACTGACTTGTTGGAAATTTTCCATGATAATGCCCAAATCTTATCGGCTTACCGTATTTTAAACTAGAAGCTGAGAAAAAGACCAGTATCTAGAGAGGGATTAGAGACTAGAGTATATGCTTGATAGAGAAGCACCCTTAGGCACTTATTGTTTTTACTACAACAAGGGAATCGCCATAATAGCTATAATCAGAATGTTGAATAATATTCTTACTATGACTAATTCATCCTTAACGACTTTCTTTCTAATATCAGGAACGGTGTTTCTGATGATTGCTGTTATCGGACAATCTCGATTAGTTTTTGCTGAAATTAATCCTGGCTTTTTTGGTAGAGTTTTGGCTTTACTGATTGGGGTGTTCAGCCTAATATGTGCTGTTTTTTTAGGAATATTGCCTCCTGAAATGCTTAATTTAGTGAAAAATTATTTGGCGCAACAGCTACAACAAAACTTAGATTTTCTTACCCAAATTTCACAAAGCTAATATTGTGGGATGGGTTACAATACTACTCGGACAAGCCTTTTTTACTGAAGAAAGCTTGCCAGCCATAAGCTTCGGTTTATGATTTTTATCAATTTTTGGGAAAAAAGTCATGAAAGCATTCAAATATATCTTGATGGTGTTAGTATTGTTGGCAAATCTAGTATTTGCCCTACCTTCTTTTGCAGACGCACCAAAATTTACTAAAAACCCCGACTACATAGCTTTAACTAAGGAACTTAAGAAGTTGCAAACAGCGAAAGAGACACAAGCTGAAGTAGAAGGTTATACGCCAGAGCAAATCGAGAATAAAATTAATGAGTTGGAGTTTCAAAAATATACCTTTGAATCAGGACTCAACTGGAGTCAGTGTCAAAATGAAACAGGAAGGACTCTGACTGTTTATGGCCCAGATCTCAATGTAGAAGAAGATGATGATTTCTCCTCCGGGGCTGGACTGTATTTTTTGGCTGACGGTCAGACAACTAAAACTAGGTGGAATTGTCAGGGAATTTATCTACCAAATGATATCAAAGCGAACACCTTAACCCCTGAGGGAGAAAATCAAGAATTGACGGGTGGTGTTGTGATCAAGATACCTACAGGAACTAAATTAGTCGTTAAGACCAATCAAGATACCGGGGCAGTGGAATTTAATATACCTGTGACTCAAGTGTCGAAGCCTGATGAACTAAAGTGGTTTATACCCAATGTTCCCCAGTCTGTGGTAAATACACGCGTCACCAATGCACCTATTTAGGAATAAAGTTTGTTTTCTTTGAGTATCATGCCAAGACTTAAGAAGGCAGAAGTACGAAGGCAGAGGGCAGCTATGTATCCCCATAAATAAATTTTAGGGGATTTAAAAAGGACGCCGTATTTCTTGCGCTACGCCAGAGCGAAATACATCTTTTTTTTTGCTTTTCATAAATGAATTTAGGGGCTTCAAACCCTTGTGGCATCGGGCATACCCTTAAATGTCTTCCCTTCAGCATAGCTGCCTTCTGCCCTCTGCCTTTCTTCGGTGAAGATCACAGGTTTTTCTTTGCGCCTTTGCCTCTTGGCGTGACTCCTGCCAAAGGTTGCCTAAGTTTTTGAGAGTGCTTCCCAAGTCATCACATCGTCTAATAAGGCTTGATAACCTAGTGTATTTGGATGAAGACCGTCTTGACTCAAGCGTTTGAGTCTCCAAGTTTCACCACGATCCATCCACCGCTGGAAAACATCTAGATAAGGAATTCTTCGTTTGGTGCAGGCGAGTCTAGTAGCTTCTTTGTAACGGTACTGCTCCGCATGATTGTAATACAAGCAATCCATAAATGGCATTTTTCCTTCGTCAACCGGAACCATACCCACAAATACTACTGGACAGAGTTGCTGTGCTTGTTCCAGCAAAGAAGCAATTTGTGATTCAAACATGGTAAAGTCTGTATAGTTTCGCCCATTTGGACGACCTACTCTCGCTGAATCATTTACCCCTACCGATAGAATAATCAAGTCGGGAAAGCGATTTCGCAGTTCGCCTCGATGACGAAATTCAACTTCTAGTCTTTGCGCTACTTGCTGGGTGCGATCGCCCCGCACTCCTAGATTATATAAAGTATGACCTGCACTGGCGGACAACATCCACCACCGCCGCAGTTGCTCAACCCATCCTCCTCCTTCTGGATCTCCGAATCCATAAACTAAGCTATCCCCCAGTGCAACAATCTTCAAGGGTTGACAACTCTTGGATACAAGTGGCAATTGCATTGCGGAAGGTGTTACAAATGCTTGCATTTTAAAAGGTTAAATTTTATATCTTTCAAAGATTCTATACATTTTTACACAATTGACGGTGATTTTGTTCACGACTCATACCATCATTTGCCCAAAGTCTTTATTTAGAACTGTACGTTCGCTCATTTTTGAAGGTAAGAGGAATTAATACCTTACTGTGTAAGGTTTCAAGGTGATTGTGGATCGCTATAGTGATGATGGTTGATTCGATGGCGGGTATTATCCCGCGCACCTGGTTGAGTCGATGGGGGGTAGTCGGGTAAGGTTCGAGCCCAAGCTAAGTTATTTTATATTTACCACCCTTAGAAGGATTCAGCCAATCGCAAGCATAACCTTTGGTTTCGGCTAAAAATTGGTTCCAGGGTATCGGTTTGACGGTATCCTTGCTTTCGTAAACGATTTGGAATAGACCATCGTCTCTGACTTCTCCAATCCGCACGAACTTAGATAGGTGGTGATTGACGTTTATAGTGACTTTGCCTTCAGGTGCATCGAAACTTTGACCGTAAGCCGCAGCTTTCACCTTTTCGAGGTGATCAGCCGTTTTTGCTTTCTCAACCGCTTGCTTCCAGAGATATACCATAATGTAACCGGCTTCCATCGGGTCGTTCACAACGCGATCTGAACCATATTTTGCCTTGAACGCTTGCACAAACTTCTCGCTTGCAGGGGTTTTCACGGTTTGAAAATAATTCCAAGCTGCGTAGTGACCCAAAAGATAGTCAATTCCAATCGCTTTGATTTCTTCTTCCGCAATGCTGACAGACATCGAAGGATATTTATCGGGATGTAAACCAGAAGCTTGTAATTGCCGGAAAAATGCAATGTTAGTATCTCCATTTAAGGTATTGTATATAACACCTCCATTTGGTAAAGCTTGCTGAATTTTAGCGATCGCAGGCATGACATCGTTACTACCTAGAGGAATGTAATCTTCGCCAACGCTTTTACCCCCATCAGCTTTCAGTTGTGCCTTGATGATACTGTTGGCAGTACGCGGAAAAACGTAGTCAGAACCAACGAGAAAGAATTCTTTGCCTTTATGCTTGAGCAACCAATCAACCGAAGGTTCAATCTGCTGGTTAGGAGCGGCTCCCATGTAGAAGATATTGTTAGAACACTCTTGCCCTTCATACTGCAATGGATACCATAGCAAGTGCTTGTTTGACTCAAATATTGGAAGTACAGCTTTGCGGCTTGCCGAAGTCCAGCAACCAAATACCGTCGCTACTTTGTCTTGTTCAATCAGCTTCTTCGCTTTCTTCGCAAAGGTAGCAGGGTCAGAGTTTCCGTCTTCTAAAATTACTTCAACTTGTTTACCTAACACACCACCAGCTTGATTAATCTCTTCAATTGCTAATCGTTCGGCATCAATAACACTCTTCTCACTAATTGCCAAGCTGCCGCTAAGTGAGTGTAAAATCCCAACTTTGATCGTCTCTCCAAAACTAGTAAATGCTAACAGAGAAGTTTTCCGACTACTGCTTGTAGAAGGTTTGCTGCTACAAGCTTTCAGCAATAGACCAGAAGCCACAATGGAGCCAAAAATCATCAATTTCCGCCGACCAAACAATTTTGTCATAAATAGGTGTTATCTAGCTTGTAGAAGATTATTAATATATTGCATCTGCTATCTATTTTTCTAAAAGTTAGCAGCTTCTATACTCCAAGTGATCATCAAAGGTTCCAATTCACCGTGAAGAAAAACAAAACAATAGCAGCTATGCACCCGACATACAAGAATGGATAAATTTTGCGGAAGGTTACATTGATTCGTTTATATAGCATTTCTTGTTTTGTTTCATTTAAATAGACGATCGTACTAGACGTAATTAAACTTAAGAGCAGGGCGAAAACGGTAACACCAAAAACTGCATCGGTCAAAGTAACGTAATTTACAGCCGGAATTTCTTTGACTAGACTTAGTTTGAGAGCGATTGTCGTCAGGATTAGCGTTACCGTCCCACCCAATCGCGGAGAGGAATAAGAGGCAGTTTTGGCTGGGTCAATCCAGGTGACGGCAGCAGCAGCAACAAAAATCACAAATAGCGGAATAAAAAAGTTGAAAATGATGTATTGTGGTTTATGCTGAACGTCAATCGATACAACTATTTCTGGAAAACCGAGTTTGGAATCAAGACGATTAACAACTTGCGTGCGAGCATCAATATTTTTAATTAACCAGCGTCCAATAATCTGCTTTGATGGTTCTGGGGAAGGAAATTTAAACTCTTGGAGATCGAATGTAACATTACTGCGATCGTCAAGGGCAGAATCAATAGCTAGGGTGAGTGTTTCGTTACAGAAGGGAAAAGTGTGGACATCTGCATCAAATTTCACAATATCATTAAACTGTTCGTATACTCTCACCCAACCGTTTGGAGCAACGTAGACTGAGCGATTTTGTATTTCTCGTGGCTGAATTTCATGACCAATTGTGAAACTTGGTGACCAGATTTTTTCCAAAATAGACTTGACATCATCACCATTAAATTTTAATGAAGCATTTGTTTCTTTACTATTAGGGGTGAAACCCAATCGACCATCTTGCCATTCTAGAAGGACTTCCGCTGCTATATTGTATGTTTTGTCAGGCAGGTTAATTTGAGATATGGTGTTTAACGCCACATAAACGAAAACAATCGTTGGTTTATAAGGACTGGGTTGGCGCGTCGAATTTGATAGTTCAGCTTGCAAAGAATTATCTGCTGGTTTTGTTTGAGCAACCTGTTCAGTGATTTGGCTGACAATCTCCACTTCAGACTTTGATTTTGATAAACCAATACGACTCCCCTCTTCCATATTCAATGCATAGGCTTGGTGGGTATGAGCAATGATATACCATACTATTGTTAGGACGCAGACTAATATAAATTGGCAAAATGCAAGTCTTTTCATTTGTAATAAATAACTACATGCTGACTACTATTTGGGAACCATTCAGGGTGTGTGATAAGCAGAAAATTGATATCCTAAACAAGTCTTGAACTGCACTTTGTACCATGCGTTGCTCTGACAATAGTTAACTTCATTGAAAAATTGGGTTCAAATTGATTAGTGGGACTTAATTAGAAAATTACAGACCGGAACCATGCCTGAAATATCTAGGTTCTAACCGTTGGTTTATTAGGTGAAAATTGCTAACTACCTCAGCGAGCAAACCAGATTTAATTGCATTTTCAGTCTGTATTAAATGATACGTAGATCTCCGAACATATTTGATAAAATTTTGATGAAGATTTGGACTTTGGACAAAAAGGCATTGAGCCGAGATGCTTGTAACAATCATGCAAGATGGTCTGAAAAGACTTACTCTGTCTAGGTTTCAAGCATTTCCCTTCATAAAACGTTACATGTTAACCTAGTAATTTCACTGTTGACATTAAATAAAGTCTGGAAAAACCCTGAAAATCTAAATTCTTTGAGGTATATCAAAAATTTGCCTCTAAAATTTTGATACAAACCTATTGCCTCAGTAATAGCCTTGCATCTAACGTATCATGTACCTTTCACCGATCGCTGGCGGCAACCAAGCGTGTTAGAAGCAAAATGCAATTGATACTAACTCTGTAATTCTTCAAGGGTAAAAATCTTTGAAAGCTAGACCTGGCAATACTTTTTAGCTCTAACTGCGAAAAATAATTCTTTGTGTTCAGATATATGAAAAATTGTCAACCGTAAGTCCTGATTTAGATATGAGTTACATTGCCTCCGATTGTGAGAAATGCGATCCCAGCAATAGCCATTGAGAGATTTTTGATGGCTGTCATAAAATTTACTCCTTCACCTATGTAATGTGACTCCTTCATATAGTGATAGAAACCGGTGAAACCAAGGTGAAATTTTAGGTCAGCTTTACATTTATTCATATACTTTGATTGAGAGGAAAATTAAGAGAGAAGAATTTTCCCACAAAGTCCCCTCTGTCCGAGCTTCAAAAACAGATTCTTGCCAAAATGAAAATGCCTGAGTCTCTTTATCAGATAGATTATTCAAAAATGAGCGAAAGTACAGTTAGAAGATGCTAATTTATCAGCAATGCGTGTCGTTTCCGGTAGCCGATACTTTGGGGTGCAGCGCAATACGTAGTCAATTGCTGTAGGTAGACTGACTCGATGTCCACAGGAGACATATACAGGCTTGACGCCGATGCGTGTCCGTAAAACAGCCCCAATTGTTTCACCTTTATGTATTAGTGGTTGCCATCTACCGCGCACTTCAGGTAATTCTTCATGCTTACCAATCAGCAACGATTTTGCTACGCCAATTGATGGTATATCTACAAGTAAGCCGAGATGGCAGGCTATACCAAATCTGCGAGGGTGCGCGATTCCTTGACCGTCACATAATATGAGGTCTGGAATGATTGTAATCTTTTCCAAGGCATCTAATATAGCTGGTATTTCCCGAAATGAGAGGAAGCCAGGGATGTAGGGAAATGTCGTAGGACGGCGTACTACACTTGTTTCTATTACCTGCAAGTCAGGAAAACTTAGCACCGCCACCGCAGCACGGCTAATTGTACCATTTGCTTCAAAACCCATATCTACCCCAGCGACGTACTGTACAGGTTCTTTGAGTTGATCTTCGGTAATAACCTCAGTATGCAGCTTCTCTTGGATAGCTATGGCTTCCTCAACAGTAAGAGACCAAGCATGACGTTGATTAATCTGCATATTTGTATCATGGGCTGGTGCTTCACAGCTAAGCATACAGCAGAATTTAGGAGTCAGGAGTCAGGAGTCAGGAGTCAGGAGTCAGGAGTCAGGAGTCAGGAGTTAGGAGTCAGGAGTCGGGAGTTAGGAGTCAGGAGTCGGGAGTCGGGAGTCGGGAGTTAGGAGTCGGGAGTCGGGAGTTAGGAGTCAGGAGTCGGGAGTCGGGAGTTAGGAGTCAGGAGTCCGGAGTTAGGAGTCAGGAGTCAGGAGTCAGGAGTCGGGAGTCTAGTACACACTCGAAACATGCGCAACAGTCAAAATGGGCACAAATAAATTTAGTTTTAAGATCTCTCTTAAGCTTTTGTTTTGATTACCTTAATGGTTTCTTAAGAGTGTGCTGGTATGTTTTTGGTGTTGAGTTCCTAACCACTACGCTTTTAAGTAAATACCGATGCTATCAGTCTTCATGTTAGTTTACACAGCTCTACTGAGTCCTCAATTAGACGCATCCTTACGTTATTCTCCACAAAATCAAGTCATAGCCTCATCACGTCATTCAGACATTAAAAGAAATAAGTTTAAACCATACTTGGTGTCTGCTGCCAATGCTACTGTTGACTACACTGGTGTTGGCGCAGGTGATGTCACGGACGATAGTGCAGTTTTGTGGACACGTACAAGCGACCCAACAACAAATCAAGGAGTAGCGACTCATCTAACAGCACTCATTTCTACTGATCCATCCTTCAAATCTGTTCTTATAACTGTTGCTGGTACCACAAACGCTGACAGAGACTATACATTAAAACTTTACGTCAATAAGCTTAAGAGTGGTATAAAATACTACTACAAATTCAAAACAGATGATGGTGTGTTCAGTCCAGTCGGCACATTCAAGACTGCGCCAGCACCAAATCAGAAAACACCTGTCCACTTTGGCTTTAGTGGTGATGCGGACGGTCAATGGCGTCCCTACGGCTCAACGCAAGATTTTACAAAGTTGAATCTAGATTACTTTGTGTGGCTGGGTGACACCATCTACGAAACCGCTAGTGCGATATCTGCAGTTACAGCTGATCCCTTTACCAACCCAACTCAAGCCCTCATAGACTATCACCGTAAGTATAGAGAACAGTTTGAACCTGTTACACCAAATGGTTTTCCTGGTCTGACAGACTTCTTTGCTGCTGAGGGACATTACACTCTCCTAGATAACCACGAAACAGGGAACAAGCAGTTTCAATCTGGGGGTGCGCCTGTAGGGAGTCCGGCTGGTCAGGGTGTGGATGGAACTAACCCATCTGATGATGTCAATACAACTGGGACTTATATCAATAAAACGGATGGGTTTAAAACACTTATTCAGGCATATTCTGACTACCAGCCGATCCGAGAAAAAACTATTTCTGCTCCTAATGACCCACGTACTGATGGCACTCAAAAACTCTACTATGCTCAACAGTGGGGCGCAAATAGTATATTTATTAACTTAGATGATCGTTCCTATCGTGATGTCCGCCTGAAAACTGCGGCTGGTGCTGATGACACTGGTCCCCGTGCTGATAACCCCAACCGCACGATGCTGGGTGCAACTCAATTGAAATGGTTCAAGCAAACCCTTTTGGATACTCAAAAGAAAAGAATACCTTGGAAAATCATAGCAGTTTCCTCACCTATTGATGAAATAGGGGGTGATGGCGGTAAATCTTGGATTGGTGGTTACAGGGCTGAGCGCAATGAGATCATGAAGTTTATTGCTGATAATCATATCGATAACGTCGTCTTCATCACCACCGATGACCACCAGAACCGAATTAATGAGTTGACCTATCTTGCTAACCCCAATGATCCCACCAGTAAGACTGTAGTTCCCCACGCTTTCTCAATTGTTGCAGGTCCAATTGGTGCAGGTGGGCCTGATGCGATCACTGACCATAGCTTTACTAATATCAAATCATTAACAGATCAGCTTGTTGCTAACGAAATCTCCCAAGGTCTCAACCCCATTGGTTTAGACCCGAAATATCCTGGACTCCGTAACGTTTATCGTGAAGAAGATCCAGATGCAGATGCACTGCGTCAGCCAGTGGATTTCTACTCACCTGATACTTTTAACTACGTCATCCTAGATATCAGCAAAGATGGTAACACTCTTGCCGTAAATACCTACGGTATCAATTCCTATGCTGCTAATACTTTCCCTGAACTAGACAAAGTTGGGCCTGTACGACACATTTTAGGTTTTGAAGTCACAGCTGCAAGCTCGAAACATGCCAGTTCTCGGTAACAGGTGACTGGGGGGGGGCTGGGGGCTGGGGACTTCTTCCCAATCCCCAATCCCCAATCCCCAATCACATACATGCCAACTCTACCAATCCTTCTTGGCGTGAAACCACTCCGGTATACCCCAGATCGCGTCGCGCTTTCGTATCATTTATTGTCACTTCCTGGCCGATCATACACAAGGCTGTTTGGGTGATTGGAGGTGAGTCATTGAGCTTTAAAATCTTCCAGCCGTTTTCAAAACTCCAAGCCAATGCCCAAACTAACCAACGAGGTAGGCTACGTTTACCCGGATCTATTCCTTGTGTATGGGTTAGCTGCGTGATAAAGCTTCGGAATTCGACAGGTGAACCATCAGTCACAAAGTAGATTTCACCTCCCTGTCCTCGTTCTGCGGCGCAAATTAGTCCTTCACACACGTTTTTTACATGGCAGGTAGATATCAGATAGCGACCTCCTGAGATCCAAGCAAAATCCCCGTTGCGGATGTTCTCAATAATACGCGGTAGCAACGTGGTATCTCCCTTTCCCCAAATAAAACGTGGACGAACCACAACAGTTGTGAGTTCAGGTGAGTTTGCTTGAAGCACTCGTTCTTCTGCGATCGCCTTCGTCTGTGGATACAGACCTAGTGGCTTGACTGGACGGGGTCGGGTTTCATCAACATTAATAATTGGTTTCTCTCCCACCAATACAGCTTCTGTGCTGACATGTACAAGTCGTGATACACTTGCCACCTGACGAGCAACGTTAATAACTTGCTCTGTTCCTTCCACATTAACTCTGTGAAAATCCGACGGACTTCCCCAGTCGTGTACTTTCGCTGCTGCATGAAAAACAACTGTACATCCCTCCATCCCAGACCGGAGTGCTTCTAAATCATCAAGATCTCCAGGGATAGGCTGGGCACCCGCACGCTTGACCTTTTCAACAGCAGATGCCGACCGCGCCAGTGCCCTCACTTCAACTCCCTGTGCCCGGAGTGTCCTAATCAGGTGTTGACCAAGAAACCCTGACCCGCCAGTAACAAACGCACCCATCTGTTCTCCTTTGTGATACTTTGTTCTATCGTTTTCGAGACAATTTACCCTAGTCTTGGACTGAGTCAGGCTAACTTTGCCTCACACGAAAAGTCCAACCTATGTTTTTAGCATAGGTCGGAGCGTCGAGGTGTTTTGTATAGATACTCTCAATTTGAATTTTAACCAGCCTGTTCAATCGGCTGCTATTGCCTCGGCAGCAAGCTGCTGTACTTTTAGGATTTGATTCGCCATTTGAGCCAGCATGGCTGTATATTTGTGCGTGAGGGAGGAGAACACTCTATATGGGAGAACCCAGCAAATAACCATCGTACCTCTATTCCTGAATTTACAGCCTTGAGAATATGCAAGCAGTTGGATATTCCTCCGCCATTGTAGGGAAGCTTAATATAAGGGTTAAGGTTAACAAATTTACTCTGCGTGAGCTTCTTTGAGCTTTAAGAAGGCTCTATCAATTTCTCTGTTCCCTCTTAAGAAATATTAAGGAATATTGCATTTGTGTCAAATCTTGAACTTAGAGCGCGGATTGAGGTAAAAGTCCGTGATACGATGCTTTGGGTAAATTGCAAGATTGGGAGAAGACCTTTGACACTAAGGGTTGCTGTTATTGGGTCAGGGCCAGCTGGTTCATCTGCTGCTGAAACGCTGGCGAAAGCAGGAATTGAAACCTTCCTATTTGAGCGCAAGCTAGACAATGCCAAACCTTGTGGTGGTGCGATTCCCCTGTGCATGGTGAGTGAATTTGATCTGCCAGCGGATATTATCGACCGTCGGGTGCGGAAAATGAAAATGATTTCGCCCTCGGATCGTGAGGTAGATATTAATCTGGACAACGCAGAAGAATATATTGGAATGTGCCGACGCGAGGTGCTAGATGGCTATCTACGTAATCGTGCGGCCAAACTAGGCGCAAATTTAATCAATGCTACTGTTCATAAACTCGATATTCCGACAAACAATACAGACCCTTATACCATCCATTACATAGACCATACAGAAGGTGGTTCTCAGGGAATTACCAAAACCCTGAAAGTTGATGTCATTATTGGGGCGGATGGGGCTAACTCCCGCATTGCTAAGGAAATTGATGCTGGGGATTACAACTATGCGATCGCTTTCCAAGAGCGCATTCGCCTACCCCAAGACAAGATGGCATATTACAACGACCTTGCAGAAATGTACGTTGGCAATGACGTTTCTACCGACTTCTACGCTTGGGTTTTTCCTAAATATGACCACGTCGCTGTCGGCACTGGCACGATGCAAGTTAATAAAGCTAGCATCAAACAACTACAAGCTGGTATCCGCGCCCGTGCTGCCAAAAAACTAGCCGGCGGTAAAATCATCAAAGTCGAAGCTCACCCTATTCCTGAACATCCCCGTCCCCGTCGCGTTGTTGGTCGCGTCGCTTTAGTAGGTGATGCTGCTGGATATGTAACCAAATCCTCTGGTGAAGGTATTTACTTTGCTGCTAAGTCAGGACGGATCTGTGCCGAAACCATTGTAGAAGTCTCCAATGGCGGTAGCCGCATCCCCACAGAAGCTGATCTCAAGGTTTATATCAAGCGCTGGGATAAAAAATACGGACTCACCTATAAGGTGTTGGACATTCTCCAAACCGTATTCTATCGTTCTGACGCCACCCGCGAAGCTTTCGTGGAAATGTGTGCTGACCGCGATGTGCAACGGCTGACTTTTGATAGCTATCTGTATAAGACAGTTGTACCAGCCAATCCCATCACTCAGTTAAAAATTACTGCCAAGACCCTTGCGAGTCTACTTCGTGGTAATGCCCTTGCTCCCTAATGGGTAGGGGGGCAGGGGGGCTGCTCCCCCTGCTTGTTACTCAACTCCTGCGATTGAAGCGTCGTCACTTGATGTTGGTGCACCGGGAAGCTCAAGACAGTACCCAGCACCGTATACTGTCTTAATGTAGCGGGGATGACGTGGATCTGGTTCCAGCTTAGTTCGCAAGTGACGAATGTGTACTCGAATTGTTTCGATGTCATCATCTGGATCGTATCCCCAGACTTCCCGCAGGATTTCGCTAGGAGAAACTGTTTGACCGTGCCTTTGGAGCAGGCAGTGGAGGAGTTCAAACTCTAAGTGAGTCAGTTTGACTGTTTGATTAAACCATATTGCCTCAAATCGTTCCGGAACTAAGGTCAATGGTCCATAGTTGAGAATCTCGCTGTGCTTTGCGGCTTGGGGAATTCTGTCAGTACGCCGTAATAGCGCCCGTACCCGTGCCAGCATTTCTTCAACTTCAAATGGCTTGGTGAGGTAGTCGTCCGCGCCAGCATTGAAGCCTTCTACCTTGTCCTGAGTTTGGCTTAAAGCCGTTAACATGAGCACAGGAATATCAGCAGTGCGCTCATCACGACGCAAGCGTTGGCACACGGTAAAACCATCTACCCTAGGCAACATCAGATCAAGCATGATTAAGTCTGGCTGTAGCTGGAGCGCTAACGCCTGTCCTTTGATGCCGTCTTCAGCTTGACTAACATCGTAGCCAGCCATTTCCAAGTTTACGGCAACAAGTTCTGAAATTGCTGGGTCGTCGTCTATGACAAGAATCCTCGGCATTATTTAAAGATATATTACGGCTTATGAAGGATGATTAAGAACCTTTGGTAAAGACAAAGATTGCTTCATTGATTATAAAAAATATTGTAAATCTAACATAAAGATTAAGATTAAAGGATTACTGGACAAAGACTAAACTATACTAAATCCAAGTTCCCATGTGTTACACATCATACAGCCCGACCTTGTTGTTGCGCAGCGGTACTGCAATGACATTCTACACTGCTTTATGGGCAAGCCGGAGATGGGAACGTACTACAAAAAACCCAGAACCGCCTTATGAGAAGAAAATTTTTCTTGGTGCACAAGGCGTACCCATTTTTGGCTGGGTTGCGATCCCAGAAAACCCCCGAAGCACGATTATCGGCACTTATGGCATCACAGGTGAGTTAGATAATCAATGGTTTCTGAAGCTCCTGGGACGCAAAGCATACGCTCAAGGATATGCTGTTGTGTTGTTTGATTGGCGTGCCCACGGGAAAACAGCAGAGTTATCGCCAACTTTAACAAGCGATGGTTTGTATGAGGGGGAAGATTTTGTTCGGATTGCCGCATCTGCCAAAGCTATGGGTTGTCCAGGGAAATTTTGGTTCACGGGATACTCATTAGGGGGACAGTTGGCGCTTTGGGCAGTCAAAGCAGCGATGGATCTAACTAGAAGCGATGAGGATTTAGGGTTAAAAGACAACGACATTGGCGGTGCGGCAGTAATTTGTCCAAGTTTAGATTCTAGGCGATCGCTTGCCTATTTAGTCAAACAACCTCTTGGGAAATATATCGAGAAATTGATCGCCCGACAACTAAAAAAACTGGCATGGCGAATTCACGATGCTCATCCTGGAACCATTGACCCAGAAGCGATCGAACGAGCTAACAGCATCTGGGGTTTTGACCACGAATTGGTCATTGGGCGATTGGGTTTTCCCTCTGTGGAAGCATATTACGAGGCAAGTAGCGCTTTACATCTGCTGCCAAATCTAGAGAAGCCTACCTTAATTATATATGCTGAAGACGATCCGTTATTTGATCCAGCAATTTTGCCTGATTTGCAAGCCGCCTGTGCCAACACGAGGGCAATAGATTTGGTACTCACCCGTCACGGCGGTCATGTTGGCTATTTAAGTAGTGTATGGGGTCAGCGTCAAGCAAAAGACCCCGATCCTTGGTGGGCATGGAATCGGGTTTTACAGTGGCTTGAACAGGAGTTAGGAGTCAGGAGTTAGGAGTCAGGAGTTAGGAGTTAGGAGTTAGGAGTTATAAGAGTTATCTGTCTTCACAACTCACAATGGCTCTTTTTATCTCTAGATTCTTTAACAATTCCGATGGATGTATTCTGACTCTTGAATTCTTCCGTTTTTGGATGTATCTAAAAGATATTCCAGTAGCCAACAGAAAAAGAAAGTTTTTGCTTTTTTGCTATACGTCTTATTGTTTAAGACTCATTGATTCATACAATACTATTACCCAAATTTACAATGTTGCCAAATTGCCAAATCAAGTAATTATTTAGAGTCTAGATTTTAAAGCTAAATCTACCACTACCACGATCTTCGTCCATGTTTCTATAACGCTCCCTGACAATTTAATGTTCTCTGAATTCCCTTTACAGTCAGATGCAAGATAAACAGGAAAGTGAAGTGATTTTTTCTAAAAAAAGCATTGGTGAAAGTAAGGTGATCACCCCTCACTCCATTCATTTAAAAGAGTGCTAAGAATTGATTCAGTAAGGGGTTTAGGGGTGTAGGGGTCTGAGGGTGTAGGGGTATTAATATTATCTAAAAACATATGCCATACAGCGAATTCACAACAATCACAAAAGCGGAAGAAGCTTTTGGTTTAACTACTGTTGAAGGAAGGCGGTTTATTCCAGAGATTGAACTAATAAAACCTTCTGCTCAACTTGTGGAATATTTGGAAGAAGTGTTACCTCTCGTGATAGCAACTGGTAGCGAAAAAGCGCGTTCTGAATTAATTATTACTCCGATACTGCTGGAAGTATGGAGAATAGTGGAAAAGCAAATAGGGATTTTTTCTGGAGAAGATTTCGATGTTGATAGTTCTGTGGGACTAAACGGAAGATGTGATTTTTTGATCAGCCGCTCACCTAAACTCATAGAAATTGATGCCCCCGCAGTTGTCATTGTGGAGGCAAAAAAAGCAGATTTAAGGACTGGAATTGGACAGTGTGTAGCAGAAATGGTTGCTGCTCAGCGATTCAATAAAGCGAAAAAAAAATCTGTTAACACTATCTATGGAACAGTCACCTCTGGCACTCAATGGCGATTTATGAAGCTAGAGGAAAGTACAGTGACCTTTGATTTATCTGAGTATCCGGTTCCCCCAGTAGATTTTATTGTTTCTTTTTTGATTTGGATGATTCGCAATGCTTGAAAAGAACTATATACAGCAGAATTCAAGAGTCAAAACGTCTGTGCGTCTAGCTTTAGTTACCAAGAAGTCAAAAAATTCCACCCTTCCTTTTCTTCTGGCACCTTGATATTTTCCGGTTGAATTAAAGCATCATATTCTCCCGAATCAATCCATTTCAATAACTCGCCAGCCCGCATCACTACCCAGGAAAGCCGATATTCCCCATAGCTTAATATTTTTGTGACCTGATCCATATGATCAAAGTTATTGGATGCGAACTCGCGGGCTTGGGCAAGGAAATCTTCGACTACAGTAGTCGTCAAGTACTCCTGCGGCAAACCTCCTGCTTTCATCAGTGCAGTAGTTGCTACACTAATATCCTGACAAGCAAGCAACCCAGCACGATCAGCAGTGAACTTGGCCATCATCCGCCAATTATACAAACCCAGTTCCATTCCACCAGCTACTAAGCCACCCACCCCCAGGGTGGTGCTACTCAACAAATTTTTCAAAGTTGGCATCACAATTGCCATTTGGTGATAAATCATATGCTGACTCTTAATGTGAGCAACTTCGTGTCCTAAAACGTAAAGCAACTCATCTGCACCAAGCCACTCCATCCCATCTAGATTGATCCCGATAATGGGCTTTTCCACCCCAACAGCGTAGGTTTCAATGTGACCCGTCCCTTGAAACAGATACAGTTCAGGAAGGGAAGCAACATCAAGAATTTGGCAAGTTTCTACAAGTGCCTGATGCAATTGGGGAAAATTATTGGGCGTGATTCTGATGTCGCTGCCAAGACTTTGTAGCCTCAGTAGGCGATCGATACCGTATTCGTTAATTTTTTTCAGCAACAGGGAGACACCAGGCATCTTTTTCAAAGAAGCCAAGGCCTTGCGGTCAAAGGGGTGTTCGTAGGCTTCTGAACTTAGCCCAGTAAATATTTTTCTGGTCATGGGTTATGAGCTTTCACGCATAGAGTTTTTGGGAACTTTATTTTCTAGACTAAATCCTGAATTTGTAATTTTAGAACTGGAGTAGCAATGAAAACAATTGAAGAATTAAGAACACGTAGTCGAGAACTTAGTAAGCAAGCCGTTGAACTTCGGCGGAAAGGTTCTGAAGTTTACCCTACCAACCAGGAACTAGCTAAACAGTTCAGACAACAGGCAAGAGAGGCGATGAAACGCTGTCAAGTATTGATACAGGCGTTAAAGAGACAGCTAGTTTGAGACTCTAATCATACTTGCGGTTAACCATTGACCAAGAACGGGGTGTCAGGGTGTCAGGTATCGGGTGTACGGTGTGTATGGGGTTCCCCACACCCTACACCCTTTTCATGATCGCCCTGCCAACTCCTGAACAAATGCCTGATGTTTCGGATCGCCAATCCCTGCTTGCAGCACATTCAGCACTTCCATCATGTTTCCCTCTAATAATGCCGACACCGCCAGCCACAACCCTGGAAACACGCTACTGCAAATCATCCCATCAGCATCGGGTTCAATTAATACAAATTCCTCAGCTTGTAACCGGAACCAATTGAAGCGATTTTCAAAGGTTTGCCACACCAAATATTCCTGCACACCATTGCGGCGGTAGACGTTTCGCTTAGACCCTAAGTCAATTGCTGCACTGCTGGTTGCAATTTCTGCTACTAATTCTGGTGCGCCTTCGATGTAGCCATCTTCACTAATGGTTGAGGTTCCACCAATTTCAATCCGCAGTAAGGCATCTGGTTGGGGTTCATTGTCCAAATCCAGCCTGGTGGTAGCGTTATCCGACCCGCTGACACCGGGAGTAGCCGTGCTGTATACCCCCATCCAGGTAATTAAATTGAAATGAGGATTGCCATGAAAGACTCGTACAGGGGATGCCACGTAAACCACTCCTTCAATCAATTCCGCTTTGAATTTTTCTGGGGTTGCATCATAGCGGCGCTCAAACTCAGCACGAGTTAGGCGATCGCCACTCTCTAAGGGTGGAATAGGGATAGAACGGGCTGGCTGCTGCAACACCATAATCAACCTCTAGAGAATGAAGGAGATAGAGTCATTTTAGCCCAACCACATCGCGGTTTGTTTCACTTTGGACCCGATGACGTGGAGTTTTTCTTTGGGCGTGAGGTTTTTGTCGAAACAAATTAGAATAAGATTTTATCTTGGAGATAAAAGATGACAATTAAAGTTCTTAACGCTTGCAATTTTACCTCAGCCAACCATTTGAAGTAGGTGCTCATGCTCCACAATATCTTGCTCATCATTCACCACTGGCTGGGCAACTGGTGGGCTTTCGGCTCCCTGTTCTTACTTACCGGATTTGTTTTCGGCTACCTCGTGCCCCGCGCCAAGGCACCGATATTCGCGAATGTTACGACTGATTTGCCGAAGCGTGTCCTTGACGAATACATGATGACGTGGAGCGCAAAGGATGCAGACCGCTTCTTCCGGGAGATCGGATCTGGGGGGCGTGAAGCATATCAGGTATTCTATCGGCGAATCGACTTCTGGTTCCCTGGCCTTGTCATCAGTCTGCTATACGTGAGTTTCCTTGCGCTTGCTTTTCCGCCTAATTCCCCTTTCGCCTGGGTCAGCATCCTGGGCCTAGCAGGCTGGCCCTTCGACCTTGCCGAGAACCTGAACCATTACAGAATGGCGAGTAGCTATCCGCAGTTGACGAGCCCTGCGCTTGTCGTCGGGCCGATTTTCACGCTGATGAAATGGATGCTCGCGGTCACGCTTCCGCTGGTTGGAATTGCTGGGTTTGTAGCGAGCGCCCTCTAGCTAGGCCGGGATAACTCGGTTCAGGTCAACGTGCCCCCGCGTATTGGGCATTGAGCCGAGATCCGTTTAACAAACCAGCAAGATGGTCTCAAAACAATTGCTATATCATTGAAAAAATACTTCTATCAAATGGATGATCTAAGTATCGCCATCTCAAGATGCAGCTTATGTCATCGAATTCTGACCAACTGCTCAAAATTGAAGTTAGGCTTCCATCCTCTCATCCTCAGCTATTGGTAGGACTTGAGACCTGGCTGCGTTTGGGTTTAATATCTGATGCCCAAGTCAGGCAGATATGCCGAGAGTTTCTGGTTTGTGCTGTGGTGTTACAACCTCAAGTTAAACCTGAACCACAAAATTTAGAGATATTGCATCCAAGGTCTCTAAATCATAGTCATACGCCAGTACCAATAGCCCAACAACCTAACATTCTAGCCAGAATGTTGCAGTCACTAGGGGCAGAATTGAGTGTCCGGTGGCTGTTGTTTTTAGGGATGTTTTTAGTCGTCGTGTCCTCTGGGGTACTCGCAGCTAGTCAGTGGGAGAAGTTTCCTCCTGTTGGACAGTATGGGGTACTGCTTGCTTATACCTTAAGTTTCTGGGGGGTAAGTTTTTGGGCAATGAGACAGCCTAACTTAGGCTTAACATCTCAGGCATTGCTCATTGTCACCCTTTTATTAGTGCCTGTAAATTTTTGGGCAATGGATAGCTTCCATCTGTGGCAAAATCCTGGGGAATGGATTGTGGTGGCGATCGCCTCTGTTGGTCTGACAGCTATGACTGTCTTAGTCTGCAATTCTCGTCCCTTTGTTACCGGAAAATCTCTGGTGGCGAATATTCTAGTACTGAGTTATCTGCACTGGGGTTGGAAGTTACCAGGATTCCCCTTAATTGCGGTTTATTTAGCCATAGCAGCAACAACCATTGCTACTGTTTACCAGCAAAGACAGATACCAACAGCAGATAGGCAAACAGGATTGGATCTGAGGTTACCTTCGGCTGTGATCATTTATGCCTTCGTAGTCTTACTTCTACGGGCAATTTTTGTTGTTCACGTCGATGTTCAACAACTGGGGTTAGCAATTGGGATTTGTGGTTGGTTAGTTGCTTGGTTAGCACTAAGGGGTGCGGTAGGAAATTTTGCCTCTCTTATTTTCCACACTGGCGGTGTTCTGTTATTCCTCGGTTGGCTGGTATCGGTAGACTTAGCCTTTCCTTGGCAAGCAACAGCTGTAAGTGGCTTGGGTTTGTGGTTTTTCAGTCGTCGCTTACAGTGGTATGGTGTACGAACTGATTTAGGGGCAATTTTCGCTATTGGCTTACAGACAATGTGGCTGGTTTGGCGATTAGTTCCTTCCCATTTGCAGGAATGGGCGATCACTACTGGTACTCAACTGACCAGTTCTCAAAATACACCTTGGGCTTTACTGAGTGTCGCGTTATTTCCCTACATCATTTTTATGGTGATGTTGACAGATTGGCTTTACCGTAGACAAAAGGTAGAACTAGCAGATTTTGGAGAAAAGTTAACGCTGGTTTTTGGGACTTTGCTCACTTTGGTGAGTTTGGTAAATCCCACGTTGCGATCGCTCAATTTGCTATTTTCCACAATCACACTCTTCACCGTCAGCCAGGGGCGTCCTACCAGAATGAGTCTGGTGTATATGACTCACATAACTGGAGTGCTAACGTTATGCTCTATAATTGATCGTCTATTGCCCCATCTGAGTCAGGAAATGTGGGCAAGCATTTTGTTAGCCGTAACAGTTGCAGAGTGGCTACTGAGTTTAGGCAATGGAATCTGGCAGCGCAGTTCATGGCATATTGGTTTAGGACTAGCGGCACTAAGTTATACACTACTGTGGAAGAATGATAGTGAGAATTGGGGTTTAATCTGGTTAATTACCCCGTTGACTCTCACAGGTCTTGCCCGTTCAGGGTTGAGACCCATGACCTGTAGTTGGTTAAGTGTCGCCACTTTGGGACTTGCTCAATTACTGACTTTACCGTTTTCTGGAGCCAGATTAATCGGTTTGGCTGTTGCTACCGCCCTGATGTTGGTTAATACGTACTATTTGCGACAACGGCGGTATGCGGTCATTACTGTAGGTTTTGGGCTTTTGTTGATCACAGCTTTGTTATGGGAAGCCCATCTCCCGATCCAAGATTGGTTTTTAGTGGGAGCAATCTCTATTCTTGGTTTATGGGTGCTTCGTAAATTGCTGAGAGGAGAAAATCATTTAGTAGTAATTTATGCATTTGCGATCGACCGATGGGCGATCGCATTGTGTAGCCTAGAGTTATTGATGCTGAGTTTCCACTCTCTGCTAGTTTACCAACGGTTTGCTGATTCGGGATTTTTGTACTTATTTTCCTCAGTCATCACCTTAGCAGCAATCGTTTATCGTAGTTGGCAACAACCTACAAATTGGGGATTTTATGGTATTGGTTGGTGTCTGGAATTATTAATTGCCGAGTTACTGGGTTTTGGCGATCGTTCTGTAATCAAAATGGCAATTGCCAATATCGCCTTAGGTTTAGTCACTCAGCTTTTGGGAGAGTGGTGGCTGCGGCGACACCAACTCGATAGACTTCCCAACCGTTGGCATATCTTACCTTTAGTATATGGCGTTTTCGGTACACTGCTACGCTGGCACACCTTTGCTAATTGGACGGGCTTATCATCCTTAGCAGTCGCTTTAATTGTCATCGGGGTAGGGCGACGCCGCCAAGAATTTAAGCCTCTCGTTTACTTGGGTCTCTTTGGTGTATCAATTGCAGCATACGAACTTTTGTTGTATCAACTATTACAAATTCCAGGAAAAGGATTTGGCGATAGCTTAATTGCCATGTCTGTCCTTGGAACCAGTATTATGTATGCATATCGGGTTCTCGCACCGTGGCTTCTGGACTATTTACACCTGACGACTGCAGAACTGGACGTGGTCGCCCATGTTCATTGGGCTACAAGTAGCTGCTTATTGTTCGTTGCAGGTTTCTCTCCCATGAATCAGAAGACTGTGGGGTTGGGAACTGGGGTATTTTTGATTCGCTATGCCATTTTTCAGGGACGATTTCCTCAGCAAAGGGGAATCTCAACATCAGAAATCTGGGTTTACCTCGGCTTGTTAGAGGTAGCTTGCCTAAAATTTTACGTACCGGATATTCCCCTAGTACACTTATTGACCGAAGAGTTGCTGCATTGGCGAGTGGCGATCGCCTCAATCATTGCTTGTTTCATCTACATCTTGCCTTGGGAGACCTGGGGGTGGTACAAAAGACCTTGGCAAAGAGCTGCATACATCTTACCATTGGTATTTTTATGGCAGCCCAGAGATGAAGCTTACCCTATTAACTTAGTGATTGCAGCGAGTTTTTATCTATTTATTGCTAAGGCAGCCGATAAATTCCGTTTTACCTACATTAGTTTATTATTGTGCAATTGGGCACTATTTACTTGGTTTAACCACTTAAATCTCACCGATCCTCTGTGGTATGTGATCCCAGTTGGCTTATCATTGTTGTACATTGCTCAATTTGAGCCTGACCTAAGGTTACCAGAGATGAAAGCCCGTCGCCACTTGTTCCGACTTTTAGGTGGGAGTGTGATTTGTGGATGGGCAATGATATTTCATCAGGATGTAGCCCTGATACCAGGGATTTTTAGTCTCATTGCCATTTTTGCGGGATTAGCTTTGCGAGTGCGGGCATTTCTTTATGTTGGGGTAGTAGCCTTTTTCATCACTAGCTTTGATCAGTTGGTAGTTTTGAGTTTGCACTATCCATTTTTCAAATGGGTGATTGGTTTGCTTGTTGGTATTCTTCTCATTTCACTCGCCGCCAATTTTGAAACCCGTCGTCAAAAGCTCAATTCTCTACTCCGTAATACCAGCGATGAATTACAAAATTGGGAATGAATTATGAATTATGAATTATGAATTATAAGTTGGGAGTAGAGGGAAAAAATGGGGGATGATTTGCTTGCAACCAGAAGAGTAAATCCTCTATTGTCGTAAAATCGTCGAAGGCTTCACCAAGTGCTTCTAACTGAGTCAGAGAAAGAGATTGGATGCGCGATCGCACTCCCTGTGATAACTCTCCCATCCGTTTTTGTAGTAACTTGAGAATCAGTGTCTGTTCGCCTTGCTGTAGTCCCTGTGTTCGGGGAAGATAGTAGAAATTGATTTTTCATCTTATGAGTATCCTACTTAGCCAAAAACTCCGCTTTACAGTAGCTTTTGCCACCTTATTTCTGATTAGCTTTGCCAGTAACTCTGTATATACCCGATCAGGGAGTAAACATCTTGCCCAAAAACATCCATCTGTTGAAGAAAATTTTGCCCTACCTCAACAGCAAATGACACTTGCCTTAAATCAAGCCAATCAGATGAATCCTTTTATTGTTCAGCAAACATCTTATCAGAATACAGGCGAGCAAAACACTCCTTCATCTACTAGGCAAGATTTGGTGTTAGGAACACCATCATATCGAGTTATTGATGAGTTACAAAACTATAAATTTAGCATTTATGGCAGTGATATTCTCACTCCTGGGAAACTACCAACTGTTAAGGTCGATTTCAATCAGGCTAACTTATTAACCGTTCTCGTTAATACCACAAAATACTTCCAAGAGTACTCTAATCAAGACCCACAAATTCTACGTACAGGATTACTCGGAACTCAAGGAATTACCGTCCAGGATATTCTCAATACCTTGGATTTCATGATTGCTATTTTGCAGGAAGATATTGCCAATGGTCGTCACACTCGGTTACAAGATCCTAATTTTATCAACACCCACTTTCGGGTGATTAAATGGTCTGCTTCTAACCCACAAAATCCAGGTCAAAAAAAACTACGAATTACAAAATATGCTGTTTTTACTCATCGAGGTTCTCACACAAAAACCTCTACTTTTAATACACCGCTCTATAGCTTAAAATCTAATATTGGCAGCAATAAATTTTACACAAAATATACAAAGCAGGATGTTTTATCAGGTATTTATGAACCAAGTGGTAAAGAACAGGGTAAAGTTGAACCCATCGCTTATCTAACCCGGAATGGCTTAGAAGAAGCGCTGATGGAGGGCACAATACTAGTTAATTTTACTGATGGCTCCAAGGCATTTTTTAATATAGATAGAAACAATGAAATGCCTTACATTCGCGGATTACCAGCTAGAGAACAGAAGCGTTATTGGTATTTTAGACAGGTTGATGCTATCAAAGGATATGGATATAAGATCGATGCAAAAATTTCTATCCTTCCAGGAGTGACCTTTGCAGGAGATGTTCTGAATATTGGTTTAGGTAAAGTCATTATGACTGAGTATACTCAAGGTGGACGCAAACACCTACATCTAGGAGTGATCGCAGATACAGGTGGAGCCTTTTTACCCAATCTTTATCAACTCGATTTTTTAGCAGGTATTTTTCAGAATCAAAAAGATTTTGAGCAGCATAGCAGTGAATTGCCTGACTATATGACAGCATATATTCTTGTCAAAAAATAAAATTGCTGTTTAATCTAAAAATCGCCACAAAGCTTGTTTTGGCTGTGCTAATCGGACTATAAGCTTTCTACGGCACAAATCTTACGGGTGAGGTGTAATGTTTATGATATAGTAGCATAAAAAAATGGGTAAATGGACCGCACAAGTAGCCTATAGGTGCTGGAATTAACTAATCCAATTCCCGGCGTCCTTCCATGGCTCTTGCCAGAGTCACTTCATCGGCGTACTCCAAATCTCCACCCACTGGTAAACCAAAAGCAATTCGCGTCACCTTGGTAAATGGCTTCAGGAGTTGACCAAGATACAGCGTTGTTGTCTCACCTTCCACACTTGGACTAATTGCCAGAATCACCTCTTCTGGACTATGCTGACTCACCCGTCGCAACAAAGCATGGATCGTCAACTGTTCTGGACCAATACCATCTATCGGGGAAATTACACCACCCAAAACATGATACTTACCTTTGTACTCACGAGTCTTTTCCAATGCAATCAGATCGCGGGAATCCGCCACCACACAGATAGTGCTGTTGTCGCGGGTAGAATTGCGGCAGATTTCACAAACTGGTTCAGAAGATAGGTGAAAGCACACAGAACACAAACCAATTTGTTTTTTTGCGTCGATTAAGGCTTGTGCCAAAGCCTCCACTTCTGTTTCTGGTCGTTTTAAAATATGCAAAGCTAGTCGTTGGGCAGTTTTTGGCCCTACTCCCGGTAAGCGTTGCAGTTGTTCAATTAAACGTGCTAAGGGACGTGCGTAAACCGTTGTCTTATCTCCGAATGTTCGTACTATGACTATTTTAAGAGGGAACAGGGAACTGAGAACAGGAAATTTCAAGAAACACAGTGAGCCGTAGGGGCGGGGTCTCCCCGCCCTTAACTGGTAGTCGGTTGCTTTCAACGAATGGAAAAATAAAAAGCGCCCTCCTTTCAGGAGAACGCTTTTCATTTCCTAAAGACGCATCGCGTCTTCAAATTAAAATTAACCGTTGATTGCAGGAGCAGAAAGAGCAACAGGAGCAGCTTCACCAGCAGCCAAGTCTAATGGGAAGTTATGAGCGTTGCGCTCGTGCATCACTTCCATACCCAGGTTAGCGCGGTTGAGGATGTCTGCCCAGGTTCCGATAACGCGACCCTGAGAGTCAATCACTGACTGGTTGAAGTTGAAACCATTCAGGTTGAACGCCATGGTGCTGATTCCTAGTGCGGTGAACCAGATACCAACTACAGGCCATGCAGCTAAGAAGAAGTGCAAGCTGCGGCTGTTGTTGAAGGAAGCGTATTGGAAGATC
>CAIVAU010000084.1 GCA_903903925.1 uncultured cyanobacterium
AGACCCCCGTCCCTCCTTTCCGAAAGCGAACGCCCGCGGCCTCCCTGGACTTGCTGGCCCCAAGCGAAGCGACCCTCCCTTATCTTGAAGTGGTCGTTCTTCGGGCCATTCAGGAAACAGGGGCGGTCTATCTCTTGCCCCATGCCCTAAAACTCCAGATATTAGAATCCAGAAAATAGCCATTCTCATGAATTGCGGTCATAAATCTCTTCTCGGTTCAAAGGAGGCCATTCAAACTCCACCGGATGCTCCATGAGTTCAGCAATAATATCTACTGCTGCTGTTTTTCTAACTTTTTTCATAACAATTACTTTGACAGACTCTCCATCTAGTTCTCCTTTATAAATTTCAGGAATTTGAATTACACCATCTTTGACAATACCTTGAAATTCTACTACTTCCATCTGCATAATCTCATCTCCTGATATTTGAAGATATTTTGTTTCTATCTATTATTCTGGGCTGGGGAAAGATATATTTTGATCGGTGCTGGTGAACCTAAGACTTAAGTAAAACCACCGCCTTAAGAACGACCGCTATGACGTCCACCGCCACCGCCACAGCCGCCACCACCGCCTAGACCAGGAAAAAATCCCCCTCGTGGTGTTGATTGCGGTCTTGACCCTGGTGGGAAACTGAGCAATACTCTTTCATTTCCTGTCAACCCTGACTCAACTTCGGTAAATTTATCTACAGTAGCTCCAGTCTCTATCCGAGTAAATACAGGTTGATTATTCTCTCCTGCCACAAACACACCTGTAGAATTTTCTCGGCGGACAACGGCTGCGGTTGGCACCACCAGCGCATTCTTCAATTGACCTATTTGGAAATTTGTGGTCACATTCATCCCAGGCCGCAGTAACCTTTGCGGATCTGAGATTGATAATCTCACTTCAAAACTGGTCACATTTTGTGTGACTACAGATTGAGCTGCAATTCGCTTAACTTTACCTTCAAAGGTTTCATCTGGGTAAGCATCTGCATCAATTGTCACTTTTTGACCAATGCTGATTTTGGGAATATTAGTTTCAGCTAAATCGGCTATCACCTCATTTGTAGAAGCTAGAGCCAAAATCGAAGAAGAAGTTGCAGAAGATACATCACTACTTGCTGTTGTGGGCGTCACAAAAGCCCCTGGATCGGCATATTTCTTTGTCACTAAACCATCAAAAGGTGCGCGAATGATCGTGTCATTGATTTGGGCTTGGATACTTTGGAGCGAACCGCGAGCAGATGTTACCTGGGCGCGTGCTATGTCTATATCTTCTTGGCGGGTTCCTGCTTTTAAAAGTTCTAATGCTTGCTGCTTCTGTTTGACTACAGCCCTGGCTTGCTGAATGTCTTCTAAGCGTGATCCCGCTTTTTGTAAAGCTAGGGCTTGCTGTGTTCTCATGACTTCGGCTTGGGCGCTGTCACGATCTGCACGACTTTGATTTAAAACCTGAAGGGAAAGGCCACCTGCATTGTAAAGTTGCTGATTGCGGAGGAAATTGTCTACGGCTTTACTTAAAGCAGCTTGACTGCTTTGTAAAGTGGCCTGTGCTTGGCCAATATCCTGAGAGCGATTCCCTCTTTGTGCTTTGTATCTTCCGCCAAATTTGACGCAAATGGGTTTGACAACTTCGGCCTTCATCATGGGCGACGGGGGAAGTGATACGGATACGACGAACAGTCGGGGAACTTTTAGAACATCATTGACTGGTCGAGGAACCGGAACACCATGCAACTACTGGTCGATTTTGAATTCTTCGACAGTAGAAGTTACCAATGCATCTTACGATACCTCTGCGCATCAAGGTCTTATATCGATGGCAGTTCTTCAGTCTGCAAATATGTCAGCGATTACAGGGTATCGATGGCATGACAATTCTTCGTTTTTGGTAGAACCTTTGGTGGCCTGGGGATATCCAACCATCGATGATGAAGCTAAGGTACGAGGGCAGTTGTG
>CAIVAU010000085.1 GCA_903903925.1 uncultured cyanobacterium
GCAGGGAGCAGGGAGCAGGGGGGCAGGGAGCAGGGGAGCAGGGGAGCAGGGGAGGGGATTAATTCTTCCCACCCTTTCCACACTCCCCACACTCTCCACCCTTTCCACACTCCCTGTACCTCTTAAATACAATCAATCACTTAACATATTTCACGGAATTCCCCGTCTTCTTAAGGCGTGGTACTTCACGTATCATAATAAATACTTTTGGGTATACCAAAATTTATGGGGGTTTTGGAAAGAAAGCATGATATTAGTATCTTAATAAAGAAACTTAATGAATTAATATAGTGATTTTAAGCACAAAAATTTACGGATACTCATGAGTTTTCAAGAATAAAGGTTTTAGATAACTAAAACTGAATGCTGTCAGCACCCAAGGCTTCTAAAGTCTGGTCAGAATCAAGAAAAACTGGAAAATTAACTAACAAGAGGAGCAAAGATTCAGCCATATGTACGACTGCATCATCGTCGGCGCTGGTCCATCTGGTGGAACATCTGCATATCATTTAGCTAAGCAGGGACGTTCAGTATTAGTTTTGGAAAAAGAACCTCTACCAAGATATAAACCCTGTGGTGGTGGGGTGTCTCCAGCTATTGGCGAATGGTTTGACTTTGACTTTAGCCCAGCAATCTCTAGCAAGGCAGACACAATTCGCTGCACCTGGAAAATGGATGATCCTGTAGAAGCTGAACTACAAACCCCTGAACCAGTCTGGATGGTGCGACGAGAGATTTTTGACCATTTCTTAGTGAAGCAAGCGCAGAGGCAAGGAGCTGAACTGCGCGATCATACGGAAGTGACAGGAATTGAGTTTAAAACTGACCATTGGCAAGTTAATACAGCCAAAGGACCTGTCGCTGGTCGTTATTTAATTGCTGCTGATGGTGCTAAGGGCCCAATGGCAAAATGGCTAGGCTTCAAAGAACGCAAACGCCGGTTAGCTGGAGCCTTAGAAGCAGAAGTACCAGCCAAAGTTGAAAACGGTAACATCGCTCACTTCGAGTTTGGCTTGATCAAAAACGGCTACCTCTGGAACTTCCCCAAAGCAGATGGCTATTCTATTGGCGTCGGTACATTCATTGGCGGTGAACCACAAGACTTCAAGCGTAATTTGAGTGAATACGGTAATCTGTTTGGCTTGGATCTAAAGATCTGCAAGCAGTATGGTCACGCCCTTTGCCTGTGGAATGGTCATCAAAAGCTGCACACTGAAAACGCAGTTTTGGCAGGGGAAGCGGCTTGTGTCGTAGATCCCTTTACAGCAGAAGGCATTCGCCCTTCAATTTTTAGTGGATTGCTCGCAGCAGGAGCAATTGACAAAGCTTTGGCTGGCGACAAGAACGCTTTAGAAGATTATTCTCTTGCCATTAATGAACAGTGGGGCAATGATATGGCTTGGGCACAAAAATTAGCTGGAGCATTTTATCGCTTTCCTGGTGTTGGCTACAAAGTAGGTGTGAGGCGTCCCTCCGCTGTCCAGATTATGGGTAAGATCCTGTGTGGACAATTACGCTATGGCGACGTTGCTGGTCGCGCCCTCAAGCGCTTAGTTCCAAGTTTCGGGGGTTAGGGGTGGAGAGAGTGGGGGGTGTGGGAGGTGTGGGAGGTGTGGGAGGTGGAGGAGAATAAAAGAATTTCTATACATTCACTGCTCCCCTGCTCCCCTAAGAAAATATCCAAAGAACCACTCCAGTCAGCAGTAAACAAACAATTCCCGCTACACCAGCCAAAGGTTTTTGATTCTTACCCGTCACCCATTCAGAAACTTTACCTGTATAAGTAACCAGTTGCGCTGTATCTAAGCAGGCGATCGCCCATACCCAACCTGCGTGTAATCCCCAAGCTAAACCTAAGCAACCGCCATCAACAAACCGTGCCAAAACTAAAACCATTCCCATCAGCCAAAGTCCGGGCAGTTGTGGTATCGTTTCTTGTTGTTCCCAAATTAAGTGTAAAACAGCAAAAACTATGCTAGAAACAACTGCGGCTGCCCATACGGAATAATCGTGGTTGAGTTCAGTGAACAGGAAACCACGAAAAACCAACTCCTCTATACCACCCACGAATAATGCTATGAACAAAATAGGCAGCAAAACGGTTTGTACTGTAAGTGCGATCGCTCTTGTCTCTACTGGATTAGAACTTTGAAAAGAGCACCAACCACTAGCCCATTGAAAGAGAAACACAACTGCTAAACCCAACACTCCTAAACTAAAACCCTGCCCCAAAGAAGCTAGGATTGAAATATTCTTGACCAATCCGTAGTCCAATAAAGATGTATTGGTTAGCCAAGCAATTCCCCAAACAATCAGGGGGGCTAATAAATACAGAGACACAAGAATTGGTAACTTTTGTTCTGGCGGCAAAGGTTTGTTCGGATGCCAACTCAGTGCGATCGCCAAGAATGTCCCTATAGGCAACCAACACACTCCCCAAGCAATGAAAAAAGCCATCACCACAACTAATACTGATGCATCTTGACCAAATGACAGTAAGGAGTTGGCTGATGGCTGAAATAAGTTGATCAAAATAGACAAAAAAAACACGGGTACGCTTCTTGCAAAAACAGTTTTCATGCTGACTCAACAAGTCTCAACTAAAATAGGCGACTTGTGTAAGAGGTGAATCAGATTTTTCCAAGTAGGGGCTTAAACTCACCCCTACCGTAAGAAAAATTTACTCCTCTTCGTCTTCGTCTTCGTCGTCTTCGTCTTCGTACTCTTCGTCTTCGTACTCTTCATCTTCCTCGTCCAACTCAAGCTCTAAATCTGGCTGGACTTCTTTTTTGTCAGCATCGACTTGTATTAAGTGAATATGCTTGTATCCGAGCTTAATTTCAAACTCATCACCAGGCTTTAAGCCCATCGCTTTAGTGTAGGTTGCACCAATTACAATCTGACCATTTTGGTGGACGCTAACCCGATAAGTAGGTTCACGACCACGACCATCTTTAGGTGCTTCAGGACTGAGAGGAATTCCCCTCGCAGATAGTAAAGCGTCATAAAAATCGGTTAGATTAACACGAACTTGGTTATTCTTTGTAACAGTGTAATAGCCACACTGCTTAGCTCTTTCTCGTCGTGGTAGCGTGGAAAGTTCTTTTACTTTAGCCAGCAGTATTTTTCCCGTTAATGGGGCAGTTGCAGTTTCAGTCATTACGCTCAAAATATCCTACTCTCTCCAAACTGATAAACAATGTCGTTTCACGCCTGTGTTTAGCTTTTTGACATTTGCATAAAGCTCCTCAACACCCTAGACTGAGGGATGAATTCCTACTTATAGGGAGTTCAAGAGCCTCTGTTATGGTTGTCCATAATAGATTAGAGGTCAGAGTTGTCACAGGCATTAATTTAGGTGATTTTACGGCACTTTTAACCATCATTTGCCATCAGAAATCAAATTATTTTTCTTTTGGCTCTATTACAGCGGTTTAGCTCTCAGCCACCTTTACAAAGTGGAGGAGTTATACCACTACAAATATGTCGTAGCAAGGGAGAAATAGCAGGACTTCTACTTTCCGCGCTTACCTTTCTTGCCATTGAGTTATAGGATTTTCCTTACTCATGTTCTCAAGCTTGGGATAGCATAGTATTTTTATAGGGTTGTGCAAGCATACACCCTTTTATCCTGCTAGTAAAGACGAGAAATACCTCTTCTCTACGATATTACGAAGAGACAAAGCAGTATTAGCCTCGCTAATACGGTAACTTCTACTGGGTTTTGTTGCCTCGTAATTTTATATTAAATACTAGCATGCAATAATAATAGCAAATTTGTTATTTAAGTTTGAATTCAACCTACTGTTACACTTTTATCTAAAGACCAGCCTTTGGGGAGAGCATTGCCATCAGGCTTTTATAAAAATTCACCTAAATTAGGCGAGCGGTTTTGACAAGTGAGTTACATCCTTTGGGTTTCTTCATTTTCGTTGTCAAGATGTTCATCCTCAAATTTGACAATTCTATATGATCAAACAATTCGCTTGTAGGGGTAGTTGAGGGTTTGGGGCGTTTTGACATTAAAATACAGCTATAACTATAGAGTTGCCGAAGGTTATCCTGAGATCATAATCGGCAGATACTTTGATATCAGCCGATAGACAGCTACCTTTGAATTAAGGGTAAAAAGAGTTTAGCTCCAAATCGTGAGCAAATTGCGCTCTTCAATGATTTGTTAGGTAAATATGGTAATTTCAAGACTTTGGTAGGACGTGATGGAAGTTCATTTTAAGGTCATTCGGCAAAATCAAAATTCCTCCCCGATAGTACAAACTTATGTTTTGGATGTCGAAGGGGGGAACACAATCCTAGATTGTCTCAATCGGATTAAGTGGGAACAAGATGGGACTTTGGCGTTTCGCAAAAATTGTCGCAATACAATTTGCGGAAGCTGTGCTGTGCGAATCAATGGACGTTCGGCTTTAGCTTGTAAAGAAAATGTGAAGAGCGAAATCGCTAAATTCCAACAGCCCGGAATATCAGCAAGTAACACCAGTATCATTCCTGAAATAACAGTTGCACCGCTGGGCAATATGCCTGTTATTAAGGATTTAGTGGTAGATATGAGTAGTTTCTGGAATAATTTAGAGGCAGTTGCCCCTTATGTGAGTACAAGAGGGCGTCAAGTGCCTGAAAGGGAATTTTTGCAAACACCCGAAGAGCGATCGCGTCTCGATCAGACGGGCAATTGTATTATGTGTGGAGCTTGCTACTCGGAATGCAATGCCCGTGAAGTCGATCCAACTTTTGTCGGTCCTCACGCTCTCGCCAAAGCTTACCGCATGGTGACAGACTCTCGTGACAGTGAAACCCAAAGCCGTTTAGAAGATTACAACGAAGGGACACAAGGCGTTTGGGGCTGTACTCGTTGTTTTTATTGCAACTCAGTGTGTCCAATGGATGTTGCACCACTAGATCAAATTACCAAAATAAAACAAGAAATCCTTGCTCGTAAAGAAGTAGCCGATAGCGTTCCACTTCGCCACCGTAAAGGATTAGTAGAGGTAGTTAAACAAGGTGGCTGGATTAATGAACCTCAGTTTGTTTTACAAGTAGTCGGAAACTACTTTAGAGACCTTAAAGGATTACTTGGTATTTTCCCCTTAGGCTTACGAATGATAGTCCGGGGTAAGTTCCCACTATCGTTTGAGCCTTCAGAAGGAACGCAGCAAGTGCGATCGCTAATTGAAGCTGTTAAACGGGAGTAGGGGAGGGAGTAGGGGAGGGAGCAGGGAGCAGGGAGCAGGGAGCAGGGAGTAGGGGAGGGAGCAGGGAGCAGGGAGCAGGGAGCAGGGGAGCAGTGAATGTAGAGAAATTCTTTTATTCTCCCCCCTCTCCCACACCTCCCACACCTCCCACACCTCCCACACTCCCCACACCCCCCACACTCCCCACACCCCCCACACTCTCTACTCCGGTTCCTCATCTAGACGCTCGATGGGGCTGTAATCTACATATTCACTTGCCATGACGTCATCGTCCCCTCGCCGTGGTCGAGGAGTTGAGTCAGTCGGTGGACGACGTCTTTTTTGTCTAGGAGGGGTCTCCTCGTCATTACTTTCCGGGCGTGAGGGTCCATTACTGCTACGACGAGGAGGTCTTCTTTCTTCACGATTGGAACTATCCCAATCATCAAATACCCTAGATGAACCTCCTTCGTCGTTTTCTAACCTGTCTGAGGTTCGACTCACTGAATCCCCAGAACTACGGCGACGGGTTTTATCAGTTGATGTTGGTCTTTCGCCACTATTGCGCCGTTCTTGACGACGGCGGGGTTCATCATCGTAGTAGTTATCACGAGATGAACGACCACCCTCCCGGCTACCTGAAATTCGAGGACGTGGGCGTTCCTCCTCTTCGTACTCATCATAAGGCAGTGGTTCTAACTCTGCATCTACCTCAGCCTCATACCTCTTACCACTATACTTGTAGCGATCGCTCACTTCCCGCTCGTCTACAATTTTCGTGTTGCGCTTGGCTTGCTCGGTGGCTATACCCCGTAAACGAACACTTTCAACTGCAAAAAAGACAGTTGTGCCAATCAAAAGCAACTGACCAAATTGCAGAATTGGGTCTAGTCGCCAACCTTGAAATATGAGGATAAAGCCGCAGACTAAACCAATGGCAGCAAAAAAGATATCTTGATCTCGTTCCAGCCCTGGACGTAGAAAGCGGATAAAATACAGTGCTGGCCCAGCCACAGCCAGGAAAATTCCTAAAAGACTGGCTGGATTTGTGCCAAAATTTACCTGAGCCAGAACACTGGCTGAACTCAGCCCAAAAGTTACCATTGCAATTTACCCGATAGTCAGTTCTATGTTAACGATTTACAATTAAAATCACTACTTTCACACTCTCCTTCCTTAGGAAGGCGTGGACGCATTAGCGTTAGCAAGTCATCCAGCGTCAGCGTCTTGCCAAAGGCATCGCCACCCGCTATAAATGCCACTCCTCACTCCTAGCTCTATGCCGCTTCACACCCATGCTTTTGGGCATGGGCTTTGCGGCGAAGAGTTAGGTGGGCATCAGCTATCAGGCTATTAACTGACAGGCAGTCTGTTTAAAGGGTCGAATCGACCCCCGGTAGTATTATGAGCGCTGTATTTTATCTTTTTGGCTAACAAAAATCAATCCGACTGTTACAGGGATAACAACAATTGCCGCACCCCAAACTAGACTCCAAAGAAAGTTTGCTAAAGAAGGCGTCATAGATTTAAACCTTTTGTTACACTCTTCTTCTCAATTTTAATAGTCTATTACGTCCTTGAGAAGTCCTAAGCGACTAATTGAGGGATTAGGAGGAGCAACACATTTTCATGCAAGGCTTGTGAAACTTATTTCATTGGCGCTGACTTCTGAGTCGCCTTTTTAGTCACCCTGTTGGTTAAAATTATAAAAATGATTGGTTACAAAAATTAAAATTTTCTGGATGTGCAAACAGAGTAGTGCTAAACATGACTGGTATTGACCTAACGACATGGATTCTAGGTCTGGGATTAGGCCTGATGATATTTTTGTTTATTTTTCGCATAGTTCTCACTTGGTATCCTCAAGTGGATCTGAATCGGGTACCTTTTAATTTAGTAGCTTGGCCGACAGAACCTTTTTTAGTCCCGTTGCGAAAACTAGTGCCCCCTATAGGCGGAGTGGATATTACCCCGATCATTTGGGTTGGTATCCTTAGCCTACTGCGGGAAATTCTTTTAGGTCAGCAAGGATTGCTGACTATGGGGAGTCAATAGTCAATAGTCATTAGTCATTAGTCAATAGTCAGGAATGTGGGAGTGTGGGAGTTATGAAAGTATCCCCCACACTCCCCCCTCTCCCCACACTCCCCACACTCCTATTCCCTATTCCCCATTCTCCTCTTTGGTTTTTAACTCCTGGACAAAATTGGTGTACACATCTCCCTTCAAGAACTGTGGGTTTTCCATAATTTTTTGATGAAATCCGATGGTGGTAGGTAGTCCGGTGATGGCACATTCCCGCAGGGCACGTTTCATGCGGTTAATAGCGGTGGGGCGGTCTGGACCCCAAACAATTAACTTGCCGATGAGGGAGTCGTAGTAGGGAGGTATTTGGTAATCGGTGTAAACGTGGGAATCAATCCTGACACCGGGACCACCAGGGGGAAGATAACCACTGATACGTCCGGCGGATGGACGAAAGTCATGGTCAGGATCTTCGGCATTAATACGGCATTCAATCGAATGACCTCGCAAGATGACTTGGTCTTGGGTAAGTTTTAGCCTCTCTCCTTGGGCAATACGGATTTGTTCTGCAACTAAGTCCATCCCAGTAATCATCTCTGTAACGGGATGCTCTACTTGGATTCTGGTGTTCATTTCCATAAAGTAGAATTGACCAGACTGATCAAGGAGAAACTCGATAGTGCCTGCCCCAGTGTAGTTAATAAACTGGGCAGCTTTTACGGCAGCTTGCCCCATTTTTTCTCGCAAGTCTGGGTGGAGTGCAGGGCTAGGGGCTTCTTCTAAGAGTTTTTGATTGCGGCGCTGAATTGAACAATCCCGTTCACCTAAGTGAATGACGTTACCGTAGTTATCTGCCAAAATTTGAAATTCAATGTGGCGGGGACGTTCAATATATTTTTCTAGATAGACGCTGGCATTTCCAAACGCTGCCCCCGCTTCGCCTTGGGCAGCTTGATAGGATTTGACGAATTCGCTTTCAAAGCGTACTAGACGCATACCCCGTCCGCCACCACCAGCGGTGGCTTTGATCATCACTGGATAGCCAATCTTTTTGGCGATCGCCAATCCTTCTTGTTCCGAATCTAATAACCCATCACTACCTGGAACCGTCGGAACTCCAGCTTTTTGCATGGTTTCT
This sequence comes from uncultured cyanobacterium, assembly GCA_903903925.1. GTDB lineage: Bacteria > Cyanobacteriota > Cyanobacteriia > Cyanobacteriales > Nostocaceae > Stigonema. Next base: position 8,353 of record CAIVAU010000085.1, read on the forward strand.
TTGGCAGTAGATTTATCCCCCATTAACCGAATAGCTTCGGGCGATGGGCCAATAAAAGCAATATGATGGTCAGCACAGATTTCCGCAAACCGAGCATTTTCTGCCAGAAAACCATAACCAGGATGAATAGCGCTAGTATTGCGTGTCAAAGCAGCAGCAATAATATTGGGAATATTCAAATAACTTTTACTGCTAGCTGCTTCGCCAATGCAAACCGCCTCGTCAGCCAGTTGGACGTGGAGAGCATTTCGGTCAACGGTGGAATGTACCGCAACAGTCGCAATCCCCATTTCTTCACAAGCGCGGAGAATGCGAAGCGCGATTTCTCCCCGATTGGCAATTAATATTTTGTCAAACTTCATCTTTTTTTGGAACCACGCAAAGCCTGATTTCAAATTATGACAGGAGATTTCCAAGCCTTGCCCAAACAAATGTTGGAACTGACCTGTCGCCTCAACGGGTATTGACACTTACCACCAACATTGCTGCTGCTAGTTGCTGTCGAACGCGCTAGCCTCGGCTTTTTCAAGGCATCGCACGTCCCACGGTGACTATACCTCCTTTTAAGATCACTTGATCGCTGCTACTTTTCTGTCAGTTGAATATACTTATTTGAAAAATTTGTGAATCAGCATCATTAAATTTTTGGGAATTTTGGCATGAACTGACTCGTCAGAAGCATTTTGTTATGCTATTATGGTTAGACAAAACCTGCGGATGTGGCGGAATTGGTATACGCGCACGCTTGAGGTGCGTGTGGCTTTGCCTTGCGAGTTCGAGTCTCGCCATCCGCATTAAATGTAGAGATGTTGCTTGCAATATCTCTACATTTTTTAACTTTTTATGCTTTCATAGAGATAAGTAAATTTTTGTAAAGAGCATTGTCTGTAACTTTTACGCCGACAAATAACTTAACACTACCCACCAATTGGCATCGTCTCACTCCGATTTGGCAAGGTGGGGAGGAAATCATTCAAAAAGGTCTGCCTCATGCTCAAATGGCACCTGCTTGGCAATTATTACTTTTAGGCGACGGTTCCCCAACACGACACTTACAATTGCTAACAGGTGAACCTACGGAAGTGGATGTCATAGACATGTCATTGATTGGCACGGACTTAGATGGTGCTCCCAACCTGATTCAAGCAGTGCCAGAACCAAGACTACGGCGACAAGTCTGGCTGCGTACTGCCTCTGGTCAGAGATTGGCATATGCCACTTCATGGTGGGAAGCAACTCAAGTAGATGAGTATTTGCAAAACCGTTCATTACCTATTTGGGCAAGTTTAGCTCGTCTACGTACAGAGTTGTATCGGGATGTTCAAGGGATTTACTACGGTGACTCATCTGCACTACAGTCAGGCTTTAATGAGTTTGGACCTTTTTGGGGTCGTCATTACCTGTTTTGGCATCACGGACAGCCCTTGACACTTATTTATGAAGTTTTCTCGCCTTACTTAACAAAATATTTGGGACCCATGCAATTAATTTCAATTAATGGTAATATTTAAGCTATTTGTTAAAAATTCCTCTAACTCCTGCCCCCTAACTCCTGACTCCTGACTCCTAATTATGAGGTATGGGTTTAAATGGTACTGCCCGTCGAGTCTTTTTCGGTCAGCACCCCGCTCTAAAGAGACGGGGCTTCGTGCCTCCTTTTTAGATAGCTGACCCGTCTAAGTACCTCGCGTACTACGTTATCGGTAAGTGTTTAAGTTCTTACCTGCGGATGCGAAGCCAGTCTGTAGCTCTAAAACCGATTAGTTAAACAGTCTTACGAGGGGTAAGGCAGTGCTGATTGGAAAGTACCGACCGATAACATTGACAAGGCTAACTTTACCCAGTAATGGAGGGACTTATGTCCAAAATCTTGTTAGTTGACATCAAAAAACAACCATTAAATCCAATACATCCAGCACAAGCCCGTCAATTCCTAAAGAACGGAATAGCCGCAATATACAGACGCTTCCCATTCACTTTGATTCTAAAAAATGAACGAAATACACCGTCTATTGAACCATTAAGAATCAAGCTAGACCCTGGTGCAAAAACAACAGGAATCGCGCTTGTCAATGATACTATAGGTGAAGTCCCTTTTGTTGCAGAACTTGAGCATCGCGGGTTTCAAATTCGGGATAAATTAACATCCAGAAGACAGTTAAGACGAGGAAGACGCGCTCGTACAACTCGTTACCGCGCACCGAGATTTGACAACCGCAAGCGTCCAGGGGGATGGCTTGCACCCAGTCTTCAAAGTCGGATAGATAATACTTTAACTTGGGTAAATCGTTTGAGAAAATTTGCGCCCATTACTGCCATATCACAAGAATTGGTTAAATTTGATATGCAGTTAATGCAAAATCCCGACATCCAAGGAAAAGAATATCAACAAGGAACATTAGCTGGTTACGAAACACGCGAGTATTTGTTGGAAAAATGGGATCGTCAATGTACCTATTGCCTGAAAAAAGATTTGCCATTACAAGTTGAACATATTCATCCTCGCGCCAAAGGAGGTTCAAACAGAATAAGTAATTTGACCTTGGCATGTGAAAAATGCAATACCGATAAAGGCACTCAAGATATATCGGATTTTTTGAGCCAAAAGCCAGACTTGCTTAAAAAAATACTGGCACAAGCGCATATTCCTTTGGCTGATGCAGCAGCAGTTAACTCGACTCGATGGGTACTCTTAAACGCTCTCAAACAAACAAAATTACCTGTTGAAACTGGTTCTGGCGGTCTAACGAAACTGAACAGAACTCAACAAAATCTAGAGAAAACCCATTACTTTGATGCTGCATGTGTTGGGTTATCAACGCCTAAGCTTATAGTCAAAGGAGTTAAACCATTACTAATTAAAGCAACTGGGCATGGTGGGTGTCAATCCTGTAGAACCGATAAGTTTGGTTTTCCGGATCGACATTGCGCAAGAATAAAATTTCACTTTGGTTTTCAGACTGGCGACATTGTAAAGGCTGTCGTTACCAAAGGCAAAAAGGTTGGAACTTATGTAGGTAGAATAGCTACTCGTGCAACAGGAAGTTTTAATATTTCAACAAAAAAAGGTTTAGTTCAAGGGATTTCGCATAAGTGCTGTCAGCCCATCCATAAAAAAGATGGATATGGCTACACATTTTAATATTGAAGGCTAATAAATTAGCCGTTCGTTTTTCCTCCGTGGTCTAAAGACACACAGTTTCCAAACGTTTCGATAGGCAGAAGATGAAGAAAAAAAAGAAACCATCTCTGATGCTAACGCTCTCATCTACTGGGCTATTAATTGGTGGTGGCGTAGTGGCATACTGTCTTTTTACCCACGGAAAACCATTCTCCAGAGATTTGCCAGTAGGAGCAAATATCATTCCCCAAAATGCCCTGATGTTTGTGTCCCTAAGCACTGATCCCAGACAATGGGAGAAACTACGAGAGTTTGGCACTAAAAAGACCCAAGCAGAACTGGATCAAAATCTAGTGCAGTTGCGCGATCGCTTCCTGACCAATAATGGATACGACTTCCAGAAAGATATTGGTCCGTGGGTTGGCGATCAAGTGACGATCGCAATCCTTGCCCCAGAAGCGAATCAATCAGAATCCAAGCCTGTCACTACCAATACAGATGCGACTAGCAATGATCAGTCACTAGTGATAGTTCTACCAATCAAAAACCAAGAAAAAGCCAAAAGTATTTTGGCACAACCCAAAGCACCGAAAGGAGGAAAATGGATTGACCGCACCTATAAGAATATTGCGATCAAAGAAACCAAGGGAAGCTTAGGGGAAAACTTTTCAGCTGCTTTACTAGATGGACGTTTCTTACTCGTCACCGATAATCCCAAATCGACAGAAAGAACGATAGACGCATACGAGAGTAAAGCAACACTGGTCACAACTCCAGGTTTTGCCGATAATTTCCCCAAAATCGCAACCTATCAACCATTTGCCCAGTTTTATGTGAATGTACCTTATTCAGCAAAAATAGCCGCTGCATCCCCAAACCACCGATTACCATCTCAGGTTTTAACTCAACTTCAAAATAACCAAGGTTTAGCAGGGACAATGACTTTAGAGTCAGAAGGAATCAGCTTGAAAGGCGTTTCTTGGCTAAATCCAAATAGTCAGCGAGTCCTGGCAGTGGAAAATAACGCTGGGAGAATGCAAAACCTTGTGCCTGCAGAAACCTTGATGATGCTCTCCGGTGGGAATTTACAGCGATCGTGGGCAGACTACATTTCAACATCTCAGGGAAATCCACTCTCGCCAATTGCACCAGAACAACTGCGGAATGGTGTAAAATCTCTGACGAACCTAGACTTAGAGCAAGATTTACTCAGTTGGATGGGAGGTGAGTATTCTCTCTCAGTGATTCCAACTAGCCCCAAAGAAAATTCACCAGCGAATTTTCGTGCTGCCTTAGTGCTTATGGTACAGGCAAGCGATCGCCCTCGTGGTGAAGCATCCTTAAAACAGCTAGATGAGGTGATGAAAAATCAATACCAGTTCCAGATTCAACCGGGGATAGTGGGAGGTAAACCTGTTGTAAACTGGATTGGACCGTTTGGTACTTTAACTGCCACCCACGGCTGGCTAGATGGAGATATTGCTTTTTTATCTGTGGGTACTCCGATCACGGATCAAATTGTCCCTAACCCAAACAAGACATTAGCGAGCACTCCCGCATTCCAACAAACTGTTCCAAGGGATCTAAATCCTACAAATGGTCAGTTTTTCTTGGATATGGAAAGCGCGGCTAAAAATTTTCCCTTACCAACTATATTGCCCAATCAACAATCTTTGTTAGAAGCAATACGCTCAATTGGGGTAACAACTGCTGTGAACGATAGTCATAGTAGTCGTTATGACGTCTTTCTTGCACTGAAAAAAGCTGGAAATCCATCCACCTTACCAAGTAGTCCAGCTAGTAAGCTTGACAAGAGTAGGATCCCTCTCCCTACCACACTTGATGCCCCTGCCATAAAAGTTACACCTGCTTTAACCCCATCTCCTGCCATAAAAGTTACACCCGCTGTGACACCATCTCTGTAAAGTGATCGGGGGGAACAGATTTTTGGATTCAATCTAAAATCTAAACCTCCTCTTCCCTCTAAAGAGATAGGATCGGAAAAATAAGAATCCGTACTTTCTTTTAGGGATTATCTGGGAGAATATTTTATGAATCTGGTTATCATCCAGAACTGGTTAGACAATGCTTCGTTTGCTGTCCTATTTGTGACAATGCTAATTTATTGGAGTGGGGCAGCTTTCCCGAATCTGCCATATCTAGCGTCTTTGGGGACAGCTGGAATGGCGATCGCTAATTTGTGCATAGCTACTTTACTAGGGGCAAGGTGGATAGAGGCTGGCTATTTCCCACTCAGCAATTTGTATGAATCTCTGTTTTTCCTGACTTGGGGAATGACCACTATCCACCTCATTGCCGAAAACTCCAGCCGTAGTCGCTTGGTGGGAGTTGTTACCGCGCCTGTAGCGACTATGATTACTGCTTTCGCTACCTTGACACTGCCATCTGGAATGCAAACAGCAGAACCCTTAGTACCTGCGCTCAAATCTAATTGGCTGATGATGCACGTTAGTGTGATGATGTTGAGTTATTCTGCTTTAATGGTGGGTTCACTGCTGGCGATCGCCTTCCTCGCAATCACGAGGGGTCAAGACATTCAACTACACGGTAGTTCTGTTGGCACTGGCGGCTATCGCACCAACGGTTACCGTTTACACAAAGCAGGCGAGGTTGTTTCTCAATCACAAGCAGTTAGTGTAGAAAAAAATGGCACCGTTCGTTTTTCCAGTGATGGTAATGGCAAAACCGCAGTCATGGATTTAGTGACAGCAACCCCAATTCACAATCAATCATCCGAGATTCACAATTCTGAACCCCTTTCACCCCAGCGTCTCAGTCTCGTAGAAACCCTAGACAATATTAGTTACCGTGTCATTGGACTTGGATTTCCTCTACTGACGATAGGGATCATTGCTGGTGGAGTTTGGGCTAATGAGGCTTGGGGTTCTTACTGGAGTTGGGACCCTAAAGAAACTTGGGCGCTAATTACTTGGTTGGTATTTGCTGCATACCTTCATGCCCGCATCACCCGTGGTTGGCAAGGGCGTCGTCCAGCAATTTTAGCTGCTAGTGGCTTTGTCGTTGTCTGGATTTGTTATCTAGGGGTTAATTTACTAGGTAAGGGTTTACACTCGTACGGTTGGTTTTTTTAATAACCTCACCTTCTACCCCTCTCCAATTTCGGAGAGGGGTAGCATGATTTTAGTTAAAAGTCAATGCTAAAATTTAAGAATACTCATTTTTAAGTTAAATCAATGACTGAAGGCGGCGATCGCATGAATAGAATGGAAGACCAGCTCATTGATATGCGTTTAGCAGTGAGCGCTCTTCTAGAAACCGTCACTCAACATCAGCGCAATTTTGAAACCATTCAGCGCAATTTTGAAACGATGAATCATAGATTTATCGACATTGCGACTGAACTTAGAGACATTCGATTAGATATGCAAGAAATGCGCGTAGATATGCAAGAAATGCGAGTAGATATGCAGGAAATGCGAGTAGATATGCAAGAAATGCAATCAGAGGTGAGGGGTTTGCAAACTGAGAATCGCCGCATTCTGGATATCTTGCAAAATCGCAACACCAACGAAGGTGATTCTTGATGTCCTGCACCCTAGTTCCTATCAGAGGTTAGGAACTAGCTAAAAAAATCTGCTCACAGGTCAGTACCAATGATTGGATGACATCTGATTCAATCTGATCTGTGCAACTTTTAAGCTAATCAAAACGCCTAAACGTGATTAACTATAGCTTCCCGTCAAAATCAGACGAATCTGATAGCCTGATAGAATCAAGCGTCACGGTGAAGGCAGTTGCCTGCA
>CAIVAU010000086.1 GCA_903903925.1 uncultured cyanobacterium
AATAACTTTTTTATTCCTCACTCTTAACTCCTAACTCTACCCCTGTTAAGGTGTACTAACAGAGTACTAGTCGGAAGCCTTATTCTTACGTTGTGTTCCTACCTTGTCAACCCTAAAATTAAGCGCAAATATGATTTTTTGCTTTCAGATTTTAATGAGTGCAAGGCTGAAACCCTCATTAATACGTTGGAAAAAACTTCACCTTAACAGGGGTACTCCTAACTCCTAACTTTATACATTAACAGCCTGTCTATTTTTCTCCGTGTTGTCATAATCGTTTTGCAATAACTCTTTACCTGTAATCAATCTTGCTCTACGATTCCGGGTGAAATAGTTCCAGCCCCACTGAATCATTACCAGCATTTTGTTATCAAACTCAATTAAGAAGTAGATATGAATCAATAGCCAAAACAGCCACGCTACGAAACCCGTAAACTTGATGAACCCTAGGTCAACAACGGCAGAGTTTTGCCCAATCACTGCCAAACTACCTCGATCAGTGTAAGAAAAACTTGCTACTGTGTTACCTTTAAGCCGCTGTTTAATCAGTGAAGCAACATATTCTCCTTGTTGCATTGCTACAGGTGCAACACCGGGTAGGGGTTTACCGTTTTGATGGGCAAAATGGCCTAAGTCGCCAATCACAAAAATATTGGGATATCCTTTGACACTCAAGTCAGCCTCGACGATAATTCGTCCGGCGCGATCGCATTCAGCATCTGTGCGTTTTGCTAGCACTTTTCCTAAGGGCGAAGCTTGGACACCCGCTGCCCATAATACTGTTTTGGCAGCAATCTGTGTTACTTCATCACCTTGTTTGATGGTGATGATATCATCCTCAATATTTGTTACGAGTGTTTTTGTCTTAACAGTGACACCCAGCCGCGTCAAGGATGCTTCTGCTTGTTGTGATAACTCTGGTGCAAATGGTGGTAGAGTGCGATCCAATCCTTCGAGGAGCAAAACTTGCGTTTCTTTGGTGTCGATACTGCGGAAATCTTCTTTTAGGGTGTGGTAGGCTAGTTCGGCGATCGCACCCGCTAATTCCACACCCGTAGGACCAGCGCCAACAATGACAAAAGTTAACCACCGGGAGCGTTTTTCTGGATTGGTTTCCTTTTCTGCTGCTTCAAATGCCATAAAAATGCGATGACGCATCTCAATAGCATCTTCTACAGTTTTTAAACCGGGAGCAAAATCTTCCCAGTTGTCTTTGCCAAAATAGGAATGCTTTGCTCCTGTGGCAAGGATTAAAGAATCGTACGATATTTCTTCGTCACCCATGAACACAAGTTGCGCTTGTGGGTCAATATCATTCACTTCTCCTAGTAGCACTTTCGTATTCTTGCTCTTACTGAGTACAGAACGCAGTGGAGATGAGATATCAGCAGGGGATAATGCACCTGTGGCGACTTGGTACAGCAGAGGTTGAAAGAGGTGAAAGTTACGTTTATCAATTAAAGTAACTTTTATGTCAGCATCATTCAGTGCTTTTGTCGCATAAAGTCCACCAAAACCACCCCCAACAATCACTACGTGATGGGGTGGTTTATTTTCATTAGTGTTCACCATAAGATTTATTTCCTTAAATTGATATTACTGTAACTATTCTTAACAAATTTGTATCAAAATTGTTAGAGTGGTTCTGCTTATTCTTTACACATTACGATTTGTAAATGTAGCTAATCATACAGTTAGGGGTATAAATCACATAATGACGGTTAATCGTCAACCGCCAACCATCATCATCTCCTTCAATAAGAAGGTTAATCGCTAGATTTTTAATTCACAACTTCAATTTCTTTGCTCATCGTCTCATAGCATTCTGGAGGAGTCATCTCAGGTTTTTCTATAGCCGTAGACATTTCATGCACCCAATTAACGTAAACCAGAACTATTGTTGACGCCGTTTTGCTTGTAACTCCTAACTCCTAACTCCTAACTCCTAACTCCTACCTCCTAACTCCTAACTCCTAACTCCTAACTCCTGACTCCTAACTCCTGACTCCTAACTCCTGACTCCTACCTCCTAACTCCTGACTCCTGACTCCTGACTCCTGAATTCTGTAATAATTTGTTACTCAACAGATTTACTGTGCTACAGGCTTGCACACTCTTGTTCCGTTGCATTACAATTCCAACGGTGTTCAATGGTATTAAGAGGATAGGGATATTTCATGAATAAAGGCGAACTGGTGGATATAATCGCCCAGAAAGCTGGTGTTACCAAGAAAGACGCTGACACTATTTTGATGGCAATAGTAGATGCAATTGTGGAAACCGTTTCTGAAGGTGATAAAGTTACCCTAGTTGGATTTGGTTCTTTTGAGGCTAGAAACCGCCAAGCCCGTGAAGGGCGTAACCCCAAGACCAATGAGAAAATGCAAATCCCAGCGACCCGTGTTCCAGCGTTCTCAGCGGGTAAAGCATTCAAAGAGCGCATTCACGAGAGCCTTTAGTTCAAGCCACATTCTTCAGGCTAGATCGTGAACCTTGTGGTGGTTAGTAGTTACTGTGCCACCCATGAGAACATATTTGGCTGTTGGTGATCAACAGCTATACCTTCGCCCTCATTTGCCAAAACGAGCTTCACCCATGATTGGGACAAAACGCTACGTTGTGTTCAGCATGATGAGACTGCTCCTTCTCATGAAGAAATTACAGGGTATGAAAATCCGAGTGTAATAAAGACAAGACAATCCCAACGAGTGAACCCAAAAGTAGCACAACCCCACTGAGAGAATTGATCCCAAAGCCAATCACTCGTTTTTCAGCCGCCTGGTAATACCCCCAGGCGTAGATAATTCGACCCACCAGCCAAAGCGCACCAATTCCAGCACCCCACAAAGGGCTGACGTAAAAAGAGAATAACCATAAGTTAGGGAGGAAAAAGACTAACTGCTCTAAGGTATTCTGCTGGACGCGTAGCACCCGTTCAAAATCTGGGTCTCCCGTCATTTGGGGAGGTAAAACTTTATACTTTTTCCTGGCTAGACCGACATTGAATGCTAGGACTAGGTAAACCAGCAGTGACAAGGCAGTAATGAGACTGGGGAGGGAATACATAGCAGTATCTTCTGACTGGGGACACTTATATGTTTTAGCAGATGTTGACAAATGCTTGTCAAAATCCTAATTTTTCTAACAGTGGCTGAGTAGAAACGATATGCCGTTCTAAACCCAGATCTTTTGGACTAACCCCAACTGCTAAAGCAATCAACTGGGGTAAATGCAACACTGGTAACCCTAGTTTCCTGCCAATGACCTTTTCTACCTCTGGTTGACGAGAATCTAAGTTAAGGTGGCATAGAGGACAAGGCGTCACCATGCAATCAGCACCAGCTTCCAAGGCTTCTTGAATGTGCATCCCTGCCATTTGAAAAGATTGGGTAGTGGCGTAGCTGGAAAGAGGCCAGCCGCAACATTGCGTACGACCTCTGTAATAAATTGGTGTTGCACCCAAAGTGCAAAACATATTTTCCATCGCCTCTGGTCGAAAAGGGTCATCAGCAGGCATCGACTTTTGGGCCCGGAGGAGATAGCAGCCATAAAAAGCCGCACATTTCAGTCCAGTTAACTTGCTAGTGACACGTTTTTGAATTTCTTCTAAACCGTAATCTGTCACTAATGCATAGAGAAGATGTTTAACTTCCGTACTACCGCGATAAGGCAAACAGCCTTCTTTTTGCAGCAAGCCATTAACTCGGTCAATGTAAGCTGGGTTTGTTGCCTGACATTCCTTCAAGCGTTCATCAACATGACCGATAACACCTTGACAGGTACTGCAATGGGTAATTAATGGTAGATTTAATTCTTCTGCTAAGGCAATATTTCGGGCATTGACCGTATCTTCCAAAAGTTGAGAATCTTCTTTAAACGTACCAGAACCACAACAAGCAGCTTTTTTCAGTTCAACGAGTTCAATGCCTAATGCTTGGGTGAGGGCAAGAGTGGATTGATGAAGCTCTCGGCAAGCCCCTTGAGCAACACAACCAGGAAAGTAAGCGTATTTCAAAGTATGGGATAGCATAGGAATTGGTTATTTAGGGGCAGTCGCCTCTGATAATAACTGTTTTTGTTTTATCATCGCTTGTTTGTGTTGGTTGCAAGGCTATTGATTCTGATAATGCACGTCCTTAAAAAATAATCTCACTAAGAATTGCAAAACAGAACCATTTATGCGGTATGAGCGATGCTTCGCACCTCCTACTGCCCAACCGCTCTAAGAGCAGTTGCCTCGTTCCTATTACAAATGGGGGAGAGATTTTCATAGAAGAAAATTCCTCGGCAGTATACGGATGATCTCGCTTTCCGATAAGATGTATATGCTCAAAAACCAAGTAGCCCATAAAGAGCGGAATTATAGCAGATGATTGAGGAAATTTATCTATGAATCAAACGGATCCTACTTTTGAAAAGGTCAAGAAAATTGTCGCCGAACAACTGAGTGTTGATGTCACTACAATCACACCAGAATCTAATTTTGCCAATGATTTAGGGGCTGATTCCCTAGATACCGTTGAACTGGTAATGGCTTTGGAAGAAGATTTTGATATCGAGATTCCCGATGAAGCCGCCGAGAAGATCACAACAGTTAAAGAGGCAGTGGATTACATCAACCGAGAAGTTGCCACATCCGGAAAGAGTTAGACAGGGAGAGGGGGAGAGTGGGAGATTAGGGATTTTCCCTTGGGAACTTAGTACCCCACCCACGGGGGAACTAGACGCTAACACCGACTCTGCTGACAGTCCCGTGACTGTCGTTGGAGATTGGGGGCAAGGGAGGAAAATTGTTGAAGATTTCCCTCCTTTTGCCCCGTATATCCAGAGGGGCCGCGAGTTCCCGCTCTCCCCCTCCTCCTCTGCCTTTTTGTGCCTGCATTAAAAGCCATTTTTAAACTGAGTCATGACAGATTTTAAACGTAAACGCGTTGTTATAACTGGTGTTGGCGCGATTACACCAATTGGTAATACACCAGCCCAATATTGGGAAGGATTGGTTAGCGGCCACAATGGTATTGGCGAGATCACCTTGTTTGATACCTCTGGTCATGATTGCCGCATTGCTGGGGAAGTAAAAAACTTCGATCCGCACGATTACTTGGATCGCAAAGAAGCTAAGCGTATGGATCGGTTTTCCCAATTCGGCGTTTCGGCGGCAATTCAGGCTCTAACAGACGCGCAGTTAGTCATCAATGAGTTGAACGCAGAACAAGTCGGCGTGATGATTGGTACTGGCATTGGCGGCATCAAGGTGTTGGAAGACCAACAAAAGATTTACCTAAGTCGTGGTCCCGATCGCTGTAGTCCTTTCATGATCCCGATGATGATTCCCAACATGGCAGCAGGGTTAACAGCAATTCACACTGGTGCCAAAGGTCCAAATTCTTGCTCCGTAACTGCCTGCGCTGCTGGCTCAAACGCTATCGGTGAGGCTTTTAGGCTGATTCAAGGGGGATATGCCCAAGCAATGATTTGTGGGGGCACTGAGGCAGCAATTACACCCTTGTCGATAGCTGGATTTACGGCAGCTAGGACACTTTCTCTTCGGAATGATGACCCATCTCATGCCAGCCGTCCGTTTGACCGCGATCGCAACGGATTTGTTATGGGTGAAGGAGCAGGGATTTTAATTTTAGAAGAACTGCAACACGCCCTAAGTCGCGGCATCAGGATTTACGCCGAAATCGTCGGTTACGGTATGACATGTGATGCTTATCACATAACATCCCCAGTACCGGGTGGGGAAGGAGCAGCTAGAGCCATCCAACTGGCACTCAAAGATGGAGGACTAACCCCAGAACAGGTAACCTACATCAATGCCCACGGCACTAGCACGTCGGTTAACGATCCAACTGAAACCGCAGCAATGAAAAAAGCCTTAGGCGAACACGCCTATAAGGTAGCAATTAGCTCCACCAAATCGATGACAGGTCATCTGCTAGGTGGTTCTGGTGGCATTGAAGCAGTGGCAACAGCACTGGCGATTAGCAATCATCAGATCCCACCAACAATCAATTTAGAAAATCCCGATCCAGAATGTGATTTAGATTACGTTCCCAACTTTAGCCGCGTTTTAGATGTTGAGGTGGCACTATCAAATTCTTTTGGTTTTGGTGGGCATAATGTCACACTCGCGTTTAAGAAGTACCTCTGGTGATTGGGGATTGGCGATTGGGTAATGAAAGACTGACAATTCTCTCTGCTCCCCTGCCCCCCGGCCCCCCTGCCCATTCCAAAGAGGACGCATAAATTAGTCCCTTTGGCAACCGACATTTGGGGGAATCTTTTATAAAATAAATCCGAAATCAAAATCAAAAATCCCAGATTATGCGGGTTGTCCGTCAACAAGCTCCAATGGGATGATGAAGATACTACCTTGGGGAAATCTATTAAGTCACCCCAAAAGTGGAAGCTCAAAGAGTGCTAACCCGTCCTAAATAACAATCTTATTATGGCTGTTGCAACCCAAACCCTTGAAGAACTTTGTATCAACTCCATCCGCTTTTTGGCAATTGATGCAGTAGAAAAGGCAAAGTCTGGTCACCCAGGGCTGCCAATGGGCGCAGCGCCAATGGCGTTTGTGCTGTGGGATCGCTTTCTGCGCTTTAATCCCAAAAACCCCAAGTGGTTTAATCGCGATCGCTTTATCCTGTCCGCTGGGCACGGCTGTATGTTGCAGTATGCCCTACTCTACTTGACTGGTTACGACAGCGTCACAATTGAGGATATCAAGCAATTCCGTCAGTGGGGTTCTAAAACCCCCGGTCACCCAGAAAACTTTGAAACACTTGGGGTGGAAGTCACCACTGGACCTTTGGGGCAAGGAATTGCCAATGGGGTCGGTTTAGCAATGGCAGAAGCACACCTTGCTGCAAAATTCAATAAACCCGATGCCAAGATTGTTGACCACTACACTTATGTCATTTTAGGTGATGGTTGCAACATGGAAGGCGTGTCTGGAGAAGCCTGTTCTTTGGCGGGACACTTGGGATTAGGCAAGCTCATTGCTCTGTACGACGACAACCACATCTCAATCGATGGTTCAACAGACATTGCCTTTACAGAAGATGTCGCTAAGCGCTTTGAAGCTTATGGTTGGCATGTCCAGCACGTTGAGGATGGCAACACGGATCTAGAGGCAATTCACAAGGCGATCGAAGCAGCAAAAGCCGTTACCGATAAACCTTCTTTTATTAAGGTGACAACAATCATCGGCTATGGCTCCCCCAACAAAGCAAACACGGCTGGTGCCCACGGATCTGCTCTTGGTGCTGATGAAATTAAACTCACCCGTGAGAACTTAGGTTGGGAATATGAGCCTTTTATCATACCAGAAGATGCTCTTAAGCACTTCCGCAAAGCTGTTGAGCGCGGTGCGAACCTAGAAGAAGAATGGAATCAGGCATTTGCTGACTACAAAGCCAAATATCCTCAAGAAGCTGCTGAATTTGAGCGGATTGTCTCAGGCAAACTTCCAGAAGGATGGGAGTCGGTTCTGCCAGCCTACAAACCTGAAGACAAGGCACTAGCCACTCGCAAAACTTCTGAAATTACCCTGAATGCTCTGTATCAAGTTTTACCAGAGATGATTGGCGGTTCTGCTGACCTCACCCACTCTAACCTCACAGAACTCAAGGGCGCAGGCGACTTCCAGAAAGGAAACTATGGTGGTCGCAACCTCCGCTTTGGTGTGCGTGAGCATGGTATGGGCGCTATTTGTAACGGGATTGCCCTGCACAGCGGGCTGATTCCCTACTGTGCTACTTTCCTGGTATTTACAGACTACATGCGGGCAGCAATTCGCCTGTCAGCATTGTCGCAAGCGGGAGTCATTTACGTCATGACTCATGACTCTATCGGTTTAGGGGAAGATGGGCCTACTCACCAGCCAGTTGAAACCATCGCTTCCTTGCGGGCAATTCCCAACCTCACAGTCATCCGTCCCGCCGATGGGAAAGAAACCTCTGGCGCTTACAAAGTGGCGATAGAAAACGCCAATCAACATCGCCCTACCCTAATGGCATTCTGTCGGCAAAACTTGCCACAATTGCCAGGAACCAGTGTTGAGGGTGTGGCTAAGGGTGGTTACATCGTTTTAGATAGCGATGGCACACCTGATATTATCCTCATTGGTACTGGTAGCGAATTGTATATGTGTACTGAGGCTGCTGAGAAACTCCGCGCTGAAGGGAAGAAAGTTCGCGTCGTCTCTTTGCCTTCTTGGGAATTGTTTGACGCACAGCCAGCAGATTACCAAGAGTCTGTATTACCAAAGTCCGTTACCAAGCGGTTAGCTGTAGAAGCTGGTTCTAGCTTCGGCTGGTGTCGTTTCCTCGGCAACGAAGGTAAGATGATCAGCGTTGATGGCTTTGGCGTTTCTGCCCCTGGTGGCGTAGTCCTAGAAAAATTTGGTTACACCACTGATAATGTCGTTGCTAAGGCTAAAGAATTGTTGGGTTAACTAACAACAAAGTCTCATTATTGTATGTGGGGTGGGATATGTTTCCCGCCCTTTTTTTGTGGTAATGGTGAAAATGATGTAGGGGCGCAAGGCATTGCGCCCCCTACCAAGGATTTCAACGAACACATAATTAATTTTCGGAGATGCCTAATAAACACTACGCTAAAATAGGTAATGTATAAGAAAGCTTGGAGAGTATTTATGCAGAAGGTTTCTGAAGAAAAACAGGTACTTCTATCTCACGTATCTCAGATAGTAGAAAACTTAATTTGAGGCAATATTTTATATCAAGAGCGACTAGATAATGATGCAATGAATCAACTTATGATACACCTATTTGATAGATTTTCTGTAGAACAACTTAAAGCTATTTCTAATGAAGATTTAATAGATAGAATCGATAGTATTCTGGTGGTGGAGGCAGTTTCTGGAACACTAAATGATTTAACCCCAGAGCAAATGAAAATGTTTGAGGAAGCACTAAAAAAGAAATAGTAGTAATGAGCTATCTCCATGACTCTTACTTTTAATCCAGAGAAATACAAAGAATTATTAACGGCTTATCTTCCCAAGCTGATCAAAACTGAAGCAGAAAATGAGCAGGCTTTAGCTCTTGTAGAAGATTCAATGCATAGAGAACGCACTCCTGAAGAAAATAAATTTAGAACTAGCCCAAAAGCTGGGAGAATTTTTTCGTGTTGAACCGAGTTTATTTGTGGACTAAAGCTGATTTTCCTCAAAATTTACCTTGCCTGCTAGCTTACAATTAGGTAAAGCATCAAAACTAGTGAACACCTTAAGGTTGGTTATGCAAGAAATTTCTCAAGAAAGAGATATAGCCATAGCACGAATATCAGGAATCGTTGAGAAGCTGATTGCTGGTAATACTCTATACAAGGAAAGATTAGACAAAGAGGTAATGATTCAAAATCTAGTAAGATTTGTTGATAAATTTTCTCCAGAATACCTGAAAACTATTCCCGATGATGAATTAACAAATATCATTGACAGTATTTCGGTAATAGAGGCAGTTTCTGGGACGTTAAATGACTTAACTCCAGAGCAAATGAAAATGTTTGATGAAGCAGTAGAAGGAAGATAGCAAGAAATGGGCTATCTCCTCGACACGAATATATTAACGGCTATTTTGAAGAGAAATGAAAAAATAAGCAATAAGTTAGAAGAGGTGCTTTTTCTAAGACAAGAAGTTTTTATTAGCGGGATCGCATACTATGAATCTAAAAGGGGTCTTATTTATGCCAATGCTACTAGACAACTATCTGACCTCAACCAAGTTTGTAAAAAATATAGAGTTTTATTGCTCGACGATATAGAAATTATCGAGAAAGCTTGCGAAATTCATGCAGATTTAAAACGCAGGGGTTTACTTATTCAAGAGGCAGATATATTTATAGCGGCTACAGCAATTACACGTGGATTAATCCTTGTTTCCCATGATTCTGATATGCGGAGAGTTCCGGGAATCACCTTAGAAGATTGGTTGCAGCCAGAGTACTAAGTTTTGATAAACTGAAGAATATGTTTTAAACTAAACCTAGAATTATTAGTGCGCCAGTATCTCTGGAAAATAGGGTAAATCTAATGCTAGGTCAAAGATTACCATTAATTCCAGACTTACGCAAGAATTGCCAAAAAACTTAATTTATCGAACTGCCAAGACAGACGGAAAGGTTGCTAAAATCTGAGAAATAATTGAAGTCCTTAAAACTAAGGCGTCTTTGTCATCGTAGCTGCCATACGAGATTTTATCGCTTCCATAATTTCTGGGGTTTGGGTTTTTTGCCACGCTGGACGTGCTGTTAAGCGATCGCACCAAGCGTTCAATTTTGGATATTCACCCAAGGAAACACCACCCCTTGGTAACCAAGGTACTATCGTACCAGCTACAGATTCAGCAAGAGTAATACTTTCACTGCCAAAGAAAGAGCGATGATCGAGTAAACCCTCAAAAAACTTTAGCACTATTGAAATTTTCTGTATTGACTCCTCAATTTTTTCTGGGTCTCCTCCCGGTAAGCCAAAAATCACAGGAGATAATGGAATTATAGCGGGCATTAATTCATTCACTGTTGCCAGTTGCACCATCCGCACAATGACCAAATCCTTCGCATTCGTCGGTAACAAAGCAGGTGTAGGGTACTTTGCTTCTAAATAATCCAATATTGCCAAAGATTCCACGATATTAAAGCCATCATCTACCAAAGCAGGGACGTGATGGAAAGGACTAATCGCTAAAAACTCTGGTTTAAACTGTTCGCCATCCAGATATTTAACTTCCACCAGTTCAAACGAGAGTCCTTTTTCCAGTAGCGTAATCCAGACACGACGAGAATTTGGTGAAATTGGGTTGTAATAAAGCTTTAGCATCAGAAAATCTCAATGTTTTTATTGATCGTGATCCCCAAACATCATAAGCGAAGGGGTTAATCTTTTCTCAACTTTGTTCCGCAAATCTTACAGAACTGAGCATCTGCATCGTGGAAAGACCATCTACAACCAACACAAACTATTTCTACAAGATTTGCAGTTTTGACTAATCGCTTAATCAAATCACCAACCTGCCAAGGAATCAGCGCGATCCCGGTTAAAATCATCAAGACTGTAAACAGACGACCCAACTCAGAAATTGGAGTCACGTCACCAAATCCAACAGTTGTCATGGTGACGATAGAAAAGTAAAACGCGTCTGAAAAAGTACGGAAACCTTTAGAATTTACAGGATGCTCGACTTGATAAATTAAGCCTGAGTATACAAAGATAATCACAAATAAAGTAAACAGTATGCGGACAAAAATTATCCCATCTTCTGTACTGATACTACCAAATAAAAATTTTCGATCTATAAATCTAATTAACCGCAAAATTCTGAACCATCGTAGTAGTCGAATAAATCCGGTGTCAACTTCTCCTAGGAAAAAAGGCAAAATAGCCATTAAATCAATAATCGAATAAAAACTTAGAATGTACTGAATTTTATTTTCTGCACTCCACAAACGAAGTAGATATTCCACAGCGAAGATTATTAATATTGCACTATCCATTACATTGAGATTAAACCGGACAGTATCAGGAATTTGATAAGTCTCCGCTACAAAAATTCCTGAAGAAAGTAGAACTAGTCCAGCTATCGTTAAATGAATCGCTTTACCTATCCGTGTTTCTAGGTCTTGCAAGTAAAATGCTGTTTCTTTCTTACTCAGTAGCATAGAGCGGAATTCAAGAGTTAGGAGTTATGTCATAGTCTAAATACGGTAAAAATGAATTAGCAAAAATTGCTGCTTGAGTGCGATCGCGCAAATTTAAGCGATTCAGAATATTTGTCACATGATTCTTAACTGTCCCCTCAGAAATATAGAGTTTATGAGCAATTTCCCGGTTACTAGCACCAGAAGCAATCAATCGCAAAACTTCTTTTTCTCTAGGAGTGAGTTCTCCTAAGCTTTGTGGTGGTGGAGGTGACTGAGTTGGTGTCACATTTGAAAACTGGGCTAAAAGTTTTTTAACTATTCCCGGTCCTAGTTGGGTGTATCCTTTATGGACAGCGCGAATTGCAAAAGCTAACTCTTCTGAGGGTGTATCTTTAAGCAAATAACCCATAGCCCCATTCTGCAACGCGGCTTTCACATATTCATCATCATCAAAAGTCGTCAACACTAAAACCTTAATTGTATTAAACCGCTTTTGTATTTCTCGCGTCGTTGCTACTCCATCCATGACAGGCATTCTAATATCCATCAACACGACATCAGGACAGGATTCTTCAATTAATTTAATTGCAATTTCACCATTTTCTGCTTCTCCCACTATTTCTATATCTTGTTCTAGTTCCAATAAAGCTTTTAATCCTTGACGAATTAAACTCTGGTCATCCACAAGTAAGACTTTAATCATATTGGTCATATTAGTCATTGATGAAAAGGGTGTAGGGGGTAGGGGGAGCCAGTCAGCAAGCAACTGGCGTTGTAGGGAACCCCATACATAAATGTAGGGGCTTGTATCTATTTGGGGTGCGGTTGTTTGATCCTCCCCCACACCCTACATCCCTCCCCCCATACATCTTTATACCTTTTCTGATAAAACATAGCCTCCGGGTTGGTAGCAAGGACTACTGTATCGATCACTTTTCTCAGAGTGTCCCTACCTGAGGAAGAGAGTACGAACTAGCCAAGGGCTATTCACAGCGAAGGTTAGACAAATCTTTTTTGCACGCCTAAATCATGTCCGGTATCTGAAGCATTTGTAAACAAATGTTACAATCCATTATTTCTATTAATAAATGTTGCAGGGTATTGATCCCGTTGCTAGATTGTGTATCAAAGCACTCGCTACCGAAGTTCTGATTGGAGAAAACCTCGGATCAGAATTCTCGCTTACATCTCGTATCTAGGAGACCTATCACTTATGCTCCACATCAATCCTGGCGCTGCACTCATTCACTAATTTCCCAGAAAGATATTTCTCCGACTGCGTTCCATCGACTTTTCAGCGAGATGGTTCAGAAATATCTTTAATAAATTGTCTGATGACCCTTCAGTAAGTGCTGAGGAAGCTTCATATCCTTGAAGTTTTCCGGTTTGGCATTGGCTAATGACCTATCGGGACCTCAATTTTAGAGGTTGTAGTTATGAACATTAAAGGAAAAACAGCTTTAGTTACCGGAGCTTCCCGTGGAATTGGACGAGCGATCGCACTTGAGCTAGCGAAACAAGGAGCGAAACGCCTATTGTTGGTAGCACGAGATGCAACTCGGTTAGCGGAAGTAGCAATTGAAATTGAGATGCTTGGTGTAGAAGTCGTTACCCTAGCTTTAGACCTAACTCAACTGGTAGAGGTGAATATCGTGCTAGCGCAAGCTTGGCGGGATCACGGACCAATTCATCTGCTGGTCAACTGTGCTGGCGTCGCTTACCAAGCTCCCTTCTTACAGTCCCAACTACCACAGGTGCAGGAAGAGATCAACGTTAATTTAATTGGAATGTACACCATCACCCGTCTAATAGCCCGCCGCATGGCAGCACAACGAGAGGGAAAAATTGTTAACGTTTCTAGCTTAATGGGCAAGGTAGCTGCACCGACGATGGCGACCTATTCAGCTACCAAGTTTGCAATCTTGGGATTCACCCAAGCCTTACGCGGCGAATTAGCAGTACACAACATTCGAGTGATGGCTTTGTTGCCATCCTTAACTGATACTGATATGGTGCGAGAATTAAAATGGTTTCGGTGGGTAGTGCCGATGACTCCTGAGAGAGTAGCTCAGGCACTCGTTGCTGGACTGGACAAAGAATCACCTGAAATCTTGATTGGATGGCAAAGCCATTTAGCAGTGTGGTGCAACCGTATTGCGCCAATGCTGCTAGAGAGAATTTTATTGATGGCTGCTCCGATGAAAGACAGACAAAAGCGCTATCGACGACTCAACAATTCTCCGATCACCTAACGTTGAATAGTATATAGCAATCCTATTTGAGATCGAAGGGGGAAGTGTTTGTAACTCCTGCAGGTATGTAGAGACGTTGCATTGCACGTCTCTAATACCTCTCAAACTCTCATTCCTCTGTGTCCTCTGCGTTCTCTGCGGTTTGTTATTCAGTGACTCGTTGGAGTATAGCTGCTCATTTTTCTTTCTCAACTCAGTCGAAGCCACTCCAGAAGCGTTTGCCACCAATTCGCACTAACCTGACCACGTAGCCTCATTTTCTGGCGAATGTCTTGGATATTCCAGTTGGTTAGTTGAGCAAGAGTTTGTGCCTCCCCCTCAAAGCGCGAGGGTAAAGACCGCTTGTATTCTCTGCCAGCTTGACAGTTGACGGAGCCTGTGAACGGATATTGCAAAATGTAACGCCCTTGGAAAGATTCGCGGTTAGAGGTTTCTTGAAACATCAGGTCTTCGGGGAATTTGTCGCGGGTGTAGCGGACATGCAAGCGGGTGATGAAGACATTACTTGAGGGAAAGGAACGACCAAACCTTGAAGGCAAATCATCTTGCCAAAATACGCCTGCTTGTTTCAGTTCCTCACGGGTCAGGGGTTCAGCAGAGCAAGGGTCACAAGTACTCATATCCCAAGCATATTCCAGAAAGGCAACTTTTCGGTCTTCTCTTGTGTATGTAGTTTTGAACATAGACTTGTAAAAATCGCCAAATTCATCTTTGACAAACAAGGGAATGTTTGTGTTGGAGGGGATTTTCACCGTGCGGTAGTTGGTGATTTCTGCTTGTCCTTTGGGTGATAGAACGTAGACAATCAAATCTTGCTCTTTGGTGGCGTTGATCATACCCAAACGAATCGGAAGCATGAACTTGGGTGATTGGTAATAAATTTGCAACGGACGAAGGAACTGATAGCCCGTTTCCGCGAATTTATCCAGGTTGACTTTGGCGACAAAGAATTTCATTGAGGAGCGGATGTAGGGCTGTAGCAACTGTTTTGCTCCTCTGGGGATTTTGTAACCATTGCGGTTAAGCCAAGTTTCCAGCCCCCCAGATTCTCTAGCACTAAGAATAACGATGTCGTATTCACCAACGTTGAAACTGGCGAGTACAGTGACACCATTACTGCTTGCGCCACGGCTTCTTTGCGCATCCGCCTTGCGTGCTGTGGGTGCAGATGCGGGTTTCTCCATCCACTCGGTTGGAGTACAGGGGTTAGAGTCGAAATACTCTACCAATCGTGGCGCACTAAAAGCATCCAATCGCTCTATCATCTTCGGTTCGCTGACGTGCACTTGGTCTTTCAGCAAGACAGTCGGTACAGGTACGACCACGGCAAAATCCTTCACGTTACCCTGGTAATCATTTGCCATTGTCAGCACCGTGCGATCGCCATTCCGTGCAATCACCACCTGAGAAGCTTTGTTGTACAGTTTAGTATCAGCTTTAGCAACATAAAATCCGCAAAATGCCCAAGCTGTGGGTGCAAACCATAGACAAGCGACAAAAATCAATAGTAATGAGATGAAAAATTTTAAGTGTTTCATTTCTTGTTAGTTGTAAAAAAGAACCACTCACTCCTCCAAGAAAAACGTGGTGCAGACCAAAGGACATCTACCAGGATGGTTAATGGGGCAAGGGCAAACAGTGCCCAGAAAACTGCGGTGGGCACAAAGAAATAATTCCGTAGAATCACAGTCAAAATGGCGATGCACACTGCCCAAACGATACGTCCCATTCTAGCATTGGGAATTGACCGAGGGTCAGTCACCATAAATAGGGCAAACAACAGCAAAGACCCACTCATCATCCGATGGTAGTAGACATCCCAGGTCCAGCCTAGCCAAAGATTGCGAATTGCCTCTAAGATGGCGTAGCTACCCAAAAAAGCGGCTGTCGTATCCCAGCGACCAACTAGGTGCAAAATCATGCCGCCAGTACCAGCAAATAACAGCCCATACCACCAGTCCTCGCCCCACTGTCCAGGTGTTACCCATGCATCAGAGGTGAATTGCAAGGCAAAAATGATCCCAAAATTGGCGGGATTGAAGAAATGCTTTTCCCCGACTTTAAAGACAAATTTGCTGGCGATCGCAACCGCTGCGGCTAAAGTCATGGTGGTCCAGTATTCAGCCCTTAATAGCAGACTAAGTCCCAAAGCGGTGATGAGGGCACTGCGAAGAGAGTGTGGGGAGTGTGGGGAGAGGGGGGAGAGAGGGGGAGTCATGTCTTCCTCACTTTCTTTCCCTTCCTTACCTTCCTTACCTCCCACACTCCCCACACTCTCTCCCCTCGCGTTCCATCTGACAACTGTTGACAAAAGCCATTGCATTGATAAGCAGGTGGCGATCGCTACCCCAATCAATTCCGGTCGTAGCGTCCAGTCTCTTGTCCCAATTCCCAAGACCAAAAACAAGCTCAAAAATAGAATTTGATAATCGCGTATATCTTGGAACAGATAATTCAAGCCCAGATACTCTAGGATTTTTCTGGACATAGCGGTTTCCACTCTTGTTACACCAGTAGGAGTGGCTTTGATGAGTATCCTTCTTTTGCTCATGCTTTAGGGTAATAGCGGCAATTAGCAAGTGTCAAGAAAGTTGAGAGCGATGAACAGGAAAATGGGTACATCCCAGTTTTTATTATTCTTTAACAATAAAATATCGCCAGACGCCATCTACAATAGGACTCCGCCATTGAGATATTTTTTCTCTTTGGGCATTTTAAAAAGTGGGATGCTCCCCAGGAAAATTTTATGCAACCAACAGATTCACCAACCAAAGGTACATGGCTAATGCTAGAAAAACTGTTGCGCGAAGTGAATCAAAAACTTGACAATAGCAGATTATCTATTTTTTGGTGATTATTTTATGACTCGTAGACCTTAATCATTAAAAGCCGAATCTTGATTTTTTGTGAAAGCCTTACATACGGTGAAGAGTGAGATTTACTGGTCAACAGTTTCACGACTGTGATTTGCAAATACATCGGCAATGACTCGCAAAGCTTCAGCCTGTTCCTCAGGAGGTGCTTGGGCAATAAGCGATCGCAAGCTGTGACCAGGGCTAACACCAAATAACTCTGATAAATACCACATCCTAGCTTCTGCTGGAATAGCCAAAAGCAGTGCGATTAGCTTTGATGCTCCCAAATCCGCTTTCCCACGTCGAAAGCGAGACAGCATAACTTCTGAGACATCAGCCTTTTGAGCGGTTGCCTTCGCCTCTAAATGGAAGCGTTTCATCATCTCATCGAATAGCTGCTGGTAAAGCTGGGAGTTTTCTGATACAAAACTTTGCAATGTGGATACCCCAGCCAACTGCTGTAATCGGTTGTTAGCAAAGTACTGAGCGTGACCTTCTTCAATTGCTTGTAGAATGAGGTCGGCCACGAATTCAGGTTTGTCACCGTCTGCGTAGTTAGCCGCAGGTCCGCCATCTGCTGGATTCCCCATCCTGTTCTTGCCAAAGTTGGTAGCAGTGATGGACGGGTAAACCTCGCTAACGATGATGCCATCCTTCTCTAACTCAGCCCGTGCTGTGAGGCTGAAACCGAGGAGTGCTCGCTTTGATGAGGAGTAGACGCTGTATTGGGGAATCGTCATGAAAGCTGTCCCAGAGTTGACGTTTACGATGCTCCCAGCGCCTTGTTCTCGCATGATCGGGATGACGGCTTGCATGGCCACAATTGGCCCCAGCACATTAAGGTGGAAGATTTCGTCGAACACTGCCGGGTCAATCTCTTCGATCGCCGCTGCATAGCTACGACCTGCGTTATTTATCAGTCCATCGATGCGACCGTAATGCTGGTATATCGCTCGCACTGCTTGGCGCACGCCCTCAAAGTCCGTCATATCCGCCGTGATTGGCAAGGTGCCCGGAAGTCCCTCGCTCAACTCCTCAAGGACTTCTGTGCTGCGAGCGAGTAGGGCAACCTTGGCACCACGAGTACACAGGGCAGTAACCGTTGATAAGCCTATACCAGACGAGGCACCCGTGACAATAAATACGTGATCTTTTATTTGCATAGATCGGTCTTGATTTCAAAGACAAAATTATAACAGAATTTGTTACAATTCCTGGTGGCTGCCGACACTTAGTGGTCTAAACATAACCTACTGAGATTCGCCCTCTGCTCAATCGCTTATCTAACGAGGAACTCTAGTTATATGGCACAAGCACCTGCTCTATTTAGCGATACCCCGATCGCCCTAGTTCCCGCCCGCACCATTGCCGAATTTCCAATTAACACTTTCCTAGAAAGTATTGTTGTCACTGCGGACAATGCGCTGTTGATTACCAGCCACTATGAGGGCAAAATTATTCGCATTGATGCCGATGGAGTGCCGACTACCTATGCAACGATCGCAGGCAAAGCCACGGGACTGGCTTCAACATCAGATGGTAGTCTGCTTCTCTCTGGTTGGGATGAGCACAATACCTGTGTAGTCTGGGAGATCGCTTCAGATGGGGTAGCAAGGGTTCTGGTGTCTCTGCCCGATGCTATCTTTCTGAATGGGCTGACTCACCTGACTGACCAGCTTTACCTGATTGCCGACTCCTACCTGGGCGCGATCTGGGAATTGAACGTGGCTCAAGGTAGCGTACGGATCTGGCTGGAACATCCCCTGCTGGCACGGGGAAACCCTGAGAATGCGATCCCTGCGGTGAATGGACTTAAAATCTTTGATAATATTCTGTATGCCTCGAATACGCAAAATGCCCAAATTGTGAGAATTCCAATTCAGGCAAATCATCAACCCGGTGAGCCAGATATTTTTGTCCGAAATGCCAATATTGATGATTTTGCGTTTGACAAAGCTGGCAATATTTACGGCACTACCCATGTTTTCAATAGCGTGGTGAAAATTGCTCCAGATGGTGGGATCACGACAATTGCCCAAGTTGAAGAGGGGATGGCTGGTACAACAGCTGCTGCTTTTGGAAAAGCGGAGGGCGATCGTACCTATCTTTACGTTACAACTAATGGTGGGATGTCCTTCCCTCCACCCTCAGGCATTGAGCCTGCTAAAGTCGTGTGTCTGGAAGTGGGAGTTGAAGGGTTGCCGTTGTTGTAGGGCATAGCCGATGATTCCACGCCTGTCAATCGGTTAATTGTAATCTACTAGGTAAGGGAATAGTAATTGCGATTTTACAGCCATAACCAGGTGTGCTGTAAATATTAAATTTCCCTCCTAGTGCTAAAGTGCGATCGCGCATACTATGAAGACCAAAACCAGTGGTATTTTGCCCCACATCAAATCCTATACCGTTATCCTGAACTATCAAATATAAACTTGTGACTGTCGTGATTATTTCTATTTTAATTTCTGTAGCTTCTGCATACTTACAAATATTTGTAAAGGATTCTTGAACAATCCGGAAGATAGGAGTGCTAACTTCAGTTGGAAGCGGTTGAAATAAGGTAATTTGACAAGTAGGTGCAACACCAGTTGCACGGTGAACATTTTCTGCCAGTTCAGCGATCGCCTGTTCTAATGATTGCCCTTGCAAAGGATGAGAACGCATAGCAGAAACTGAGTGACGCACATCTTGTAGTGCCTTAGAACCTAGTTCCTTCGCCTTTGATAAAAAACCTGAAGCTTTGTGTGGGTTAGTGTTCCAAAGTTTCAAAGCCGTTTCTAATTGTAGATTTAAAGCTGTGAGAGAATGTCCTAATGAATCGTGGATTTCACGAGCTATACGGTTGCGTTCTTCGAGAGTGGCTTGATTTTCGATTTGTAAAGCGTATTTACGGAGTTTTTCATTAGCAAGTGCTAGTTTCTCTCGACTTTTTCGCTCAGACAATACTGCGTTCATCAATAATAAAACAAACACTAAAGCCAATCCAAACAACAGCGCAAGGCTTATAGTAAAAAACCAAAATCGCTCTTGTTCTATTGGTGATTGCGGTATGTGGTTAATTCTATTATTTAGGGTAAATAAAAATAAAATGAACGATATTCCTGTAACTACTAAACGACCAGGAAAATTAAAAATTAAGCAACTACGGATTACTAAAATTAAATAGAGAAAGGGAAAAGGTCGAGCAGTTCTACCATCTAAAACTCCAGTGGTTACAATTAATAATATTTCAGCTATTGTGTACAGAAATTTAGTAATTTTATTGCTAGTAGGCAATCTTAAGCCCATTAAACCAAAAAGAAGCAGACAAAAAACTCTGAGTTCAGGAGAATTAGTAGAAAATTGATGCCGAGATGGTATTGTTGACATAAAGGCAACAAGCACGAGCAACAGCCACTCTAAATAAAGTAGAAACCTAAAAGGATGATTTTTAAATTTAATTGGACGGTGCATCAGGTGCTTTGCTCCACTTAAGATTGGAATCATTTGTTGAAACAAGTTCTTGAAGCCGGGGATAAGAAAAAGGCTGATCCGACTAATATTAGAATAGATAGTTTAAAATTAAATGCCATATCATATTCATAATCTTAACTCCTAACTCTTGAAAATTGCCAATATTTTCTGGTGATGGGAAAACATGACTAAAGTCATGGGTAGAATCATGACTTTTTTCAAGTGTGACTATTGATGGCAAAGCTATATGATGGGAACATCAAACAAAATGAATTATGAATTATGAATTATGAATTATGAATTATGTTTGATAAAAAATTAAGTTTTTGCAGAGTCAATATGGGTGGGCAAAACATTGCCCACCTTTTTTTATATTGGTAAGCTGTCACGCATCTAGTTTTCTCACCCGAACTAGGCTCTACAAGGGTTCTAGCCTCCAGATTATACAATTTAAATGCGCGACAGCTTATAGGCTTGGCCAGTATGCACACAAGGTCTTAAATTTGGATAAGATAACAAAGAACGATTCATAGTTTTTGAGTTAACTCTCTAAAAATGTCCCAAGAATTTGCTATTGGTAGTAAAGTCCGCGTCGTGGCGTTGCCGCCTTACATCAAAACTGCAGAACCTATGCCGATGCTGCGCCCTCCCGACGTGATTCGTATTGGTGAAGAGGGCGTAGTCATTGACCGCCGTCCTGGAGGATATTGGGGTGTACGTTTTGCTAAGGGCGCTTTTCTCTTAGATACCCAGTACATTGAAAGCACTGATACACCTTTGTTGTCTCGCCAAGAGCAAGAATAAAGGGGGCAGGGGAGAAGAAAATGCTTTGGTAAGCTTACAGCAGTAATTGTAAACTTAAAATAAGTTTACATTCTGGGTTGCACAATGATCTCTCGCCGCACTTTTTTGAATATATTATTTGCCAGTTGTTTTGCGCTCATTGGTTGGGTGCATTTTCCCTCAACAGCTGAAGCACTTGGTGGGAAACTTCCCATCATTAATCAACCAGCACCAGACTTTACTTTGCCCACTAACACTGGTGATGGCAAAATTTCCCTGTCTGACTTGCGTGGTCAGTGGGTAGTTCTTTACTTTTATCCCAAAGACTTTACCTCTGGTTGCACCATAGAAGCCCGCCGCTTCCAGCAAGACTTACCCCAATATCTAGAAAAAAACTCTCAAATTATTGGTGTCAGCGCTGATGATGTTGATTCCCACGCCAAATTTTGCGATTCTGAAGGGCTAAAATTCCCGCTGTTAGCCGATACCACTGGCAACGTGAGTAAAGCTTACGGTTCTTGGATCGGCTTTATCTCTATGCGGCACACCTTTATTATTGATCCACAGGGCATCCTGCGGGAGACTTTTGTTAGAGTCAATCCATCCATCCATAGCAAAGAAGTTCTGTCGCGACTGAATGAATTGCAACAAGTAGCTTCTTTCTAAACAGAAAGATTTAGTGATTTTCTGGAAACAGAGGTGGAAAGTTTAGTCAAAGTCTTGTTGGGAATTTTGGAGGGAGTAGAACCCCTGCAAGTGAACAAAACTTAGAACTCTGGAGACAAAAAAGTGCAAATCACCAAGCGCAATGTCGAGTTGAGAGTGGATGACAGTTTAATGCGTGTTTACGTAGCAGCCCCCAAAACAGCGGGGCTTTATCCAGGCATTCTGTTCTACACTGATATTTATCAGTTAGGTGGTCCAATGACTCGTCAAGTTGACTATCTAGCAGGGCATGGTTATGTTGTAGCAGCCCCGGAAATTTTTCATCGAACTGAACCAGTAGGTCACGTTATTGAACTAGACGATATTGGTCGGATGCGGGGCAATGACAATGCTCGTCGAACCCTAATCTCTGATTATGATGCCGATCGCCGTGCTGTTATTAAATTTCTCCAAGAACAAAGTTCGGTTTCTCCTGGTCAAATAGGCACTTTGGGGTTTTGTATTGGCGGACATCTAGCTTTCCGGGCAGCTTTACAAAGCGAAATTAAGGCAGCTGCTTGCTGCTATCCTACTGGTATTCCTAGTGGCAAACTGGGTAAGGGGATAGCCGATACAATCCATCGGGTGAGTGAAATCAAAAGCGAGATGCTAATTGTATTCGGTACTCTTGACCCTCATATACCGGAAAACGATCGCCAAACTATAACTCAAGCCCTTGAGAATGCTAATGTACCTCACCGTATTCTCTCCTATGAGGCAGAACATACCTTTATGCGTGACGACGGCTATCGCTACGATCCTGCTGCGTCTACCTCTGCTTGGTCTGAAATAATTGCTTTTTTCAACCGTACCTTTCAGCAGTAGTTGATTTAACGTCGGCAATACCCATTAGGGAAATTTACCACCTCTCACGCACCAGTCCCTGAATAAATCAGTACATTCCCCAATATCCGTAAAAGGTTGTTACGGATACACTCTAGGCTTAAGTGTGTGAGCAGAGTGTCAAAAGTGAAAGATAGACTCATTCGCAGCCGTCGTGGGATCTGGACACTTATATGGTTATTCGTTTTGGCTGTTAGCGGACTACCAGACAAGGCGATCGCCCTTCCAAGAGGGGGTCCTGGTAATGGCGAACTTATGGACTCTTCTGGGGTAATGGCGAACCGGGGAGTAGAGGAAGAAATTACCCCTACTTCCCAATCAAACGACGATCCCATGGCGCAAGTCACATCAGTTTCTCAACTGAAGGATGTACAACCGACTGATTGGGCATTTCAAGCATTGCAGGCTTTGGTGGAACGCTATGGCTGTATTGCAGGTTATCCAAACGGGACCTATCGTGGTAATAGAGCCATAAGTAGGTTTGAATTTGCGGCGGGTTTGAATGCTTGCTTAGAGAATATCTCACACATCATTCAGGCGACTCAGGGTAATCTTGTACACCGCGAAGATTTAGCAACTTTGCAAAAACTACAGACCGAATTTGCCGCAGAATTAGTGACGTTGCGCGGTCGAGTTGATCACCTTGAAGCCCATACTGCTGAAATTGAAGCTAGACAATTCTCACCAACCAGTAAACTCAGTGGATTAGTCATAGTTGGTGTTCAAGGGCGGAGTAGCAATCGTGCTGACATTAATCCCAGAGATGGTAAAAAAGATACACAAGACCCTGGAACAAACATCAATGTTATCTCTCTAGCACAGCTTTATTTAACCACACAATTTGACCCCAAGAGTTACCTGTTGACTGGTCTTTTAGCTGGTAATGGTTCTACTACACCTAGACTTACTAATGACGTTTTTCTCGGCTATGAATATCCCACAGATAACCACCTGATCATAAATGACCTCCAATATCACAGGCTGATCGCTAAAAACTTAGCAATCATGGTCGGTACAGAAGATGTGAGTATGACCACAGCTTTTCGAGGTCCGAACCGAGTAGAAAGTGGTGCAACCGGACCACTTTCTTATTTTGCCCAAAGGAATCCGATTTTAAATATTGGGTATGGTCAAGCTGGTGTAGCTGTTGATTGGCAATTTGCTAAACGTGCAAGTTTGCAGGCTGTATATTCTAGTAATAATGGGGCAAATCCTGGAAAACACAGCGGTTTATTTGATGGAAACACCACGACAGGTGCGCAGATACTCCTGACACCAACCAATGCTTTGGATGTCAGTTTGTATTATGTTAATAATTATTCTAGCAATGGTTGTTTAATAACTTTCGTGGGTGATGAATGCTTAACTGCGGTTAACCCCAAAACTGGCCAATCAGAACCACTACAAACTAATGCTGTTGGTGCTACTGTAAATTGGCAAATTTCGCCTCGCCTCACCTTAGGTGCTTGGGGTGGTTATACTAGTTCTTATATTCCTGGAAAATCGGGCAATGTAGAAACAACGAATTACATGGTATATCTCAATTTTCCCGATTTATTTCGTAGGGGAAATTTGGGTGGAATTTATATCGGACAACCTCCAAAAATTACTAGCAGTAACTTGCCTACTGGAAACAATGTTCCTGACTTGATCAATACAGGTTTAGGACGTGCTGGCGGACAACCAGGGACGACTACTCACATTGAAGCATTCTATCGCTTCCAGCTAACAGATCACATTAGCCTCACACCAGGGATCATTTATATTTTAGAACCCGGTCATACAGCAAGCAGCGATCCAATTACTATCGGTATAGTCAGGAGTACCTTGACTTTTTAGGTTTCATTTTGTACTCCCTGATCTGGTTAAATAAGAATTCAGAAGTAATCCTGACCCCCCCTGCAGGGGAAGGATCAGGACTTTATCTAGGACTTCAAATCTTATTTCTAAACTGGAGATGTCACCCACACTTCGGGTTTTCCTCATGAAGTCTCTGCAAAACTACATTGTTGTTACCTGTCCTGATGATCATGGCACTTTTGTTGCCTATGTCCCAGCAATTTCTGATTGTGATGCTTGGAGACAAATGCCAGATGAGGCTCGTACTGAACTTGTCTATGTTTTTAAAATAACTTAAGAAAAGTACGAAGAACAAAGGCTCTCTCTACCTGAAGATGTTGATTTGGTAATTACTAATGCCAGCTCAATCCAGTGAATGAGAAAGGGTTGCACGAACACTAGGGTTTGATCAGGTTCGACCGAAATGAAGCCTTCGCGGCATAGCACTCTCGCTTCAAAGAGCGCATAGACGCTTAGTGACGTATGTATAAGACATCGCCTATAACTTCAGTTGACGGCTTCGTCTCGTTGACAATCAAAAACTACTTCAAAGCGATCCCTAGGAGTCATCTGACTGAGAAGACGTAAATGACCTTCAGCATCAGACCGACTGCGAAATCGAGTTACAATCACTCGTTGCATATCAGGAAGTAGACGAGCCACCGCCCAAGTATTGAGACGCTCTCTGTAAGCGAGCGCCTGATTTGTTAACTTGGAATCATTGTCCTGCGTATTTTGTGACATAATTGAGTTATTTACAACAAGTGCATTGAAGGGTATTACCGTATATCTTGTGTGGGATAAACTAATACCTCTTCAATGATGACTAAGCCTGCCTACTGGATATCACATTATTCTTTACCTGTCAACACTTAGCATTAGGTTGTAGCACCAGTTAAGTTGAAACGAAAACGAGATCAAGTTCTTAACTTAAGCAGTGCGATCGCCTAGTTAGTAGTCACAGCTTCAGGTTTCAAGTATTTACGACAAACCAACTTGCTGACAAAAACCAGTTTAGCTCATAGGATGTTTTTTTCTCAGTTTCCTGCAAACTCTTTATAGAATTGTGATTGAGTCAGAGCTTTTTGTCAGTTGATTTATCAACTTTAACCCAGCAACGAGTCAAATTCTGCTCGCAAAGCTTTGATATCTGCAACTCTTGCTACCAGTAAATTATTGCTACCTGCATCGCCTAAACGCGCTTTCCAGTAGTGAATGCTGTCTGAATTGTTCATCCAAAACTCAATAACACTGCTAACAACTTCATCCTGATCCCAACCCCACTTTAACGGTACTGGCTCAACAGATTTGATGAATGAATCAAGTGTACACTTGTGCGTTACGACGTATTCTAAACCTAGAGACTGTGTTTTTTTTAGGTTCTTTTCTTGGTGTTGAAAAAATTGTAAAACTGGAGACACACCCACAATTTCAAAAATGTATTTCATGCTATTTCTCCAAAGTGTCTATTGGCTCTATGTAACCTGCAACCTTTTAAAAGATTTCAGGGCTTAAAAAGCAATGAAATTGGATCTAAAAAACAGTTATATAGCATATATAGCACAAGTAAGAAAGTTTGCCAAAATTAGCACTTGCCAATTCTGACTGCTAACTTTTCGGGAATAAAAATTAGCAGTAAAGAGCATTGAGTGCTAAAATTTAGAAAGTAATTCATATTAACTATTAAAGAGTTTCACTACTGAAAAAGTATTAATAGATATTATTTTTAATATTTTTTTCAAATCTGCAACTACAGATCTTACAGGTAAGATCGCGGCTTTGTTTGGCGCCCGCTTATAGGCTGTCAGATCAGTGATGTATAGTCGCTTGGGGGCGTTGCAACTAAATGCGATCGCTGGCATTATGTTATTATTCCTTGTTTGACGGTTAACCGCCACCGGTCAACCGTCAACAATATTGCTATTGAGATCGCTTGAGAGCGCCCCACGGGCGTCGCACCACCCGTTATGAATGAAAGAAACTCCTCCTATTCCCTATTCCCTATTCCCTATTCCCTGCTCCCTGCTAAGAGCTCCCTCTTGTTTCTTGAGAGCTAAGGTAACTCCATCTGCTATCGGAACAAGGGAGAGTGTCACTCGTTCGTCGTGGTGTAACTTCTCATTAAAAGCACGGATAGCTTGAATACTTTGGTTTTGAACTAGGGGATCAGCAACTCGTCCAGCCGACAAAACATTATCAATAGCAATCAATCCACCCGGACGCAATAATTGTAGACATCTTTCGTAGTATGCGTCATTGTTTTGTTTATCTGCGTCGATAAAAGCAAAATCAAAGGTCTGGGCTTGACTATCAGCCAAAAGCTGATCTAAAGTTTCTAAAGCTGGTGCTAATCGCAGATCAATTTTGTCAGCAACCCCTGCTTGCTGCCAATAACGACGAGCGATCGCAGTATATTCTTCACTCACATCACAAGCGATAATTTTGCCATCAGCAGGAAGTGCTAAAGCAATGCAAAGTGAACTATAACCCGTAAAAACCCCAATTTCTAGTGTTTTCTTTGCCCCTATCATCTGCACCAACAGCGCCATAAACTGACCTTGTTCTGGTGAAATCTGCATGATTGCCCTAGGATGACTAGCAGTTTCTTGCCGCAATTTCAGGAGAATCTCAGGTTCCCGCAACGAAGCGGATAGTAAGTAATCGTAAAGCTGTTGATCCAGACCAATTGTCTTTTTTAGCATAGTATAGGCTGTGGAACTTTTCCACAGCCTATACTATCCCTTTGAGAAGGCAGAAAAAATATCGAGGAATAGTTGCTATGTGTAACTCCAAAAACCATCACAGGTACTTCTGCTTGACTCCCAAACTCTAGCGATGATTGAAGTCATAGGTTTATCAGAGATCAGGCAAGATGTATTTTAACTTCTTTCTCGGTTCCAGTATTGGAATTATAGTTTTGGTGCTAGTGGCTTTTAGCGTACTGCAAAAGTTAAGCATACCTGCTGGCAACTTTCTTGACTGGGTGATTGGGGGCGCAAGTTTTGAGTGGCTGTTGGTGATTGTGACTGTACCATGGAACGTGCATTTTCAGGCTAAAGAAGTTTTGGCAGAAGGAGCACTGTCAACGGAAAAAGGAATTCCTGTGGATGAGAAACAACTGAAGTACGTGACAGTTTTGGCAAAGCGATCGCTTCTGGTCGCAATTGTCCTACACTTACTTTCAGCCGCTAGTCTGTACATTCTTGCAGCTACTGGTATAAGTGTTGTCGGCTACGTCAGTTCCGCAGCCGCTTTATTATTAACCGCCCTACGACCAGCGATTAGAGCTTATGAGTATTTATATACGCGGTTGACCATGATTCGTCAAGAGTGGAAGTATCCTCGCGAAGATATTGTAGAACTTCGCCAACGGGTTGAGACGATGGAAGTTACGCTCAAACACTTAGAAGAGCAACTTAACCCAGAACATCCCTACTCCTTAGCAGCAAACCAACAACTTTACTCAGAAGAAACTCGCAAAGAATTAGCGCGTCTTATTAGTAGTTTGGAACAATTACACGCTACAAACCAAAACGAACATCAACGTCTGGCGCGGGAATCACAGGCGGCGATCGCCCAACTTTCTACAGATGGGCAATTTCTCGATCATGTACGGGAAATTATTCGTTTTTTTAGAGAAGCTTAAATTGTGATGCGACTTTATTACGGTTGAGATAATGTTTAAAGTACATCGATCATCAAGATTAAGGATTGTTAGAAGGGATTGAACTTGGTTTGGAACTAAAATTTGGCAGCGTTGGGTTAACCTTACTGTCAGAAATTTCCCTGATTGAAGACATAGAACAATTAAGGGCGATAAAAGATGGGATAAAAACAGCCAGCAACTTAGAGGAGTTGCGGCAAATCTATCAGCCCAAGACTGACGACTGAGTGAAGGAGAGCTAACTGCGCTGCCTGTCGCTTGGTTCCATGTAGAGGGTGTTAGCCACAGCGTAACATTTATTTAGTTTCCACAACTGCAACTGCTGACATTCCAGGCGTAATTCGAGATTCATAACCCCGAATACTCTGAGGATCAAGCACAATCTTTACAGGAATTTGTTGCACATTATTACTATTAGTGGAATTACCCGTAGCACGATCTTGTGGTCGGAGGGCAATGCTTACAGAAGTGGGGGAAAGACTTTCGATTTTGCCTTGGAAATGCCGACTGGGGAAAGCAGCAATTTCAATGTCTACCTTTTGCCCTGAATGTATCTTTTCTAACTGAGTTTCTCTAAAGTTGGCAATTATCCAAGGATGTGGCTGTACTATTGTGAGGAGGGTTTGCCCTGGTTGTACAAGTTGCCCTATTTGGACGTTTTTGCTACCAACTTTTCCTGCAACTAGGGCAGTAATGTTGGTGTAAGATAGCAGAAGTTCGGCTTTTTTGACATCCGCTTGCTTTTGGGCGATCGCCGCCAGTGCGACTCTGTACTGTTGCTGAGTTATATCGCTTTGCTGGTTAATAGCTTGTGCCTGTAACATTCTATTTTTGTTAGCAGCTTGTTTTGCTTGGGTATTGTTTACCAGAACTGGCTCTGGTTCAGGAGCATTCATTGCTAAACTACCGAGCTTTTTCTGTGCCAATACTGCTTGCTGCTTAGCTAATTCTAAAGATGCTTTCGCCTGCGTCAAAGATACTACAGAGTTGCGGGAGTCAAGCTTTACCAATACATCCTGTGGAAACACCACTTGGTTTTCATTGACTGCGACGTTGGTGACTATTCCCGATATACTGGAAGTGACGGGCTGAATATCTGCACTTACGTAAGCATTATTGGTTGTTTGATATTTCTGGGCATACTGTTGAGTATAGTGCCACCAGCGGTAAGCGTAAATCCCAGAGGCGATCGCTCCTGTACCTAAAAATACTCCTAATACCAATTTGGGTAGCAGACTGCTAAGAGTTGGCGGAGGTTTGGGGATCTCACGCTTTGAACCTGTGGGAGTAATATCTATCACCCCCTGTTCCAAAGCTGGAGTTTTTTCCCATTCTGCGACTTGCTTGGTCTGTTGTGAAGAATTTAGGCGTTTCATGAGCGACCTTCATCTAGGCAACGATAGTGGATTTTTCGGAAAAATGTTCGTGTTCTCCAGCACCATCTGTAAGTACAGGGTAAAAATCATCACTCCCTGTTAGTCGTGATTCGTATTTACCGCCGTTTCCATTCAACTATAAGATACTCCATTAATTTTTGCCCAAATTGATTAACGGAAAGAACTCAGAAGTCAGTATTCAGAATTCATTCTGGCTCCTGACTCCTGACTCCTGAATTCTGTATTATATAAAGATCTTACTTTGTGACAACTGTAACTCTATTGTAATAACAATTAACATTTATACTGAGCCTAAATGAACCTGAGTTTGCCTAAAAAGGTTGACATTGTCAAGTGCTTTAAAGAATCATCTTAGGAACACCGGATAGTCGCTTGTGAGGAAACTATGCAAACAGTTGTTCTCGTTCTCATTGAGGTGCTGATCGTGATTGGACTCTCACGGCTAGTGGGGCTAGCCTTCCGACAGATTAAGCAACCGCTGGTAATTGGTGAGATTGTAGCTGGGATTATGCTTGGACCATCACTGTTTGGTTTAGTTGCTCCTGGATTAGCCGCTAGCTTATTTCCACCTGAGACACTTCCCTTCTTAAATGTGCTGTCTCAGATAGGGTTGATATTTTTCATGTTTCTCATTGGGCTAGAGTTAAATCCCAAATACCTCAGCGGTAACATAGAAATAGCAATTTTGACTTCGCACGTTAGTATTTTGGTGCCGTTTTCTTTAGGAACGCTACTAGCGTTACTGCTTTATCCATTGCTTTCTAATGCTAGCGTCTCTTTTACCGCCTTTGCCTTA
Source organism: uncultured cyanobacterium (assembly GCA_903903925.1). GTDB lineage: Bacteria > Cyanobacteriota > Cyanobacteriia > Cyanobacteriales > Nostocaceae > Stigonema. Next base: position 30,261 of record CAIVAU010000086.1, read on the forward strand.
TTTTTAGGGGCGGCGATGTCAATTACCGCCTTTCCAGTACTGGCACGAATTATTACCGAAAACAACCTACAGCGAACCCGCTTGGGGACCTTGGCTTTAACTTGTGCAGCAGTAGATGATGTGACCGCTTGGTGTATCCTTGCAGTAGCAATTGCCGTTGCCCATACTGGTAGCTTCGATAAGGCTATCCCTACGATAGTCTATTCCCTGCTATATATCGTCTTTATGATAACGGTGGGACGTTGGTTTTTGCAACGCCTCGCCACTCACTACCGTCGAACAGGACGCCTCAACCAATTGCTTCTAGCTTTGATTTACATGCTCGTGGTTGCTTCTGCACTGATCACTGAACTCATTGGCATTCACTTGATATTTGGAGCATTTCTGCTGGGAACAGTCATGCCCAAAAATGCAGGTCTAGTGAGGGAGTTGGCGATCAAGACTGAAGATTTTGTGCTGATCTTTCTACTACCAGTGTTTTTTGCCTACAGTGGTCTAAGGACACAAATTGGCTTGCTTAACCAACCCAAATTGTGGTTACTTTGCTTAGCTGTGCTAGTAGTGGCAATTGTTGGTAAATATATTGGTACGTATGTAGCAGCTCGCGTCAGTGGGATCGATCAGCGAGAAGCTTCGGCGCTTGGTTGGTTAATGAATACCCGTGGCTTGACGGAGCTGATAGTGCTAAATATTGGTCTTAGCTTAGGAGTCATCTCACCCTTACTGTTTACCATGTTGGTGATTATGGCTTTAGTCACGACATTTATGACCTCACCACTCCTAGAGTGGACATATCCGAAACAGCAGATTAGGTTAGATGTCGTGGAGTCGGAACCTGAAGAACAAACAGCTACAGATTCCACTACCAACAAGAGCAACCTTTACAATCATGTCTACCGGATTTTAGTTCCAGTAGCTAATATCAGTACCCAAAAAGGTCTGGTGCAGTTAGCCACTGCGATCGCTGTCAACTCGCGACAACCCGCCGCTGTTCATCCCCTCAGCCTCATTGAATTCGAGGAAGACTATGTGTTTAACAGTACCCCATTAGAAGCTGATCGATTAATCATGGAGCGCCTCCAGCAGCTAGAAGAATTGACTTTACGTCTGGAACCAGAAGCACTACGCTCTTACGTCCATCCTATCGTTCGCATATCGAATAATGTTGCACGCACAACGGCAGAAATTGCCGTACTCGAGCAAGCTGATTTAATTATAGTGGGATGGCATCGTCCAGCTTTTAGTAAGAATCGCTTAGGTGGACGAGTTGGTCAAATTCTCTCCACCGCGCCAGTAGATGTAGCAGTGTTTATCGACCGAGGAGAAGATCGCTTACAAAGCTTGTTGGTTCCTTACTCTGCGAATATTCATGATGATTTGGCACTCATACTTGCTCTCAGGTTACTAGTAAATCATGCTACCTGTACGTTAAAAATTTTACAGGTGGTAACAGACGACCAGGTCAAAAATGAACTAAGTTATGAACTGCGCAGCATGATGGAGCAATTGCCTCAAAATGTGCGCGATCGCATTGACATCGAAATTATCGAAGCTATGGAGCCGATCGAAGTCGTAGTATCAGCCTCAGAAACCGTTGATCTAACTATTGCCGGCGCAAGTCGCGCTTGGGGTATTGAGCGTCAAACTTTAGGACGATACACAGATGAACTAGCTATTCATTGTCGCTCCTCACTGCTCATTACTCGCCGCCACAGTCAACTTACCTCTCACTTAGCCTCAGTGCTTGCTGACGTTCGCACTCAGGAGTTGAGAAATTAATCTTACTAAAACACCCAACAACTAACACCCAACACATGCATCAATTCAACTTCAACTTCAAATCCTTAGCCTTTTATGGCGTAACAATAGCTTCAGTTTTGCTGTTGTTTAAAGTTGTAACTGCTTACGGCCAAAACAATTTGACTGCACCTCCCGCCATTAACGGTCGCTATCGCCTCGTGTTTAGTGAAAAATTGCCCATCTGTGAAAAATCAGATGCCCTAATTCTAGATATTCAGCAATCAGGAATTTACCTGAATGGATTTTTATTACCAGCAAACGGTAAGACATCTGAAACAGACAAAACTCTTACAGGTAAACTTACTAATCAACAGTTGAGTTTATCTGGAAAAGTTCTCCACACCACTATTTGTAATAGTACAGATTCTCAAACACAAGCAAATACTCGTTTCCAGAATAATTCTTTTAACTTAATCAAAATACAAATTCAACTAGTTAATCGAACACATTTTGTTGGTCAAATGAATTTAAGTGGTACTTCCAAAGGTATTGCATTTACGGCAACACAACAAAAAACGCAAATTCAGAAAAACTAAACAGCCATTAAAGTATGGCTATTTGCTAACAGGTAACAATAAGGATTGAGTAACATGAACACACGATTAAGCTATCGTCCATTTTTCCACAATTACAAGCAGTTATCTGGGATGATTTTGTTAAGCTTTTGTGCTGCAATGACTCTCGAAACTGTCAGCAGTGCTGCTCAGCCAGTAACAACAAAAAGCAATTTACATCGCTTACCAGCCACGCAAAAAATTCAAACTGTTAGCAGTCCAGCCAAGTCATTAGCAAGGCTAGAGAATTGGCGCTTTTCCCCAGAGGCTTTGCAACTAGAAATGACTCTCTCCGCAGCCTCGCATCCCCACTATTTCTACCTTGCCCAACCCTCTCGCATTGTTGTAGATTTGCCAGCTACCAAGCTAGGTCATGTTCCTACCAGACAAAATTACTCTGGGAAAATTCAAAGCATTCGCGTCTCTCAATTAAAAACAGGTGTAACTCGCATCGTCATGGATTTAGCACCAGGGACTTTTGTAGATCCAAAACAGGTAAAATTGCAACCTATCTCCTCACGCAATTCTACTCAGTGGGTGTTACGTCCGTTGATTGCGAGTTCCCATAGCCTCTCAGCATCAGGAAACCATCCGCCTAAACAGGATAATTCACCGTCAGCAACTCTTGCTCCACAGCCTCCCAGTAACCAACCGTTGAGTAGGGGTATCTATAATGCCCCACAGCCTCCCAGTAACCAAGGCATTCATGATACCCCACAACAACCTAACGACTCAGCTAATGGTCTACAATCACCAAACTTCAGTGTACCGCCTCCATTGACAAACTTACCCCCAACTAACTTTAACAATCAACAACTGCCGATGATCAGCGTACCGCCCCTCTCTCGTAACAACGCCTCTCAATCACCTAGTAGTTCTCTTCTTCCCCCAGCTAATTTCCCAAATCAGCCTGGAAATCCTAGCAGTACGCCTCCTGTGTCTACACCAAATTTTCCAGTTCCAAATGTCCCCAACTATCCACCAGATTCTTCCACTTTCAATGTGATTAACTTCGGTCAACCCCTTCCTAATAGCACCCGTTATTAGGGAGTGGGGAGTGGGGAATAAAAATTTATTCGCGACTCGCATTACTGATATTTTTGAGTCAGATAGGTAACGTAATCTGTTGCAATATCTTCATAACCTGATACTGCTGCACCTTTTGCAATACCACGCAATCGGGATAAGTGACCTTTCCTCAGCATTGGGTAAGTTTCCTGCTGTAGCGATTCTAGTAGGGTTTGCACCAATTGCCAGCGATCACTAATCGGTAATTGCAGCGCCTGTTTTTGCAATTCTTGCAATGTCATCAGCTTTTTCCTTAGATTAAGCAGGTAGTCAACGTCCATAAGAACAAGTTGAGGATGAGGGGTAGCGCCTGCTGAAATGTACACTCATTAAGATGCTCCCCTCACTCTCCTTTAAAATCTTTGTGTTTCCTGCGACGGAGCAATGGCTCCTGGTTGATTGATAAAGAAGTTTTGAGCAGCCTCGTTCTGATAAATACATCTAATATCAGGCTTGTCACCGTTCAAGTCACCCGTATAGCCAAAAGTGTTTAGGCGATTCTTACATTCTCTTTCTTGTTCTGAGTTCACGAGCTTTCGTTGCTCTAAAATTGCCCAGTTATTCTGACGGAGGACGCATCCAGGACGCATATTCGGCTGGGCAACGTAAACATTGAAAGGGTTGAAAGTTACAAAAAGTCTGGCATCCATCACCACAGCACTAGCACCATATTGCACGCAAATTTCTGGATTCGGTGCTTTGGTGTCAATATATTCACGGGAAGCCACATTAGATGGGGTAAAGGTGGCTGTAGAACTAAAAGCAATACCAATCCCAATTCCCAAAATCAACACCCCCCCGAAAATTGCCATGGTGGTGAAATTAAACAGGGGAGATTGAAAGGCAGAAGGTTTAGAAGTATTAGTAGTATCTGATCTACCAGTAGATTTACGTCTCATTGTCGGTTGCTCAACTTCACTCTTGTTTGGGAGGGAGTGGTTTTAACCGCTCTCCCCCTTTCAGTATGACGATTCTTGAGTGTTTTTGTCCGCAACTTCAATTTTCCTCAAGTGGCCATAAAGTTTGATAGCGCCCAAGCGCTGCCAAAGGAAAGTACTGTTGATAGAGGTGATACTTCAGATAAAAATGACCAGGAAAGCCAGTACCTGTGAATTCAGCCTCGTCCCAAGTCCCATCGGACTGCTGAGTTGCTAATAGGTAGTCAACTCCTCGCTGAATAGCAAGCTTTGACCATTTGCCAGTTGCTTTACCTGCATCGATTAAGCCTAGTATTGCCCAAGCTGTTTGAGACGCAGTGCTCTTTCCTTGCCCTTTTAGTGCTGGATTATCGTAGCTTTTGCAAGTCTCGCCCCAACCACCATCTGAGTTTTGACATTGGACTAACCAAGCAGCACCCCGTTCTATAGCTAGTTGGGTTTTCTGGGGGGCAATCAAGGATAAGGCTGAAAGAGCTCCACTCGTGCCATAAATGTAATTTACTCCCCAACGACCAAACCAGCAACCTTCAGTTTCTTGCTCACCGATGAGATAGGTGATGCCTTTGGCAACCTCTTTGCTGTACGCTTGCTCAAGATTAGGGGTATCAATTGACTCTTGACATAACCCCAACATTTCTAACACCCTAGCGGTGATATCCGCTGTGTTGGGGTCGATCATGGCTTTGAGGTCACCATAGGGTATCAGGTTCAGCCATTCCTGATTGTTGTTCAAGTCAAAGGCAGCCCAACCGCCCGCCTGACATTGCATAGAAGCAATCCAGTTGATAGCACGAACGATCGCCCCTTCCTTGACTTGTTCCCGATCAAGTTTTACGGCATTCAATGCCATCACCACCACAGCAGTGTCGTCTACATCTGGATAAAAGCGATTTTCAAATTCAAACGCCCAACCCCCTGGTTTTCCATCTCTATTTTTTACAGCCCAATCACCATAGTCTAAAATTTGCTTACTTAGCAACCATTCTCCAGCCCGAACTAGAGTTGGATGATCTGGTGCTAAACCAGAATCTACGAGCGATCGCATCACCCAAGCCGTATCCCATACAGGGGAAACACAAGGCTGGACTCTATAAGTATCCTCTGTTTCAATGGCAAAGTGATCAATAGCTTTCAGTCCTCGTTCCACAACGGGGTCAGCTACGTCATAATCCAGACAGCGCAAAGCTAGCAGCGAATTCAGCATCGCAGGAATAATCCCGCCCCAGTCACCTGTGACTTCTTGCCGTTCTATAATCCATCGTTCTGCTGCTTTAATCCCTTCAGCGCGAAAGGGAACTACATTCAGCTTTTCTGCTAACTTGAACGCATTGTCAAGGTAAATAAACAAGTCTGTCCAATCATTCTTACGCGGCAATTCAAACGAGGCTTGATCGTAACCTTCAGCATAAAGCTCGTTTAAAGTAATGGCTGGGTTGATTTGAAAAACAGGTTTGCGGTCAAAGACAATCAGTAGTGGAACAGTGCTTGACCTTGCCCAGCTAGACATTTCGTAGATATTAACCGGAAACGCCTTGGGCAAAAACATCACCCAAGGCGGTAACGAAGGAATACCATGCCAGTTGTAGCATCCAATCAACGCTAGGTGAAGTTTAGTAAAAATACGAGTTTGAGTGATACCGCCTCGCGCTATGATGAAACTTCTTGCCTTCTCCATAGCCGGATCAGTAGCTGATACCCCTAGCAGCCTGAGCGCCATGTAAGCTTCAACCGAGGTACTCAGATCTCCACCATCCCCATAGAACAGTTCCCAGCCCCCGTGATTCCGCTGTTGAGAACGTAGGTATGTCTCTACTTTGTGTAGGGGTCTTTCGCGGTCTGTCCCCCAAATTTTATGAAGCAGGACAGCCTCTGCGGTTATGGTGACATTTGATTCTAACTCCGACCACCAGTAACCTGCTGGATGTTGAATCGAAAGAAGATAATTCTGGCTAGCTGCGATCGCCGCTACGACGTTTGATGTTGTAGCTCTGTCTTGAGTTTGCATGAAATAGTACTCAATCTCAAAATTAATGTGGATGCGGCAAGGAGCGTGGAAAGTATTTTCCCATACTTGGTACACATCAGTTGTCGCAGATTAGACGTATTTTGTTTCCGGCGCTAGGCTATTTTAGCGGAGAATGGGGATTGGGGGAGCAGAGGAGCACAGGAGCAGGGGAGCAGGGGAGCAGGGGGAAAATTTCAGCCTTACCCATTGCCCGATGCCCGATGCCCAATAAATAGTATGCTAGAGGTTCTGAGATGGATAGAATTGAATTGAGTATGATGTTCCTATCCTTAGGGATTTGGATAGGGTTAGTCAGTTTGTGGGGACAGTTTTGGCGAACAGACCTGCAACTAGAGGTGAGTGACGAGTTGCAGACTAGCTCAAAAGCCAGTAAATTTGAAATGGACAGGTTGCCAACAGTTTGTGCAGTGATTCCGGCTCGCAATGAAGCTGATTTGCTACCAATCACCTTGCGATCGCTCTTAGTCCAAGACTATCCGGGTTCCCTAAGTGTGTTTTTGGTAGACGATCACAGCACAGATGGCACCGATCACGCCGCCAAAGAAACAGCCCAAGCATTGGGACTAGAGCAAAAACTGCACATCGTTGCTGCCGAATCCCTACCTCCTGGTTGGTCGGGTAAACTTTGGGCAATTGAGCAAGGTATCAGATTTGTAGAGACGTTGCATACACAGTCTCTACAACAGGCACCAGAATATTTTTTGCTAACTGATGCAGATATTCAGCATGATACTGCTAATCTCCGGCAATTAGTGACCAAAGCTGTGCAAGAAGATTTAGACCTTGTTTCGGTCATGGTGCGACTCAGGTGTGAAAGCTTTTGGGAAAAAATGTTAATCCCAGCTTTCGTGTTTTTCTTCCAAAAACTCTACCCCTTTCGCTGGGTCAACGATTCCACGAAGAGAACTGCTGCTGCGGCTGGAGGCTGTATTCTGATTCGTAGAGAAGCTTTAGTCAGGATTGGTGGTATTCAAGTTGTTCGACAAGCTTTGATTGACGACTGCGCCTTAGCTGATGCGGTCAAGTCGAGTGGAGGACGCATCTGGCTAGGACTCAGTGCTTTCACTCAAAGCCTGCGTCCCTATCCGACACTTGCTACAATTTGGGATATGGTTGCTCGTACAGCCTTTACCCAACTGAATTATTCTCCATTCCTACTACTAGGAACCTTACTCGGGATGACACTGATTTATATAGTGCCACTCGCAGGCGCGATCGTGGGTAGCATAACTCTTAATTGGGAGCTTGTCGCTGTGGGTTTATTGACATGGCTATTGATGACATTGGCTTACTTATCTACGATCCGTTTTTATCAATGTTCTCCTTGGTTAGCCTGCTGCTTACCAGGAATTGCATTTCTCTATACCCTGATGACCTTAGACTCAGCTTTGCGTCATTGGCAAGGGCGGGGCGGTGCTTGGAAAGGACGAGTTTATTCCGATCATTAAATTTGTTCCCCGGCATCAAGCCAAAGGTTTATTATTTACGGAGACTGCCGTTAACCGTCACAGTTTTCGCAGCCTCTTAACGCACCCGACTCAACAACTTCCGCCGCAGATGATCCAAAGCGTTACACGAACTCAAGTGACGAACTAAAAACCGACTCCGCCCTGTACCAAAGCGATACTCCAAACTCTCGACTTCCCCATTTGGCCCAGCCAACCCGATGTAGACTAAACCTACTGGCTTCGTCTCCGTACCACCTGTAGGACCAGCGATGCCAGTGATACTCAACGCCCAAGTTGTTCCTAGGCGCGTCTTCGCTCCAACGGCCATTTGTTCTGCGACAATAGCACTGACTGCGCCAAACTTTGCCAAATCTTCTGCATTTACTCCTAGCAGCCCAACTTTTACAGAGTTGTCATAGGAAACGACCCCACCCCAGAAGTAATCTGAACTCCCGGAAATCTCTGTCAACATCTGTCCTAGTCCCCCACCAGTGCAGGACTCAGCTACTGACAGTGTTTCCCCTGACCCACGCAACAACTGACCTACGACTGTGGCTAGAGTGTCATCATCGGCACCATAATAATCTAATCCAGCAATTTCTGTAAGTTGTTTCTCTATAGGCGCAATCAAATCCTTTGCGTGTGCTTCGGAATTAGCTTTAGCCGAAACTCGTAATTTGACTTCCCCTTTACTGGCATAAGGTGCTACCATCGGGTTTGGTGAGTTGAGATAGGAAGCAACCTTCTCTGCCAAAGCAGATTCTGCAATCCCCCAAAACTTCAACATCCGACTGTAAATAATTTCTTTACCCCAACCTTGACTTTTGAGATAGGGTACAGCAGTTTCCTGCCACATCACATGCATTTCACTTGGCACCCCAGGAAAGGTAAAAATCGTTAACCCTGGACGGGGTTGCCAGATAATACCGGGTGCTGTTCCTGTAGAGTTGGGTAAAATTTCGGAACCTTGAGGTATTAAAGCTTGCTTCCTGTTACTGGGTGTCATGACCCGACCGCGCAGGGCATATTTCTGGGTGATATCCTCAATCACCTCTGGACGTTCTACTAACGGGGAACCAAAAAAGTCGGCAATGGTTTCACAGGTCAGATCATCCGGTGTCGGACCAAGACCTCCAGTAAAAATGAGAATTTGCGCTCTTTGACTTGCAATTTCTATAACCTGCTTTAACCTTGCTGGGTTATCTCCTACCACAGTCTGATAATAGTGAGGAATACCCAATTGGGCTAACTGCTGTGCTAAAAATTGGGCATTACCATTGAGGATATCTCCCAATAACAGTTCAGTACCAACACAAATAATTTCTGCACTCATTTTGGAAATGGGGAGTGGGTAAGGGCGGGATTACCCCGCCCTTAGGGGAATAGGGAGTTCAAACTATTATATCACTCCTAACTCCTAACTCCTAACTCCTAACTCCCATTTCACAAGGTGAGGATACAAGGGGAAGCGCTCACATAATGTGGCTACCCGTCGCTGACAATCTTCGGCAATTGTCGCTGACTCTGGATGTGACAGGCGATCGCCAATAATATTGCCAATCTCTGTAAATTCCGCAGTTCCCATACCACGTGTTGTCATTGCTGGGGAACCCAACCTTAGACCACTCGTCACAAATGGCGACTCTGGGTCGAAGGGAACTGTATTTTTATTCGCAGTAATATTGACACCACTGACTAAATGGTCTGCTTGCTTACCTGTTAGACCAATAGAGCGTAAATCCACTAGCATCAAGTGATTGTCTGTGCCATTTGATACTATCTTCAATCCTCTCTCTTGCAACTGGGTAGCCAACGCTTGGGCATTTTCAATCACCTGTGCAGAGTAGGTTTTAAACTCTGGCCTGAGGGCTTCTCCAAAAGCCACTGCTTTAGCAGCGATCACATGTTCCAGCGGTCCACCTTGAGTTCCAGGAAAAACAGATTTATCCAGCTTCTTTCCTAGCTCCGCATCACGAGTTAAGATTAAACCACCTCTGGGACCACGTAGAGTTTTATGCGTAGTTGTTGTTACTACATCACAATAGGGAATGGGGTTAGGGTGAAGACCGGTAGCAACCAAACCTGCAATGTGGGCAATATCTGCTAGTAAGTATGCACCGATTTCATCGGCTATGCTGCGAAACTTTTCAAAATCAATCAAACGAGAATAAGCGGAATAACCACAAATCAAGAGCTTAGGACGCTCCCTCAGCGCCTGCTCCCGAATTTGGTCATAATCCAGTTCTTCTGTTTCCCGATTGACTCCATAATGACAAACCTGAAACCACTTACCAGATACGTTTACAGGCGAACCATGGGTAAGATGTCCCCCATGTGACAAATCCATTCCCATGAATTTGTCCCCTGGTTCCAGCAGCGTTAGAAACACTGCAAAATTTGCCTGTGCCCCAGAATGGGGTTGCACATTGGCATGGGCAGCACCAAAAAGTTGTTTGGCACGGTCGATCGCCAGTTGCTCAAGTTTGTCGATGAACTCACACCCACCATAGTAACGCTTACCAGGCAATCCCTCAGCATATTTATTTGTGAGTACTGAACCCTGGGCGGCCAGTACAGCAGATGAGGTAAAGTTTTCACTCGCAATCAATTCCAAGTGGTCGCGTTGGCGCTGTAGTTCTTGATTGATTACCTCCGCAACCACAGGATCAGAAGATGCCAGAAAATCTGAGTTAGTCAAAGTCACTTCAACTATCCTTGTTAAAATCTACACAGTACACAAATTTAGTAGTTAGTGGTTAATAGAACAACCAACCACTAACTAGTCCATCATACCGTTAGATTTTCTGGGGTAGTGCCGCTGCGCGGAAGTCAAAAGTTAAAAGAATTGTATTCTGGGCTTTTGCGCCCTAACAGTAGACCGAAGGACTTCCCGCAGGGTATGGTATATTTATTTACGCACCCGCTATACTAGGTTGTCAAGTATTACTTTTAACTACAATAACTCTTGCTTTTGACTACAAACTTAAATATCCAATGGATTGTTCAAGATTCACAACTGATGAGCGATTTTCAAGACTTTCAGAGGAGGTATGAGATGCTAGTAATTGTGATGGAAGACCAAATCCTTACTCCTAAGCGGGTTTGTCAATCTTGTTTACTTGCCGACTCTAACGGTCAACCACGCTGGCGTGAAGGTCAACTATGTTGCGGTCAAGCTATTGGCAAACTCAATCCTCAGCAGCCAGACGAGTACGAGTGTCTGATGGGTTTCCGCATAGCAAACATTATGAATTATGAATTATGAATTATGAATTATGGCTAGGTTTAAATGACGATTTATTCACCAGTCGCGTATGGTACTTAAGCTGACTCCTAACTCCTGACTCCTGACTCCTGACTCCTGACTCCTGACTCCTGACTCCTA
>CAIVAU010000087.1 GCA_903903925.1 uncultured cyanobacterium
CAGGAGTCAGGAGTCAGGAGTCAGGAGTCAGGAGTCAGGAGTCAGGAGTCAGGAGTCAGGAGTCAGGAGTCAGGAGTCAGGAGTCAGGAGTCAGGAGTCATTAGTTGTTGAAAGTGCTAACCACAGCCCACACCCCACACCCACTCTGAGGATAAACAATTGGGACAAGAAGAACGTGTATACTGGCTAGCTTGGTCGCAAATTTCTGGAATTGGTCCGGTATTGGTGCAACGGTTACAACAGCATTTTGGTACGCTGACAGCAGCGTGGAAAGCGACAACTGCTGAGTTAGCGGAAGTGGAAGGTTTTGGTTATCAAACCTTAGAAAAGGTGGTAAAACAGCGTTCTCAAATGCATCCAGAAAAATTTCACGCTTTACACCAGCAGGAAAACCCTTATTTCTGGACACCAGCAGATGCAGAGTATCCCCGTTTGCTGTTAGAAATTCCCAGTCCACCCGCAGTTTTGTACTATCAGGGTGAAGTAGAACTGCAAGAAAATCTTGGACATAAACCCTTGGTTGCTATTGTTGGTACGCGTCAACCTTCGGAATATGGTATCCGTTGGACTCGCCAGATTAGCATGGCTTTGGCTAAAAATGGATTTACAGTTGTTTCTGGTTTGGCGGCGGGAATTGATACTGAAAGTCACGCTGCTACGATGAAAGTAGGAGGGCGGACATTGGCAGTTTTGGGTACGGGAGTAGATGTTGTCTATCCCCAGAGCAATCGAGGACTGTATCAACAGATTTTAACTCAGGGATTAGTACTGAGCGAGTATCCAGCAAAAACACCACCAGACCGCACCCACTTTCCTCGTCGCAATCGCATCATTGCGGGTTTGAGTCGTGCTGTATTGGTGATGGAAGCACCAATCAAATCTGGTGCATTGATTACAGCTAACTATGCAAATGATTTTGGACGAGATGTTTATGTCCTTCCAGGAAGAGTGGACGACTACCCATCCCAAGGGTGCTTAAAGCTGCTGAGTCAAGGCGCTGGTGTGATTCTTAAGGAACTAGACGAACTGTTAAAAATGCTGGGAGCAATACCACAAATTGATGAGATAGAAGCTTCTCCATCATCACAGCAGTTAACTTTACCGAAGTTATCACCAGAGCTCCAGCAGGTGATGGATACGATGACCTCAGAGTCTTTATCCTTCGATTTTATTGTCCAACAAGCAGCCATGGATGCTGGCTTAGTTTCCAGTGCTTTGTTGCAGTTGGAACTCATGGGTTTAGTGACGCAGTTACCGGGAATGCGGTATCAACGTTGCTCATTTTGAAAAAGCTTCAGTGCGGGTGCAAGACATTACACCCTTTCAAGTCTGATACTACATATAATATGTTTTCTGTCAATGCGTAATTCCTAAAAGGGTGGGTTTATGATTGCATCAGTACAAATTGAGATTTGTTTCAACGAGAAAATATTATGGCTGAAGAAAAGACATACTTAGAGCTTTCAGAAGCTGATGGAGTCTCCCACAAGTTCTACGAGGTTGTGATAAAAGATACCCAAGTCACAATCCGCTACGGTCGGATTGGCGACTCTGGACAGACTCAAACTAAAACTTACACGAACCCTGATCAAGCTAAAGCAGACGCTACTAAAAAGATTAACGAAAAGCTGAAAAAAGGCTATGAACACGCTGTTATGGGTGTTCGTCAGAAACGTGCTGTCACCCGACGCGCAGTTACTAGTACTGTTTCGACAGCAAAAGCAGCGCCAATTCTCTGGAAATTTACCTCTAAGTCAGCTGCCTTTGGGATTTTTATTGATGCTAAACGTTGCTGGATGGGAAATCAAGGTGGTCAAGTTTTTGCTCTTGACCATCAGGGTCAAGTTCTCAATCAGTTTAAACTTCCTGATGGTGTCAAATGTCTAGTTGCTGATGATGTTTGGATTTATGCTGGCTGCGATGATGGTAATATTTACGACCTTACTGGCAAATTACCACGGATTGCCTACAAGATTGATGAAAATGTAGATATTTTCTGGTTAGATATCAATGATGGTTTGCTAGGAGTCTCTGATGCTAACGGCGGCGTCACGACAATTGATCATGACGACGAATTGCAGTGGACTCGTTTGAGCCAAGGTCAAGCTGGCTGGATGGTACGTTGTGATGAAGCTGGTGTTTATCATGGTCATAGTCAGGGCGTAACTATGTATGATACCAAAGAGGGTCGGATGCTCTGGCATCAGAAGACTGGAGGTAGTGTGCTATTTGGTTGGCAGGAAGCATCAGCAGTCTATGCAGGCACAAGCAACCATCTAGTTTACTGTTTTAGTAAAAAGGGTGAGTCTGTCTCAGTCTACAAATGTGATGATGCAGTGTACTCTTGTGCAGCCGCACTTAATGGTAAGTATATGTTTGCTGGTGACAACAGTTCTTCGATTTACTGCTTTAATCAGACAGGAAAACGTCTTTGGAAGCTTGGTACTGGCTGCGGTTCAGCCTTATCTATGCAGTTTTTTGATGATCGCGTTTATATAGTGACTACTGACGGAACTCTTGCCTGTATTGATGCCAGCGAAATGGCGATCGCCGCCGCACTTGCGGGAACGGTTCCCGAAGCCACTATGATTAAAGCACCAAAAGGCGAGGGTGCTGCTCCCTCTACAGATCTGGAAATGATTACAGACATCAGCCAAGGTGTCATTGTTGAGTGTTTTCGAGAGGGGAGTAAGTTACGAGTTCGGGTTGTTTCCCCAGGATATAACCCAGATTGGAACGTACAGTTTCCCAAGGATATTCGTCAACAGGGCGATCGCTATCTTGTTGAAGAGGTACGCGAGTCTGCCAGTGGGGGCTTTTACCGTGCCTATGGTGAAATTAAGAAGATAATAAGCTAAACTGGCAGCAGTAACAATCATATTGAACTAGCAGTTTCTCTAGCAGTTTCTCGCAGCCGCTCCACATCGCGCATCGGTGGTGCACCAAAGAGCCGCTTGTACTCCCGGTTGAAGTGCGAGGCATCGTCGTACCCCACTCGGTAGGCAGCACTGGTAGCGTCAAGGCTTTCCCCCAGCATCAGACGGCGAGCCTCCTGGAGCCGCAATTGCTTCTGGAACTGCAAGGGACTCATTGCAGTGACAGACTTGAAGTGATGGTGAAAGCCCGAAACACTCATTCCCAGATCTCGTGCTATGCTTTCAATCTTGATCGGCTCGTTAAAGTCTTTACGAAGTCGCTCGACGGCTCTGGCAATGTGGTAAGTGTAGCCACCTAGAACTGCAATATGACGGAGCCGATTACCTTGCTCTCCCATCATGAGTCGGTAAATGATTTCCCGCTTAATCAATGGTGCGAGAACATGAGCTTCAGCAGGGGAATCTAGAAGCCTGACGAGCCGCACCACAGCATCCAACAGATTTGCATTCAACGGACTTACGTCAATCGCTTTCACATCAGCACCGCTGCGCGATGAGGGATACCCTGCCTCGACCATCACTGAGCCAACAAGGGTGGGGTCAAGATCGAGGCGAAGGCTAAAGTATGGTTGCGCCTTTGACGCTTCCAGAATTTGGCTGACAATCGGTAGTTCAACCGTAGCCAGCAGATAATGCATCGGGTCGTACTGATAGCGATCGCTACCCAGAAAAACTTCTTTGCTGCCCTGAGCAATCACACAAAAGGCAGGGACAGAGACACTATGACAGGGTTCCGCAGACAAGGAGGTGCGGTTGAAGTGCAATCCTTTCAGCGGCTCAATTGTCCCATCATGACGAATAGCCTGTGCAATCCGCTCAGTTAGTTCATCTCTGTGGGCTTGCGCTCTCTCTGCCTCGCGCTTTGCCTGCGGGTCGTTCATTAAATCCATTTCGGACTTTTCACTCGTTTTGGCAGCGTTCATTTTTAAGTTTACAGGATTGTACAACGATCTTAGAGGATCGTCCTATTGCTTGCCCTTGAGGATTCTTAGAATAAAGCTAAAGCAAACCAATAGGAGCATCAATTTATGTACAACACGAAAGCTTATTCCGCAACCAGTGCAACATCACTGCTGTCCTCCACCAAGATCAAGCGTCGCGATCCAACCGAACACGAAGTTATCCCCATCCAGAAGGTCAATGAAGCCTACGAGCGACTGCTCAAGTCCGATGTGAAATACCGCTTCTGTATTGATATGGCATCCCTTAAATCTGCATAACTGCGGTGGAACCTCAAAGGAGCTTCTTACGGCAACCATGACTGAGCTGATTTGAAACCAATATAAGGAGAAGTATCATGCAAAAGCGCAAACTGGGAAACAGTAACTTAGAAGTCTCGGCGATCGGGCTGGGTTGCATGGGGCTGAACTATGCCTACAGCAATACCCTCGACAAGCAAGAAAGCATCGCCCTGCTCCAAGCCGCAGTGGAACGTGGTGTCACCTTCTTTGATACCGCTGAAATTTATGGACCCTTCACCAATGAAGCATTGCTGGGTGAAGCGCTCAAACCCTACCGCGATCGCGTCGTCATTGCCACGAAATTCGGCATCAAGTTACAGGACGGTAAGCAGGTGCAGAACAGTCATCCATCAGGAATCAGAGAGTCCGTAGAAGGTTCGCTGAAGCGCTTAAAGACCGACGTGATCGATTTGTACTATCAGCACCGCGTAGATACGCAAGTGCCGATCGAAGAGGTAGCCGGAACCATTAAGGATTTGATCGGTGAAGGCAAAATCAAACATTGGGGGCTTTCAGAAGCGGGTGTACAGACCGTGCGTCGGGCCCATGCAGTCCAACCGTTAACTGCCGTTGAGAGTGAGTACTCCCTGTGGTGGCGGCGACCGGAAGAAGTCCTGTTGCCTGCCCTGGAAGAGATGGGAATCGGTTTTGTGCCGTTTAGTCCTTTGGGTAAAGGCTTCCTAACAGGCAGTATCAGCAAGGATGCAAAATTCGACAAATCCGACTTCCGCAGCATCGTTCCTCGGTTTACTCCGAAAGCTCTCGATGCCAACCAGTCCTTGGTGGATTTGTTGAAAGAGGTGGCAAACCAGAAGAAAGCTACAGCAGCGCAAATCGCCCTGTCCTGGCTACTGGCGCAAAAACCGTGGATTGTGCCCATTCCCGGCACGACTAAATTGAGCCGTCTGGAAGAAAATGTTGCAGCAGCAGACATCGAACTGACGCAGGACGAGTTGAAGCGCATCGACGAGGCATTGGTGCAAATTGTAGTGGAAGGCGATCGCTATCCAGAAGAGTTGGAAAAGCGCACGGGATTATAGACGGAATCGCTGGACACAAAACTGTGATTAAAATAAGGAGGTACGGATGACAAATACACCGCAGAAGGACTCTGTGAGGATAAGTGAAGCGGCACATAAAAACCATGAGGAACTGTTTCCAAACCACAAATCGACCCTGAAAGTAACCGACCCTGAACTGATCGAAGTCTTTGACAACTTCGCCTTCGACGAAGTCATTGCTCTGGGCCAGCTGGATACAAAGACAAGAGTCGTGCTGATTCTGGCATCTATCATCGGCAGCCAAGCAGTCAGCGAATACAGGGTTATGGTGGCTGCTGCGCTCAATGTCGGAGTAACGCCAGTTGAAATCAAGGAGATTCTGTATCAGTCGGTACCCTACGTGGGTATGGCGAAAGCATTTGATTTCGTCCATGCCACGAATGAAGTGATGTCCAGCAGGGGCATTCAATTACCTTTAGAAGGGCAATCGACCACCAGCCCAGAAACACGCTACGACAAAGGGCTGGCAATACAGAAAGCTGTGTTCGGTGAGATGATCGATCAAATGTATGAGCGATCGCCCAAAGACCAGCTACACATTCAAAGGTTTCTGTCTGCCAATTGCTTTGGCGATTATTACACCCGCAATGGCGTAGACATAAGAGTTAGGGAGCTGATCACACTGTCTATCCTCATTGCTCTGGGTGGGGTTGAATCACAGATAAAGGGGCACATTCAAGGCAACCTGAATGTCGGAAACAGCAAAGACATACTGCTGGATCTGATTACACAATTGTTGCCCTGGGTGGGATATCCCCGAACACTGAATGCGTTGAAATGCCTGAATGAAGTCGCGACGGAGTAATGGCAATGATAAGCGGATTAAACTCATCCCACAGCAAAACCATCATACTGCCGCATAAATGGTGAATGATACGCCAAAACAATATCTTCTTTAGGTACGCCAACTGATACTAAATCATTTGCGACTCCGACCTCAGTTCCGTCACACTGAATCCAGATTTTATCTGCAATTAAATCAATATGAATGATCGCCCCAAATATTCGTGTATATCCATCCCAACCAGCATGGAAAACCTGATAATGGTCGTTCTCTAAATCAATGGAGGTGTAAACTTTAATATCGCCCTGACTTGGTTTCATTTCAGCATATTGGCTAATTATCTGGGGGATAAGTTGGCGGTAGTGATTCAATTTATCCATTGCACAATCACCTCAGTAACTGGGTCAAATACAATCAATTTCATGTGGTAAAGTTGCATACTTAATTGAGGTAAATCCCGTCGGAAAAAGTTTCGGTAAATATCGATAGATACTGCCAAATACAGCTTTCGATGGGGCTGTTGCATCTGCAATACAGCGCGGTAGTTAAGATACTGCCCCAAAGCTGTGTGAAATTCAGATATTGCCGAAGGAGCAAGAAAACTTTTAACCTCTACTGCTATTTGTTCTTTATCCCGTTCTGCAACAATTAGACGTTCTGCGCCTAAATCAATCCGCATTGTGTCGTCACCTAGTCGCAAATATAACGGATCGTTGGTAATTATCCAGCCATCTTTTTGTAAGGCTGTTGTGACGGTATCGTGAAAGATGTCTTTGGCAGACACAATAAATTACACTAAATTTGAGGATGTTCCATATCACATAAATATTATAAACGTACAACTTGATTTAGGAAGGGTCAGCAAGGATTACGCTGCACAGTGTTTACTTAACCCCTAATCTCCTTCTCAGAGTGGGAAGGGAACGGGACAAAAGTAATAAAATATACTTAAATTTGTTGTTTTATCGGTGATTAGTTATTCAAAGGTAGCGACAGTTGATCTGTGCCGCTTTTCGCTGCGATGTGATTGCTGATACTTTCCAGTAAAGCGCGTTCGTCACTACCAACATCTGCAAGTTCGATTAAAGCTTGCAGCAGTTGGTGGAATAAGGCATTGCGTCGCAGTCCTTTATTGTCTAGATAATCGTCTACCTTGACGACATCGCCTGCTTTCCACAGGTGCATCAGGCGATGTACTTGGTCGATGAGGGGGATGGGACGACCGCCAGCAGCTTCGTAACCCATTGTTTTCCGCTTGCGTTGCTGCCAGGGTTTAAGCTTAACTTTGCTACCTGTACCCTCTTCTGGTTCCGTATCGGCATCCTCGCTGGTTTCTTCGTCCTCATCGTGCTTGCTGAAGTACCCACCAACCCCAAGCACGAACATGCCATGCTAAATCAGCTTCTAATGTAGCAGCTTCAATCTTTAAACCGGGAATCCAATTTTCATCTTTATCCAGTCCTAGTTTCTCTAATTGCTTTTTCAACGAAGCACCTTTCAAACCCTGTGCTTTAAAGAAAGACTCCATAAAATCGCGGTTTTTCAAAACAAACTCCGGCAGACGAAGTTTCTGTCCAGCTAATTTTTGCGGATATTCCAAAGTACATTTCAGAATAAACCAAGCTACTGGGTTAATATCAATAGCTGTTACTTCACAACCCAGTCGCATCGCTTCTAAAGGTATTGCCCCACCACCAGCAAAGGGGTCTAAAACTTTCGGCGCACGTCCGCCATAAGCTTCTTTAATTTTTTCTCGAAACCAATCTAAATCGGCACTAGATTCTCTACCCCAGTGAAGAATTCCTCCCTCTGTTTCTTCTTTATATGTTTCTTCAACCTTGCCACTAGGTAACTTTTTCCTTTGTTCTTTTTGAACGACTCTACCGGCTAATCTTTCTAGTATTTCATTCCGTTCTTTAAGACGATCAGTAGTGTGAGCATCTTGCTCACATGTACTACAAGCGAGCAAGATGCTCGCACTACGAATTTACGAAAATGGGATACACTCAGCCTGAACTCACGCATCTAAAGGTTCTCGTAAACCTCGCTGGACTGCTTCACGTAAAGCCTGAGCTTTAAGTAATAGTTTTTCTTGGTAGACTTGCATTAAAGCCGGGAGTTCAGAATGCTCTGCGTGAGTAAGTGTTCCAGCTTGTTGATTGTATAGCAATTCGCTTAACCTTTTATCTTGTTCTGGTTGCATTTGTAATTCCGTGAGGGCAATAACTTCTTCATTAAGTAGAGAAGCAATAGAGGGAGTTTCTTTACTGTCAATTTGTGTAGACTGGGAACTGACGGGAGAGAGAGAAAGTGCTATTGCTTGTGTCAAAATATCAACTACAGCGCGATTAGTGAGTTGGGCAAAGTGTTCGGCTTTTTTGTAGACTTCATCTGGTAAGTTCAAGATAATTTCAGTAGTCATAGGATTTCAGACTCTTCTGCTATTGCTGGTGGTACTTTCTTCCACATTATCTTCCACACTACTAATTCTCTGCCGCTTGGAAAATCTCTTGTGCATCTATCACCACACTAGTCTTAGTTTTCACAATCAATTTGCCAAACGGGTCTTGTATTCTTAGCAAGCGGGGATGGGGAGTCGCACAGTTAAACACCACGTACAGCCAGTAACGTTCACGTAAGTTACAAGCTGCCACCCACTCGTTCTCGGTTAACTCCACATTGCCAATTTCAGCTCGTCCTTTAACTTCTATTGATCGCTGTTTGCCGTCAGGATACCTAGAAAGTAAATCAAAACCAGGGTAATCTGTTAAACCAGCATCTCGCGCTAATTGAGGTGTGGAAATATCCTTTACTATAGCACCCTGAGATTCTTCGTCACTCCTAGCTGTCCTGCCGTTGGCGGTTCTTGATTTTGGTCATTTCTGTGCTAAAATGAAAACAGAAATCTTAGTGTCGTGGCTGCTTTCTCCTGACAGCTACGCTACTTGCGCTAACTATATCGGTAAAAGCTATGTCTACTGACGCTACAACTGAGCGAGAAACACGGTGGGCCGAGATCGTGCCAGTAGAGGTGCCATTGCCACCAACCAATCTCGTATTTGATGATGGAGAACCGTTGGAAAGTAACCGCCATAGAATAGCAATGAATGTCTTGATTGATTCAGCGCTAGCCGCCCTGTCTGGACGCGAGGATTTCTTTGTCGGTGGCAATATGTTTGTCTACTACAGC
>CAIVAU010000088.1 GCA_903903925.1 uncultured cyanobacterium
CAGGAGTCAGGAGTCAGGAGTCAGGAGTCAGGAGTCAGGAGTCAGGAGTCAGGAGTCAGGAGTCAGGAGTCAGGAGTCAGGAGTCAGGAGTCAGAATATATAAGGTTTAGTATCTGTCTTCAAAGCGAGAGACGGCTCCTGTTATCTACTTATGCTTTAACAATTCTGACTCCTATATTCTTATGGATGAGTTAAGTTATATCATGTTCGTTTGAATACTTGTATTAAGTTTGTAGTTGCGCTTCTTGCGCACTTAGTGCAACGCGCAACTCCGAGCCATATAATTTACAAGTAATGACCCAAACATGATATGAATCATGACCAACGAGAAAGAAAGAGCGGATAACGATAGTCCGTGGAAAGAAATTTTAGAAGCTTACTTTCCAAGAGCAATAGAATTCTTTTTTCCGCAAACATTTGCATTAATCAACTGGGAACGTCCCCATGAATTTCTGGATAAAGAATTCCAGCAAATAGACCGCGATGCCGAACAAGGAAGAAGATATGCGGATAAATTAGTCAAAGTGTGGCTGATGGATGGAGAAGAAACTTGGCTGCTGATACATGTAGAAGTGCAGGCAAAATCAGAAGAAATCTTTGCAGAAAGGATGTTTACGTACAACCTGCGGATTTTTGACAAGTTTCACAAACCAGCCATCAGCCTAGCAATTTTGTGTGACCCAACCCGTGACTGGCGACCAACCCAATACAGCTATAATTATCCAAATACACGGTTGAACTTTGAATTTGGCATTGTCAAGCTGTTGGATTACGAACACAAATGGGCGGAACTAGAAGCCAGTGAGAATCCCTTTGCAACGGTGGTAATGGCACATTTAAAGACACAACAGACAACAAAAACACCCCAAGACCGAAAAACGTGGAAATTTAGCTTAATCCGGCGACTTTATGAATTAGGCTGGCAGGAATTGGATATTCGTAACCTCTATCGATTCATCGACTGGGTTATGATTTTACCAAAAGCATTGGAAGCAGAATTTTGGCAAGAGTTTAAGCAATTTGAACAGGAGAGTCGTATGACCTACATCACCACAGGTGAGCGTATTGGCTATGAACGGGGGAAAGAGGAAGGGAAACATCAACAGGGAAAAACACTCATTTTCAAGCAACTACAAAAACGGTTAGGAGAGATACCACAACAGGCGCGATCGGATATCCAAGATCTTTCGCTCCATCAATTGGATGCACTTGCGGAAGAACTATTAGATTTTACATCAATTGCAGATCTGCTCAACTGGTTATCGGCGAATCTAACTATTAATATCCAGAATCCTGAATAGATTTTGAATTGTCAATTGTGACCGTTGACTGCTGCGGCGTCAATCGTGGTGCTGAACTTCTGGCAAGTTGCTGTTGAGAGAACATTGCTTGGAGAACCATTGCTGGGTTTACGTAGTTGTCACTATACTTTAGTCCCCAATGGAGATGTGGTCCAGTGGTGCGTCCAGTCATTCCGACCCGACCGATTCTGACTCCAGCGGGTATTTGCTGACCTTCCCAAATTTGAACACCACCTGCACGATCAATGAAATAACGATGACCAGATGCAGTTTCAACTTGTCCTTCCATATGGCAGTAGGTGTGTTGCCATTCACCAGATTTAATCACAATATGGGTACCGCAGGCGTTGCGATCGCCAACCTGAATAACTGTACCTGCCC
Organism: uncultured cyanobacterium; assembly: GCA_903903925.1. Taxonomy (GTDB): domain Bacteria; phylum Cyanobacteriota; class Cyanobacteriia; order Cyanobacteriales; family Nostocaceae; genus Stigonema. The sequence goes on from CAIVAU010000088.1 coordinate 1,683, forward strand.
ACCAATTGCGAATGTAACTGCCTTGTGGGGCAGCAATATCTAAGCCACTGTGAAACTCCCAATTGTTACCTCCAGTAGCAGAACGGCGGTAACCAAAACCAGATGTGTATGCCTGAAAATTTTCTACAGGAAAAGACGCTGCAAGCCAACTGTTACCCGTTGCGATTTGGTTGGTATGAGATTGTACAGCTTTAACTTTTTCTAACTTCGGCAATAGAGTAATTAAAGTTACAATACTCAGTCCTAATAGAAATAGACCAGTTCCATAAATAGCTACTCTTTGTCGCCGATTACTCATATTTTATTCCTCAAATTAATATTAGTATCTTAGTATCTACTTAAACTGAATTTAACCCTTTACAGGACTCCCATAAGCCATGGTAACTGAAATGTTGCCCTTCAGATTTGAATTAAACACAAGTGCGATCGCCGGGGCGAGTTTGTGGTCTTTAGCACTCTATCTAGGTTTTTCCCCAATTAGTGAATGGATCATTCAGCAACTAAGCCGATGGTTTAACTTTGCCGAGCGATCGCTTTACACTAACAAGACAGAATTTGAACAGACTCGTCAGGCGAGAGAGTCCCAAAATGCTTTTTACGCCTCACTATTTAGCATTGTGCCTTTTCTAGTCATTGGCGCTTTATGTAACTGGGGCGTTGAACTCAGTTTAGGTCGCAGTTGGGCAGTCAGTATGGGGATACTTGCCTGTATGGGTTGCGGCGTTTATGAACTCGGACGGCGGGACGGGAAGAATGATGAATGATGAATTAGGCAGTTTTTCATAATTCATCATTCATAATTTCCTCCTGTACCAACTGTGCTATTTTTTGAGATGCTCCTGGTTCACCTCGTGTTTTCCGTAGTTTTGATCTAATCTCGTCCAATTTTTCTGGATGATCCAAAAGGTCTAAGGCTACGGATGCTACGTCTTGAGGCTGAAGTTTTCCTACCAGTTCCGGTACAACCATTTCCTGAGCCCAAATATTTGGCCATGCTAATAAACCCTTGCGTCTGAGAACCAGCCAGTTAATTAGCTTGGCAAAGCCAGAACCAACTAGGGGTAAATTTGCCAAAAGTCCTGGTACTCCATCCCAAGAACGCATTGCATCTAATTGTTGTGTTGGTAGTAAAACAATCATCGGTACGCCTAAAGCACCTAGTTCAGCGGTGTTTGCTCCTACTGTCGTCAGGCAGAGGCTGCATCGGGATAATAGGTCGTAAGCAGGCGTCTGAGTCCAGAGTTCCACAGATAAGCCACCCACTGTCTTCAAGACAGGATGTGCCGATTCAACCAATTGAGCAGAAACGTTACCGAAGGTTTGAACAAAAGGATTTTTCTGTTGATCAGCAAAACTAGCTAACGTTTTTAAATCTAAAGTCGGGGCGACAGGAATCACAAAGTTGGTTTGGGGTCTTTGTGCGTGAATATACTGTGCGCTTGCCAACGTCAAAGGAACTCCTTGCATTAATTTCGCCGCCTTCGATCCAGGTAGCAAAGCAATCAAGTGAGTTGGGGTTTGGGATGAAAAGGATGTTTCTCCCCCCTCTCCCCTCTCTCCCCCCTCTCTCCCTCCCTGGGCTTCTACCATCAAATCTCCCACGACTGTAAATTTATGGGCGTATTTCTGGGGTACATGAACAGTAACTTCCGGTTTCATCACTCCAAAACGATCAATCAAGCTGTGCCAACGTGCTTGCCATTCAGCGTAAACAACGGTGCGATAACCCAGCCTTTTGGCGATCGCCACCGCGAAAAATTGATCGCCTCCGAGGAAAACAATCACACCGCGATCGCGCCAGTCCCAATTCTCAACAGTTTTGCCCCATAGCAAAAATGGCCAAAAATACTCTGGTGCTTGCACCCTGTCCACTTCGCTGAAAGACCTGGCAATTGCTGCTTCTTTGCCAGTGGCATTTGGGCAAGGGGATAAAACCACGGAAATCCGCATATAAGTTCGGTCATCTCCCAGTTGTTGCCTTAATGCCCCCACGACTGGGCGCACCCAGGTTGTCACCTCCCCAGGCCCATTTGAGAGAATCAAAATATCAATATTGGTCATTACGCAGTTAATTGTTAATTTTCTGTTACACTCTTGTGAGTAATTACTTTCAAATTAAGTTAACAAATCTTAAAAAACATTTCGTTTTTTATATCGATTTGTGTAGGATAGGCCAGAAAACACCCATTGAATAAGCATTTTCTGGTACAAAAAACTCAGATTGTCATCATAGAGGCAGTCTGAGAGGCAGATGAATGCCAAGAATCACTAACAGTAGAGAACACGCATCAAAGGAGCCTCATCAGCATGTTCACCCACGTCAAGTCCACCATTAGACATATTAAGCCTGATAACCTCCGAGGACGACGTTTAATTAAGGTGGTCTATGTCGTGTTAGAGTCCCAATACCAAAGTGCATTGTCACAAGCGGTGCGGGCGATAAACGAAAACAATCCCAACTTAGCGATAGAAATCAGTGGTTACTTGATTGAGGAACTCCGAGATCCAGAGAACCACGCGGAGTTCAAACGGGATATCGAGAAAGCTAATATTTTTATTGCATCACTGATTTTTATTGAAGACTTAGCCCAGAAATTAGTAGAGGCGGTAGCACCGTATCGCGATCGCTTGGATGTTGCCGTAGTCTTCCCCTCTATGCCGGAAGTGATGCGCCTGAACAAAATGGGCAGCTTCTCTCTAGCACAACTGGGTCAATCTAAAAGCGTCATAGCACAATTCATGCGAAAGCGCAAGGAAAAATCCGGTGCGGGTTTCCAAGATGGGATGCTAAAGCTCCTAAGAACCCTGCCGCAAGTGCTCAAGTTCCTGCCAATGGACAAAGCACAGGATGCGCGAAATTTCATGCTCAGCTTTCAGTATTGGCTGGGTGGTTCTCCAGAAAATCTGGAAAACTTCTTGCTGATGTTAGCTGATAAATATGTATTGAAAGGTGAAGAGACGCAAAATTTAGAGTCTCTACAATATAAAGAACCAGTTGTCTATCCTGATATGGGGATTTGGCATCCTTTAGCGCCCACAATGTTTGAGGATGTGAGGGAATACCTCAACTGGTACACCAGCCGTAAGGATATATCTAATGATTTGAAAGACCCGTTTGCACCTTGTATTGGGTTGGTACTGCAACGTACGCACCTAGTGACGGGCGATGATGCTCATTATGTAGCAATGGTGCAAGAACTAGAAGCAATGGGGGCACGGGTCATTCCCGTATTTGCTGGAGGTTTGGATTTCTCTAAACCTGTAGATGCCTACTTCTACGACTCAGGGAATCAAAAACAGGGGAATTCCCTCCTATCCCCAGAGAGATTACCGAATCCCTCCTCTCCCCCTACCCTCATAGATGCAGTCGTCTCTCTAACTGGTTTTGCTCTTGTGGGTGGACCAGCAAGGCAAGACCATCCGAAGGCGATAGAATCGCTGAAAAGGTTGAATCGTCCGTACATGGTCGTGTTGCCTCTAGTCTTTCAAACAACAGAAGAATGGATCAATAGTGATTTGGGGTTACACCCAATTCAAGTGGCTTTGCAAATTGCCATTCCCGAATTGGATGGGGCGATCGAACCGATCATTTTGTCAGGAAGGGATGGAACCACAGGGAAAGCGATCGCCCTCCAAGACCGGGTCGAAGCGGTCGCCCAACGTGTGTTGAAATGGGCTAACTTGCGCCGTAAGCCGAAGCTACAAAAGAAAGTTGCGATCACCGTTTTCAGCTTTCCACCAGATAAAGGGAACGTGGGAACTGCTGCTTACTTGGATGTATTCGGCTCAATTTACGAGGTGATGAAAGCCCTCAATAATAATGGGTATGACGTGCAAGACTTGCCAGAAAGTGCCAAAGAGTTGATGGAACAAGTTATCCACGACGCCCAGGCGCAGTATAGCAGTCCTGAACTCAACGTTGCCTACAGAATGACAGTGCCAGAGTATGAAGCACTCACACCCTACTCCCACAGGCTAGAAGAAAACTGGGGATCACCACCAGGACATCTCAACAGCGATGGGCAAAACCTGCTGATTTATGGCAAACACTTCGGTAATGTGTTTATTGGTGTTCAGCCGACATTTGGTTACGAAGGCGATCCAATGCGGTTGTTATTTTCCCGTTCCGCAAGTCCCCATCACGGTTTTGCCGCTTACTACACTTACTTAGAACAGATTTGGCAAGCTGATGCCGTATTGCACTTTGGGACTCATGGTTCTTTGGAATTCATGCCAGGGAAACAAATGGGAATGTCGGGAGAATGTTACCCAGATAACTTGATTGGTTCGATCCCCAATCTCTATTACTACGCAGCAAATAACCCTAGCGAGGCGACAATTGCCAAGCGTCGTAGCTATGCAGAGACAATTTCTTACTTAACTCCGCCTGCGGAAAATGCCGGATTGTATAAGGGTTTGAAAGAACTCAGCGATTTGATTGGATCTTACCAAACCTTGAAAGACACTGGACGAGGCGTTCCGATAGTTAATACCATCATGGATAAGTGCCGGATGGTGAATTTGGATAAAGACATTGCCTTGCCAGAAACAGATGCCAAAGAAATGACCGCCGAAGAGCGGGATACTATTGTTGGCATGGTTTACCGCAAGTTAATGGAGATTGAATCGCGACTGTTGCCATGTGGCTTACACATCGTTGGGAAACCTCCTAGTGCAGAGGAAGCAGTTGCTACCCTAGTCAATATCAGTAACTTGGATCGTGCAGAGGACGAAATTCTCAGTTTGCCGAGAATTATTGCTGCTAGTATCGGGCGGGATATTGAGGAGATTTACCAAAACAGTGACAAAGGCATTTTAGAAGATGTCAATTTGTTGCAAGACATCACAATGGCGACCCGCGCCGCAGTTTCCGCCCTTGTGAAAGAGCAAACTGATGCTGAAGGGAGGGTTTCCCTTGTTTCCAGGCTTAACTTTTTTAACATGGGGAAAAAAGAGCCTTGGGTGCAGGCGATCGTGGACTTAGGATTTCCAATTTTAGATTCTAATTCTCAAATCCAAAATCCCAAATCTAAAATCCAAAGTCTATTTGAGTATTTGGAATTCTGCCTCAAACAACTTTGTGCAGACAACGAACTGGGAGCATTACTTCAAGGGTTAGAAGGTGAATATGTCATACCTGGACCTGGTGGTGATCCCATCCGCAACCCAGACGTGTTACCCACAGGTAAAAATATCCACGCCCTCGATCCCCAATCAATCCCCACCACTGCGGCTGTGCAGTCGGCAAAAATTGTCGTAGACAGACTTGTAGCACGTCACCAAGCAGAAAACGGCGGTCAGTATCCAGAAACCATTGCCTGTGTCCTTTGGGGAACAGATAACATCAAAACCTACGGAGAATCACTGGCACAGATCATGTGGATGATTGGTGTGCGTCCGGTTCCTGATGCCTTGGGAAGGGTGAACAAGTTAGAATTGATACCTGTATCAGAATTGGGACGTCCCAGAATTGATGTGGTGATCAACTGTTCTGGTGTATTCCGCGACTTGTTCATTAACCAAATGAATCTGCTGGATCAAGGGGTGAAGATGGCGGCGGAAGCAGAGGAACCACCATCCATGAATTATGTCCGCAAACACGCCCTCCAGCAAGCAGAGGAAATGGGCATTAATTTGCGTCAAGCGGCGACTCGTGTGTTCTCCAATGCTTCTGGTTCCTACTCGTCAAATATTAATTTAGCCGTAGAGAACAGTACTTGGGAAAGTGAAGCAGAGTTGCAGGAAATGTACCTGAATCGGAAATCCTTCGCTTTTAGTGCTGATAACCCCGGTACGATGGAACAGTCCCAGCAGATTTTTGAAAGCACCCTGAAAACTGCCGAGGCGACTTTCCAAAATCTCGACTCTTCCGAGATTAGCTTAACGGATGTTTCCCACTACTTTGACTCTGATCCCACTAAGCTGGTTGCTAGTTTGCGGGGTGATGGGAAGAAACCAGCATCCTACATTGCTGACACAACCACAGCTAACGCTCAAGTGCGTACATTATCAGAAACTGTGCGTTTAGATGCCCGTACCAAGTTATTAAATCCCAAGTGGTATGAGGGTATGCTGTCTCACGGTTACGAAGGTGTGCGGGAACTGTCGAAACGGTTAGTCAATACGATGGGTTGGAGTGCCACTGCTGGTGCTGTAGATAACTGGATATATGAGGATACTAATGCCACATTTATTCAGGATGAAGAGATGCGGAAGCGCCTGATGAATCTCAACCCCCATTCTTTCCGTAAGGTTGTCGCGACTTTGTTGGAAGTGAATGGTCGTGGTTATTGGGAAACAAGTGAGAACAATTTGGAATTGCTACGGGAGTTGTATCAGGAGGTTGAGGATCGAATTGAGGGGGTAGAGTAGTGGTCTGGTAAGTCAACTTTGATGGGTCTAGACTGACGCGGGGACATTGAGACTGGGAGGAAACTCTCTGTGTCGATGTCGTACCCGCGTCACAAGTTTTTGAGGATTTCAAGCGTGCCATTCGGGTCTACCCAAGTCGAGGAACTGGCAACCCTTGAGGGCGACGGGTGATTCTTACTGCCGAACCGCCCTTTAGATTACCTATCTAATTAACCGCAGAGGCGCAGAGGACTCAGAGATATGAGTCACAACATCCAGAGTCAGCTATCCTCTATTTTTGGTCTCTAGTTGAGGCAACTTTAAGACTTGTTGCAGAGTATGAAGGACTGAGTTTACAAAGATTTGATCCGCGTTCTTACCTTATCAAGAGAACAGCAGCAGCAAGTACTTCACTTTGTAGAATTTCTGCAATTGAAATCACCAACAGTGGAGTTTAAGCACCATGATGGCACGATGGCAGTGATTCAAGGCAGTGAAAATGTGTTTGAGGATCTCGGTTTTGATACTGAAGAAGCTGCGAATCTAAAAGTGCGGGCTGACCTCATGCTGAAATTGCGACAATACATTTTGGAGTGTGGCTGGACTCAAGAACAGGCGGCTAACTTTTTTGGTGAAACACAGCCACGGATGAGTAATTTGATGAATGGCGAAATTGGTCGGTTTAGTGTGGATAAATTGATTAATATGCTGGTGAAGGCAGGGATGCAGGTGACAGTAGACGTTGTTTGATTTACCTCCTGCTAAAGCTCGGAGGATTCGTACTTCTACTCCCTCTACTAGAAAGTGCCCTGCTTCAAGTCCCCCTGCTTATTGTCCCCCGGCTAAGATCTCCCAACAGCGGGTAAATTTCGGGTATCAACTTAAGGCGGGAAAAAACCCGGAAGAGATAATAAGTATAAATAAGCACTATTAATAAAAAAGAAAGCCCTGTAAAAAATTACAGGGACAGGTTATCGTAACCCTTGGTAAAAATGAGGGGAACGATGAGTCTTACTATACGAGAAAGGTGCGGAAAAGTTGCTGAATGTCTCAAGAAGGGGGTTAGCCGGGATACGTGCAAATTGAGACACGCTGCAAAGAATTATTACAATGATTGTTTTCTTAGTTTCTTAATTTGCCCATAAATGGTAGAGGAGCAATTGAAAATTACTACGGTAAAATCACTTCTCCACCCTCTGAAGTTCCTTAAACTTGCTCATACTCAATCATTTTTGGTGATGTTTTCATCTTCAGCTGACATCAACGCAGCAGGTTGAAACAACGCAAAATCAATGGTTTTGACTCTTTTACGTAACAAAACTTTGCATCGTGTCCCCTGAATGCACGTACCCCGGCTAGACCCCAAATTTAGTCCTAGAACCGCGAGTTCCTGGTTAAAGGAAAAAACCCCTACAAGATGGTTGCTGTAGGGGCTTGTAAGTATTGCTAGTATTTCTTAATAATTTAAATCAATTTAAATCAATTTAAATAATTTAACTATAAGAGAAACCCTCTGAAAACTTTTGTAGTCAAAGGGTTGTTATGTTGTTGTTAATCAAATTTAACCACTACAAGTTGCTTACTTTCAGAAGTCGGAAGTCGGAAATAGGAACTCGGAAGTAGTACCCACGACTGAAGTCGTGGGATTGAAACAAGGACGCCGCATTTCTCGCGCTACGCGTCTCGCAATGCATCTTTTTTTTAAGTGGGCTTGTATCCCACAAC
>CAIVAU010000089.1 GCA_903903925.1 uncultured cyanobacterium
ATATTACTGATATTTTTGAAAAATTAAACACAAACAAATTTGACCAGCCTAATCTTTTGGGTTTGATTTTCACTTTTCGTTCAAATAAACAGACATAATAAACAATTTAATTTCAATGTTATTAAAAAATAGATTCACTATAATAGTGCGGTAGGTGGGCAGGAAAATTTACAGATGGGCAAGGCAGGGCAGAAGGCGTCCAAATTTTGTATAAACAGTTACATTTACCTTCTCCCCTGGCCGAAGGGCTGATCAACTTTTACATGGTGAATCAGTTAGTGAAAGTGAAAGTTCCTGATGCGAATTTAATTCCATCATAATAAGCTCCGTCCAAAGTTAGATAGACCTGTTTACATCCCTCCTGAGCGATTATGACGGTTCCACTGTTGTTGTCCACTTCTTTGAAATTGTTCTTGGTGACAACTCCGTTGTCTGCATGTTCCCAAAAACCAGTAGCTTTATTGAACTGATATCTGACTCCTTTTCCAGAAGTCAAATTTTGACCACTCCATGCTTTGTGCTTTCCAAAAGACCCTGTAGCAAAACGTATTCCATTCCAATATGCACCGTCTGCGGTTAAAAAGAGGGGTCCATATCCTTGATCTACAACAACAGTATTATAGTTGTTACTTATCTCTTTAAAATTATTTTTTATGGTGACACCATCGTCAATCTGGTGCCAAAAAGGATCTACCCAAGTAAAAACGGACGTTTTTTTATTATCGATCCGTATTCCGCTCCAGTTATTCTGACCAGAAGCGTAGGCAGCAGGGTTTTCAGCTAGGAAAAACAGCAATGCAGCCAAAATAATCGAGAGCAATTTCTTCATTTTACTCATTCACCTATCAGATAGACTTGAAGTATAGGACTCGTATTTGATTTTTGAAAAAACCTAAGTATGTGCAGTGTACCAAAATCCTTGTCTGGTGCGTGTTGCCCACCCTAAGTATATTTCAGTCTTAAAGTATGAATCTTATACGTGATTAATACTATCAAGTTATGGCAAATAGTGTAAAGTATACTGGAATACATTTTCGGTTGCGAGTAGCATTGGAACAAAATCTGTAGCAGAAGTAGATGTCTAGCCAGGAAGTAGAGTCGAGGGGAATGTTGCCATTCCACCCCTATCTTCCGAAACTCACAACTTATGCAGGCACCATTTCTTTGGTACTCCGCATCCAATAACGATGCTGTTTGATTGCATCAATGAATGCTTGAGCAAACTGATTTGGATTACCACTATGGCTGGTTATGACACCCATCTCGGTTCCAACAGAACCGTTGTGAGTGAAGTTAACCCCTTTAATATTTGAGGCTGCCAGAAGCTCAACGCCTTCGCTGCTTGCGGCGATCGCCTTACAATGCTTGAAGGCTTCATCAATGAAATGAATTGCATCTCCATTGTGCTTGAGCACCTCAACACTTTGATCACCCCCCGGCACATAAACCGCATCAAACATAACTGATGCCCCAGTCAAGAATGTCATCTCAACCGGCAGTTCTTCACCCTGCATTGTTTCAATCATTCCACCATGGGGAGCCACAATTTTTGCGTATGCGCCAGCATTCATCAAAGCCTGTTTGATCGCCATCACTTCATTGCCATTCACCCCATCAGCAGCAAGAACCGCAATCCGGCGGCTCTTAATCGAGCTTTTGTCTGTGTTCATCATACTGAGGGCTGCTGAACTACGTCCGTGGTTAGGGATAGCTTCCACTGAAGGAGCCGGCAATCCAAGACCTGCTGCAACTCGCTTTGCAAGGTCATGATCCACATAGTTAAGATGTTTTAACATCTCTTCCTTGACGTGCTTTGTGTAGACCTTGCCGAGTTCAAATTGAGCGGCTGCGATTAGGTGTTCTTTTTCAACCTCTGACAAACTATTCCAAAACAAAGTCGCTTGGCTAAAATGATCGCTGAAGCTGTTGCTCCGTTCCCGAACCACGCGTCCTTCAACTCGCTGCATATAATGCACATAACCACCTGCGGATTCCGGTGACATCATCGGACAACCGCCACTCAGAGAATTCGGGTAATAGTTTTGGCGTGATGTTTCGATGTTCATGGGCATGACACCATCGCGCTGATTGTTATGCACTGGACATACCGGACGGTTGATTGGCAATTGGTTCAGGTTGGGACTGCCAAGTCGATGCATCTGGGTGTCGGTGTAGGAAATCAATCGCGCTTGCAGCATCGGATCGTTGCTAAAGTCGATGCCTGGAACCACGTTACTGGGTGCAAAGGCAACTTGCTCTGTTTCAGCAAACACGTTTTGTGGATTCCGGTTCAGTACCATTTTGCCAATCGGACGCACCGGAACGAGTTCTTCGGGAATTAACTTCGTCGGGTCGAGGAGATCAAAATCAAATTTGAACTCGTCTTCCTCTTCCACGATTTGCACACCCAGTTCGTATTCAGGATAGTCACCCATTTCTATCGCTTCGGTTAAGTCGCGACGATGGTAATCGGGGTCTTTTCCACCAAGCTTCTGCGCCTCATCAAACACAAGGGAATGCACACCCAGTAAGGGCTTCCAGTGGAATTTGACAAAGCGCCCTTTTCCTTGGGCATTCACAAATCGGAAGGTATGAACCCCAAAGCCCTGCATCATGCGGAAGCTGCGTGGAATTGTGCGATCGCTCAAAATCCACATAATCATGTGCATCGATTCAGGTACAAGGGAGATGAAGTCCCAGAAATTGTCATGCGCCGTCGAAGCTTGCGGCATTTCGTTGTGGGGTTCTGGCTTAATTGCATGAATAAGGTCAGGAAATTTAATTCCATCTTGAATAAAGAACACAGGAATGTTATTCCCGACAATATCCCAGTTCCCTTCTTCAGTATAGAACTTAACTGCAAAGCCTCGGACATCGCGAACTGTATCCGCTGAGCCGCGAAATCCGGCTACGGTGGAAAATCTCACAAACACCGGAGTCCTAACCGATGGGTCTTGGAAGATCTTAGCCTTAGTATATTCTGCCAGTGACTCATAGGGCTGAAAGTAGCCATGTGCGCCTGCACCACGGGCATGAACCACTCGTTCCGGAATACGTTCACGATCAAAGTGCGCCAGCTTTTCGTGCAGATGGAAATCTTCTAGCAATGTTGGTCCTCGCGTTCCAGCCTTGAGTGAATTATCCGTATCGCTAACTTTAACGCCCTTGTTAGTGGTGAGATACTCTCCCGCTTCGTGACGAAACGGTTCCATATCCTGATTTTTGCTCTGCTCGTTAATTGGATCGTGCTGACTCATGTTGCTCAATTCCTGATATTATGCAAACTAGCCGTAGCAATATGCATGTGGAAAAATGTAGGGTCGATCGCGCCGTTTTGGAGTACACATTGCCTACTTATAGGCAAACGAAAGTCTTGCCCTTACTAATAAGGTCAATGGACTAGTCAAGATTCAAAAGTCTTGATAAACTACTCAGACACTCAGATCAACCGCCACACCAAACTCAATCCCAAACTGCTCAATCCGCATCAAGCAGTTTACGATGTCTATCCTAAGCAGACCCTAAGTAGAATGCCTCTGACAAAAGGAGTATTCATCTGTCTTCCAGGTAACCCCCTAAAAACGATAAAACCCGCTATAGCGGGCTTTAAGCACAACAAAACTATTTCCAAACACCGGCTGTAGAGTTTAGGGTTAGCCTTTTACAGTAGACTCAAAAGACTTCATTTCTGCCTCTAATTGGCGAATTAGTTTTTCGTCACCTGTCGTTCTGGCTACTTGCAACCGATGCGTTAAGCTTCGTTGAATATTCTGGCGATGCAGTTCTTCTGCTTCTTGTGCTGCTTTCATTCTGTTTGTAAGCATAGAGACTCCTGTTTAATCCTTAATTTATATCTCCTTTTCCTAATATAACAAAGATTTTGTTACTTATGTTACGGAAAAAATGGTTTAATCATATTATGTGTTCAATTTATGTCAAAGCCGCAGATGGGTCAACAACCACTCCTTGACAGACACCTTACTCAATGGGAAGTAGAACAGGCATGTATCCTCACCCTGCTCAGTGATTTTGGCGATCGCGATGTGTATGTGGGCGTGATGAAAGGAGTTATTGCCCAAATTAATCCAACGCTGAGAGTGGTAGACTTAACACACCAGATTCCGCCGCAAAATATTGCGGCAGCTAGATTTTGCCTGATGAATGCTTACCCATATTTCCCAAATGGGACAGTGCATGTGGCGGTGGTTGATCCGGGTGTTGGGGGTGTGAGAAGGGCGATCGCCGTAGAATTGGCTCAAGGGTTTCTCGTGGGCCCAGACAATGGCATATTCAGTGGAGTACTAAATCAGAATCCAGCAATTGTAGCTGTGGAATTAACAAACCCTGAATATTGGCGCATCCCTCAACCCAGTCAGACTTTTCACGGTAGGGATATCTTTGCACCAGTAGGAGCACATCTTGCCAGTGGCGTACCCCTTCAACAGCTTGGACAAGAAATTGACCCAGCAACTTTAGTACAGCTAGACATAGCTGAATACAGTCAAACAGAAACCGGTGTTGTCGGTTCCATTCAATATATTGACGACTTCGGGAACTTAGTCACCAACATTCCTGGAAGTTGCGTGCAAGGCAAATCCTGGTGTGTACAGACAGCAGGGTTGACTATTCCAGGATGTGAAACATATTGTAATGTAGAAGTTGGGAATGCGATCGCCTTAATTGGTAGTCACGGCTGGGTAGAAATTGCCATCAATAGTGGTCATGCCCAGTCTCAGTTACAAATGAATTTGAAAACGGCTGTGCAAGTTGTGTTCACCAAGTCTTCTCCCAATTAGAGATAATACTGGGCGATTACTTTAATGATGGGAAATTGAGGGGCGATCGCTGATTTGTGGGAAATGTGGGATCACACTGAATTACCGAATGCTGCTTAAGTCGAGTTATCCCCAAATATTAAGAATGAAAAGGATTAATAATCGTTAATTGATGATCTATCTGCTGACCATCTTGTAAATCTTCACTATAGAGGATCTGACAACCCACTTCTAAGGCACTCGCTACAATTAAGCTATCAAAGTAACTATACTGATAACGTTCCGCTAAATTCAAAGCCGTTTCAATGGTGGTAACGGAAATGAGCGCAATGTCAAATTGTTCGGTGAATTCTTCAACAACAGCCCTAATTTGAGAGTATTCTAAGAGAAACTTCCGTTTTAAAACATTAATTGTTTCATTGAGAACTTGGGTGCTAATCCAAACGTCACCTGATTGAACACACTCAATGGCACGCTGTTGTTTATCGGGTTCATCCTGAGAATACCCATAAATTAGAATATTAGTATCGAGAAAAACTCTATCGGACATTAGCCTCTTCTCGATTAAAGTCAAATCCTTGCGTGTTTAAAGAAATTGCCTTGAAAATCGTTTTTTTTGGCTTTTCCACAGGTTCTGACAAAAGTTCTGAGTCATCTAAAACAATCACACGGATAGCTTTACCTTCCCACTGAGATGAATATTGTGGGGGAATGGCAACTGCACCATTATGAATAATCGTCTTAAATTCAATGGCTTCCATAAGTTAGCTCAATCAAGCATTATATCTAGTTTAGTATGAATTCTCTGGACTTAGCTGAATAACACTGAGTAGTACTGAACGGTTACTTTTTTGCTTCCTTTCATAAATAAATTTAGGGGTTTATACCCTTAATCTTCTCCTGTGGTCGCCGCTACTCCCCTACTCCCTACTCCCCCCCTAATCCCCAGAGGGGGCACCGAGTTCCCCACTCCCCACTCCCTCTAAATGCTCATCGCCGATACTCATCGCCGCAGTCGCCGATTAAATCATACAAATTCTGTGACTTGTTAGATACAGCATCGATCTGATTTAGATCCTCAGCATCCAACGTGAAGCCAAACACTTTGGCATTGTCTTCTATATGTTCAGATATGCCAAGCCTTGCACCAACAATGACACCCCCCACAGTTGGCTGTTCCAAAATATAACGCACAGCCACATTAGAAATACTGACACTATATTTATCGGCTATTTCCTTTAAGGTAGAAAGTAATTCTTGAAATAAAAGCCAACCACCCCAAGTATCAATCATATTCTTGTATTTTCTTAAGCTCACAGTGGTCAGATCAAATCCTCGTGGATCTGGTTTCCCTAGGTACTTTTCTGATAACAAACCACCGCAAACTGTGCCGTAAGTAAAAAGTTTTATGTCTTTTTGTTGACAAAATTGCACCATCTTCACTTGAGGACGGCGGTCAATCAGAGAAAATTGCACCTGATTGGAAACTATTTTAATCCCAGCATCAGTGATAATTTTTAGGTGTTCAGTATCAAAGTTAGTCAAAGCTAAATGCTTGATTTTTCCCTCACCTTGTAGTTCTGTCATATACTTGAGGGCATCAAGGTAATTTTTATCCTGGTATTCCCACCAATGAAATTGCATTAAATCTAACGATGTAACATCCATCCTTCTCAGGGAGATATTAATATTTTCCTCAACGAGTTTTCTTGTCATTTTCCCAGGACGAGGCACCCATTTGGTAAAGGCTTGAATGTGAGATAAAGCCTCTTCACCACGAGTCGCAACGACTTGACGGCGGAACTCACCAATCAAGTCTTCTGCTGGCCCATAATGGTCTGCTAAGTCCCATGTGGTAAAGCCTGCATCTACGTACTTAAACATACTCTGAATGGCAGCTTTTGGCTCAATACGTCCGTGCCCGCCAGAAACTTGCCACATCCCGTTTAAGATCCGGCAAATATTTAAATCAGGTGTAAATTGTAAACGACTTGATGAGGGGAGATTCATTTTGGATGTTGGATTTTGGATTAAAGTATTGTACCAAATGATGCATTCGTTGAAATTCTTGGTAGGGGCGCGGCGGCATTGCGCTCCTACACTATTTTCACGACTATGTCTATTTACCCAAAATATTTAATAATGCCTGTCGATAAATATTGATTCCTTCATTATTCAAATGAGCACCATCTTCTGAACTTACATTATCTTTCAAAGCATTATCCTGATTGAGAGACTGAATTTGTTGTAGCTCGAATGGTATATTGTCTTTGGCTGCTACTTGATTCATCACAGCATTAATCTGCTCTACTCTAGAATTTGTTGCTGAGATTCTTGGATCTTTACTAGCTGCAACTGTTGAGTAAAAAGCAGGAATCAAAAAGATTTGGCGACTGCCAAGATTTCGCACTAAGGAAATTGATTTTTGGAGTTTGTTCGCAAACACCTGATCGGTCAATCCATACCAAGCATCATTTCCACCAATAGCAATCACAGCTTTTTCGCATCTCACTTTGGTGGGAATAAGAAGATTTAGTTGTTCAACAAGTGAAATACCACTTAAACCATTTAAAGCAAAATTAAAAGTATCCTTACCAAGAGTATTACCAAGTTCAGCAGTCACAGAATCTCCAAACAAGCAAGCAGAGAATTGCTTTCCTTGAGTAGCAAATTTCTGATATTGGACTTCAAGTTGCCATACAGGTGTAGAACTTAAGTTATCTTTAGGTGGGATCTCAGTGGGATATAGATTTGACTGACTTACTATTTTTAACGCTGTTGGAACGTTAACTACTAGTCTTTTACTGGGATAAGCTTCAAGAAAGCTAATGATTCCCAAACCATCTTGAGAATGAGCCGCTAGGAGAACACCGGCGTCTAGTGCGTCTACCCCGGCTTTGTCACCACGGGTGATCCCTGAGGAAACACCAGCTAAAATTTGTTTAGCAAGTTCTGTATTTAAAACTTGATCCAAAGCCGCAAGATCAAGATGCATTTTTATTTGTAGCGCCTGATGAAACTCATGAACTTCTTCGCGATTGAAAAATTTGAGAAAAGATTGTAAATCAGAAGAAACTTGTTCCGTCTCTGCATACTTACGTAAATCCGCAACAGGTAGTGATTGCTCAAACAACCCGTACCGAAAGATAATTTGCTCAGCGGCAAAACTAGGGGTTACCGCTGTCACTAGGGAAAAAAGATAAGTAAATATACTTAGGACGAGGAGATGCAAATATCTCATAAATTTTAGTAAAGTGTTGCTTCAATTAACCATTCTGACATTTACAGTACTTTTCACCCAAATAAACTACACCTTTTGTCCTCCGACTGAAGAAGGCCGTGGAATTACAGCATTTTGGTTAAAAATAGAAAATAGGTAAAATATCATCCGCAGAATTTACAGTTAGGAGTTAGAAGTCTGAATGGACGCAATGGAATTTTTTCAGCTAAGTGCTGGTAGATGGCTTTCTTCTCGCACAACTCATCACCTAGCATTCAAGCGTTCTGAGTTGGGAGAGTCCGAGATCAATGTGGAAACGTTGGCGGCAGATCACCCAGAAATCGTTGCACTGTGCGAGCTACATCAGATTGACCCCAGCCTATCAGTGGGTGGGTCCCGTGTGAATTGGCTAGGAACTATGGCTTGGGACAAAGCAGATGATGAAAACCATGAGGGCAAAACAGTGTTTGCGATCGTGCCTGATACTGATAACGCAAGGTGTGGTAAATTACTCCGTGAAAGAGGGTATGCGGAAATTATGCCTGTAGTTGGTCTTTTTTACATGGATGATCAAGATGGGCTAGTATTGACAACCGACTATGAAACAATGAGTTCCGTTGAGCGATTCTGGTTTCCCAGTCCAAATCTCCGAGTACGAACCAGCACTGTAAAACGGTTTGGCGGATTCAGCAGCGGCTCGTTGTGTACTGAGACTCGTGTTGTTGAAGACACGAATAGTTCAAGTATACTCACAGTAACTCCTACGCAAGCGCAGGATATTTCGCCAACAAAAGAGTTTTATTCGATTTTGGGTTGGTGAATTATCAACAAGTCTAGTGATACGTTTACTCGCGGTTTCAAGTATCTGCTAATGGTACAGCGCCTTGCCCTAGAACCAAAAATGGTGGATGTGATGGATAATCTGCGCGATCGCATCCCCATTTGCACATTCATCGGCAATAATATTGACAGGGTTAACGCTCAGTTAAATGCCTATCTCCAAGCTTGCCACGAATGCTTTCATCCCCAAGATCGCAAGACAATGCAAATTTTTGCAGTTCCTTTAGCCCAATCCTTTGGGATTGATGGTCTATGCAACATTTCTACAACCCCAATCACGATTTTCGTTGATGTTGGTCGAGTGATCCCACAAGATTGGCTGTGTATAGTGGCTCATGAATACGCCCACGCTCATTTAGGTGAGTCTGGTCATAGCCAGAAATTTGCTAGCATCCTGTCTCATCTGTGTTTGGGACTAGGACTGGAACCACCTTCTTGGAAGCCAGGAATGGAGGCGAGTTTGCGTAGTTGGCCTCACTGTCAGTCAACTAGAGACCCTCTGGCATTTTGGCTTGGTATTTTATAGGGGATTGGGGATTGGGGATTGGGGATTGGGGATTGGGCATTGAAAGACTGATAATTCCCCCTGCTCCCTGCTCCCTGCTCCCTGCTCCCTCTTAGAAAGCTCCCTGCTCCCTGCTCCCTGCTCCCTGCTCCCTGCTCCCTCTTCAAATCCACTTTTCGTTAAATTTCGTAAAATTCTATCAGAATCTTGAATTTCTGCTCGTGTAACTCCCTTAAGATGTGATTTGAAGTTGTTAAATTTCATTAACATCACGGAGGTTAAATAATGCCACTTCCTCTGTTAACCTATGCTCCTTCCAGCCAAAAT
Organism: uncultured cyanobacterium; assembly: GCA_903903925.1. Classification (GTDB taxonomy): domain Bacteria; phylum Cyanobacteriota; class Cyanobacteriia; order Cyanobacteriales; family Nostocaceae; genus Stigonema. The sequence continues at coordinate 9,668 of CAIVAU010000089.1, forward strand.
CAGCGTGTGGCTGGATATGAAGTCGCAGGTGAAGAACAGCCCAAGATCTATTCGACGGATAACCTGCTCTCCAGTTCGGAGTTCGGTGAGCTGATTGAAGCAGCATACCGTCAACTGTTCTTTTATGCTTTTAACGCAGATCGCGAACGCTTCCTTGAATCTCAGCTCCGCAATGGACAAATTACAGTGCGGGACTTCGTTCGTGGGTTGGTGCTTTCTAATACCTTTAGAAAAAGCTTCTACGAACTCAACAGCAACTATCGCTTTGTGGAACAAGTCGTGCAGCGGGTGCTAGGACGGGAAGTTTACAATGAGCGAGAAAAAATAGCCTGGTCAATTGTCGTTGCTACCAAGGGCATTAAAGGCTTTGTTGACGATCTGCTCAACAGTGAAGAGTACCTAGAAAACTTTGGCGACTCCACAGTTCCCTATCGGCGTCGTCGGGTGTTACCCGGTCGCGCTGAGGGTGAGTTGCCAACTGACATCAAGTTGCCACGCTACGAAGCGTATCATCGCGCCAAATTAGGTTTCCCACAAATCATTTGGCAGACAACTGTACGTCGCTATATTCCCCAAGACAAGACGCCCAAGGCTGGAGATCCATCTCAGTTCTTGGCTATGGCAAAAGGTCTCGATGCTCAAGGTAATCTCCCACAAAGGATTTCGCCATACAACATTGACATTGAAAAGTCTGTGCCATACCGTAAACTATCCGGGATCAAGTAACGATTTTCGTCTAATACCAGTTTTTCTGTTTGAATGATTTTTTGGTGCGCATAAATCTTGGGTGATGTATGAGTTTCATTGGGGTATTCCTAGTGGGACACTCTCGATCCCACTTTTTATGCGCACTAAGTATTTATGTTAACAGCCCAGTTCGTTGTCGTAGCACTGCTACCAGTGTCGTAAACTCTACAGGAGGGGGAGCTGTGACTTCAATCCAATTTCCCAAAACTGGATGTTCCAATCTCAGTCGCCAAGCGTGGAGTGCTTGACCAGGCAAATTTACTCCCACAGAATGGCCAGAACTATAGACAGGGTCACCAACAATGGGATGACCTATTTGGGCGCTGTGGACGCGAATTTGATGGGTTCGTCCGGTTTCTAGCTGGAAGTGCATTAATGTATAGTTGCCTAGTCGTTCTTTGACTTGCCAATGAGTCACTGCGGATCTTCCACCTTTTTCTGGTGGGACAACTGCCATTTTCTTGCGGTCAACTTGATGACGACCGATGGGCAGGTCTATCCTACCGCTTTCTGTTTTAGGCGCACCGTAGACAACACCAAGGTATTCTCGCCGTGCGGTTTTTGCCTTTAGTTGCATTTGGAGATGTTGATGGGCAAGTTCTGTTTTCGCAATGGCGATCGCCCCTGTTGTATCTTTATCCAGTCGATGAACAATTCCCGGACGCTGGACTCCCCCAATTCCCGGTAAATTTGGGCAGTGGGCTAAGATGGCGTTTACCAATGTACCATCTGGATGACCCGGTGCGGGATGGACGACTAACCCAGCAGGTTTGTTGAGAATGAGTAGGGAGTCGTCTTCATACAAGATGTCTAGACTCACATTTTCTGGTTGGAGTTTTAGCGGTTTGGCGGCTGGTATTTCTAAGGTGATGCGATCGCCTACTTTGACACTTATCTTTTTGGATGTGCAGATTTTGCCGTTGAGGTGGACGTGACTCTGTTCGATTAACTGTTGAATACGGGAACGGGATAAGTCTGGTACTTGTTCGGAAAGATAGCGGTCTAGGCGATCGGTGTTGTCTTCGACTTGTAAGTTATAAAGATTTTCATTGAGTTCTAACACATGTTTTATCATTAGGGATTGAAATCTTCTGGATTAATTCCTTGTTCTTGAAGTAAGGTGCGGAGAGCTTGTGGAAGATGACAGTTGGGTGACCATGATTGTATGTGGTATTAGGCGGGTAGCGTTATTTATTTTAACGAACCGCAGAGGGCGCTGAGGTCGCAGAGGGAGGAAGAGAGGGATTTAGGGGGATTTGATTTAAAATAAGGATTTCCGATTGTCTGTAAGCCATACACATCAATCAATACAGCGCTTATCAGGTGTGTGACAAAAAATCTCAACAATTTTTCAACCTTGAAAACTGACCTTTTAATCTAGAGGAGTGCCACTTATGACCACGAACCAACCTAATTCAATAGAAACCCGTTTGACTCGCCTAGAGACTCTCTTCACAAATATGGGTGAAGCAGTACTCAGTCAGAATGATGCCATTGCTGCTACGAATGCTAATGTCAACGCACAAAGCGCAACAATTGATGTTTTAGTTGCAAATATCCAACAATTAACCGAAAATATTGCCGCAGTAAACCAAAGAGTAGATTCTTTGGCAGAGCAAGCAGCACAAGACCGTCAACAAGCAGCACAAGACCGTCAGCAAGCAGCCATTGACCGCCAAGAGTTCCGTAGGCAGATGGAACAGAGGGAGCTAGAAATACGCCAGATTTGGGAGTATTTACGAGATCGTAATGGTGGTAGCAGTCCACCACCACGTTGACTTAAAATCGAGGCTGTACTTCTGGTTTATCAGACTTATTAGGGAACACCAGAAAATAAGTTATCGAAAATCCAAAATTAATTTGTAGGGGCGCAAGGCAAGAGCGCCCCTACGATTGGATAATTTTTTAATTGGAAGTCCCTTTGTATCCCTCCGCTGTATCCGACTTCTAAATTCCCCAGCGCAATGCCCCGGTTGTACCAAGCTGAGTGGTCATCTGGTTTGAATTCGATTGCTTTGTCGTAAGAGGCGATCACATCCTCATAGCGTCCTAAGTTCGCCAGTACGATGCCCCGATTGTTCCAAGGATCTGGAAATCAAACAACAATCAGGATCTGATTCCTCACAACTGAAACAGGATTGCTATACATAATCTGCAACATGTCTGCACTCAAGCCTCTATTTGTAGAACAGTTGCCACAGCATATCTGTGATTACGTTATTATTTGCTTTGCTCTTGTCTATATCATACAAGCAGATCCAAATCAAGTCAGTTTTTAGCAATTGTTGATTTCTTATTTTATTGGAAAAATACATATAAGTCATGAGGTGAGGGGATTAGGGGTAACGGGGAGAGACACCCCATCACTATATCCATCCAAGGGGGTAATATGACATTTAGAAGGGAGTCAGGAACTTCCAACTCAAAAAAAATCCAATTGCATTGCCGTTCACGGTTGACCTTTAACTGTCAACTGTCAACAACTTTAACTTGCATAAAACAAGCAGTGCATTTGTAATTAACGTAATTTTGGATTTAAAAAACCTCATGGATAACTTTTTTCCTGCCTACGGTAGATTGCAAGTAAGTGAAATACAATGGTTTTGTCTAAAAGCTAGATACAAAGCCTTTTTTACTTCTGATTCCTGACTCCTGACTCCTGAATGCTCCTGTATATGTTCTCTGATAACAATCATGTTTTCTGAAATTGTTACTAAACCAACTCAATTGATGTCGTTTTTTTTTATGTTTTTTTAGTTTATCGGCGATCATTAGGTTTTATTTATCTTTGAATTTTTTCCGGAAATTAAAGTAATCTAATGATATAAATAAGTATGTTGTCATCTACCATCGAATCGAAACGTTCTAATCTTATATGTTTTACACTTCTTAAGTTCCGCTACAAAGAATTAAAACAGCAGTCAGGAGTCAGGAGCAAGAATCAAATTAGTCGGGGACTTAAACCGATTGATTCATCTGCTAGTGGTACAGGATTCATGCTGAATTGTGACTCCAGACTTTTCAATTCTACTTTGCTAAATTTGACACTTCTTTATTTTCTAAAGTGACTATCTACTACAACGCTATGTTAGAGGGCGCTTCCGATACAAACAGATTACCTTCTTCGGCGTTAGTCACCTTTGCACTGCAATAGATACAGGATTTATGCATACGCATGGAAAAGACTTGGTTGTTCAACAAACATACATGTCCATAGCGACGTATTAACGTTGAAAAACTCAGTTTCTGCATAAATCTTGTTCTCAATAATCATTGATCAAAGTTTACTCTTCTTGTTGCTTACAGCAATTTTCAGATCAATAGACCACATTGTAGGGGCGCGGCAGCCTTGCGCCCTTACCCCTAAAAGTATCGTAAGAATACAAGAATTAGCCCCTTCTCCCAAGGGGAGACGCACTCGCGTTCGGACAAGTCAAAAGTCAGAATTGTTCAAGCATCAGAAATAACAGAATATTTCAAGAGCATGAAGACAGATACCAAACTCTTATAAATTCTGACTCCTGACTCCTGACTCCTGACTCCTGACTCCTGACTCCTGACTCCTGACTCCTGACTCCTGACTCCTGACTCCTGACTCCTGACTCCTGACTCCTGACTCCTGACTCCTGACTAACAACTACCAAACAACTTGCGATCGCCCTTTCACAACTCGCTGGTAAATATCCTCAGTTTGCTTGGCTAATTTTGACCAGTTGAAGCGTCTCTCTAAATCCTCATAAGCATTATCGCTTAGCCATTGTCGATAACCTGGGTTTTTCAACACCTCCAAAATTCCCCAAGCGAGGGAATCTGGATTGTTGGTATAAGTGAGAACACCTGTTTTGTTATGTTGCACCACTTCTGGAAAACCACCTGTATCAGAAACGACTACCGGAACGCGAGAAGCAAAGCTTTCTAAGGCGACAATGCCAAATGGTTCGTAGAGACTGGGAAAAACAGCACAATCGGCGATAGTTTGGAATCTATCTAAGTACTTGTCGGACATAAAGCCTGTAAAATAGCACTTGTGCCAAATCCCCATATCCCAGGCTTGCTTCTTCAGATGGTCGGTATTGCCACCACCAATGATGACTAATTTAACATAACCTCCCATTTCTGACAGCACCTTGGGCGCGGCACTTAGCAATACGGATACGCCCTTTTCATAGGTCATGCGACCTACATAGTAAACGATTTGTTCATCATCTTCGGCAAATTGGCGGCGAAAATCCTGAGTATGAAAATCTTGGTGATGCTGTTTCTTTTCTGGTCGAATACCGTTATACACAACATTAATTTTGTCCCAAGGACTGTCTAACGCCCGTTCTACTTCCCGTCGCATATAGTCACTGCAAACGATAATCTGCCAAGCACTGAAAGCTAGCTGTTTTTCTTTACCATCTATGTAATGCTGAGTGTCGGTGTGTATACCATTGCAACGTCCGGATTCAGTAGCGTGAATCGTGGCAATTAAAGGTATCTTGAAATGGTGCTTGAGGGCGATCGCTCCATCCCCCACAATCCAATCATGAGCATGAATTAAATCAAACGGACCTTCCTCTAACAGAAGCTTACTCCCATGAAGTCCCATACTCTCATTCAGGTTGACTACCCAGTGGAAAAAGTCGTTCCCATCAGCGACTGGTATGCGATGCACCCGCACTCCCTCTACCACTTCGTACAGCGGTGCATGACCAAACTCCGGTGTCATCAAGTGGACTTCATGTCCCAGCTTTACTAGTTCCGGGTACAACTCCGCCACATGACGAGCAATTCCTCCAACTATGCGAGGCGGAAACTCCCAACTCAGTACTAGTATCTTCATCTGCGCCAATTCCCAACCGTTTACAAATCTCTAAATTTCTATACTGATCTCAAAATACAGGTGTAGTTACTGTAGCAAGTATATAACTCAACATTTTTAGATTTTTTTTAACATAATTCATAATTCATAATTCATAATTCATAATTCAATCCAGCAGATTGCAAGTAATTGAAGTACAATGCTTTTTGGCTCCTCACTCCTGAATTCTGACTCCTGGTAAAATGCCGAACTTACTAGCAGATGCACACAATTTACTTTTTGACTTGATTGGTCGCTACTCATCTCGAGTGGATTATCTGATGATTCGCCTTGAAGAAGACGAAGGCACTGATATCTTGTTGCGTGGCGACAAAGTCGAAACCCTCAGCGAAGGGATCTCAATTGGTGGACACATTCGCGCTTGTTATAAGGGAGGTTGGGGGTTAAGTAGCTTTAACCGCTTGGCAACAATAGAAGACCGCATAGAAGAGGCGATCGCCGCAGCGCGAATGGTTGGTGATGAAGAAACCTTACTAGCCCCGGTGAAAAGCGTGCAAGCGTTATGTCAACTACCACTGACAGGCACTGATCCCCGGAGAATTCCCCTCTCGCGGAAAAAAGAATTATGCGATCACTATACAGATTTGTTACGAAGCTTTGACCATCGCATTACAACTACCTCAGTGCGATATGGAGACAGTGCCCAAAGGGTCATTCTTGCCACGAGTGATGGGTCGCTGATTGAACAATCTTGGGTGGACATGGAAATGCGCTTTGCCGCCACTGCCAGAAATGGTGAAACTGTGCAAACCGGAAGAGAAACCACCGGATCTCGTAAAGCCTACGAGGATTTAACGGCTTTGGATGAACAAGTCAAAAGTGCAGCACAAAGGGCAGTGGTAGCGTTATCTTTGCCACCAGTAAAAGGCGATACCTATACCGTGGTCATTGACCCCATTCTCACTGGGTTATTCGTCCACGAAGCCTTTGGGCATCTTTCAGAAGCAGATATGGCTTACGAAAACCCAGATGTGCTGGAAGTCATGACCCTTGGGCGTCGGTTTGGAACCAAAGGATTGCAAATTTTTGATGGTGCTGCACCTCAGGGACATCGTGGTAGCTATTTTTACGACGATGAAGGCACACCTGCCACAACTACGCAACTGATCAAAGATGGGGTGTTAGTAGGACGCCTGCATTCCCGCGAAACCGCAGGCAAATTAGGCGAAGCGCCCACAGGCAATGCACGGTGTCTCAGTTATCACTATGCTCCGATTGTCCGTATGACCAATACCTGGATAGGAAGGGGGACAACGCCTGTCGAGGACTTATTGAGCGATATTAAAGAGGGAGTGTATGCCCGTAACTGGTTAGGTGGCATGACAAACGGGGAAATGTTCACCTTTAGTGCTGGAGAAGCGTGGATGATTAGAGATGGCAAAATTGCTGAACCTGTAAAGGATGTGACGCTGTCAGGCAATGTTTTCCAAACCCTAGAGGATATAGAGGCTATTGGTGATGATTTTGATTGGGATGAGTCCGGCGGTTGTGGCAAAGGCGGACAAAACGGTCTACCTGTAGGTTGTGGTGGCCCCAGTCTGCGGATACGAGATGTCGTCGTTGGTGGAGAAGCAGCTTAATTGGAGTGTGGGAGGTGTGGGAGGTGTGGGAGTTACTGAATTCTCATTCATGCGCCCATTCTCCCCACACTCCCCACACTCTCCACACTCTCTACACTCCCCACACTCTCCCCAATTTCATAAAACAATTTCCACAAATAGAATATTTTGCGGAGAATACAAGTATTAAAATAGAGACAATAAATTGAGGACTATTACCTCAATGATTTTTGCTACTAAGTACGACAAACTAGATTAATTGAGAAATTGCTCCGCGAAAACCAGCCATGCAAAACCCAACTAGATTACAGACAACCGGGCAAACCTTAGAGCTTTTTCATGTTCAAACCAACACTTCTATTGAGTTGCCCCCGAATTTTACTGTAATTCGCATTGGCAAACCGAAGGAGCAATTTATACCAGATATTAATGTTGCAACCTTGCCAAATACGGATTTTGTTTCTCGACTACATGCAGAGATTCAGACAGAAAGAAGCACTTTCTATCTTGTAGATTTGGGAAGCACCAATGGTACATATCTCAACAACATGAGGCTGGAACCGAGAGAGCGCTACCCACTAAGCTTAGGAGATAAAATAGACCTAGGTCATGGGAGTAAAGTAACATTTATCTTTCTCCAGAAACAACATGTGGTTGATCAATCTGATACCATTCTGAATAATCCACCGACAGTGATTCAGATTGAATTTCTTCCGCAATCGGATCAATCACTGATGAAGCGTTTCAGTAGGCCTGTAGGCTTGGTGCTGATATCTACAGGACTTTTGATTGTAGTCGTCTGGATTTTAACTGGTCATGCTTTTACACCAGTATCTCTTCTCGCCATTCTCGCATCCTGTGTTTTATCAGTGGCTGGGTATCGACTGTTTACGACTGGGAAGATATTGAATTAGGGAACTCCAGTAACTTATCACGCTTGTTTTGGTGGACGACAGGTGAACCTACTAGTCCATGTCATTAATTTTGCTAGGTAGTGCGAGCCGGAAAGCTCGCTTCGTGAGCGAGACGCTCACACTACGAACCCGTCAAAATTAATGACACAGAGCACTACACTCCGAAACTTAGGGTTAAGCCTCCTTCGTTCGTAGTTGCGCTTTTGCACTGAAGTGCAAACTACGAACGTTTTACCTCCTAGGTTATGATATTGATACATACACTGTTGCTAAACCGATGAGTCTGTGCGTAAATCCTCACTGCCAGAAGCCTCAGAATCCAGATAATATTCTATTTTGTCAGTTCTGTGGCTCAGAGTTGCTGTTGCAAGGAAGGTATCGGGTAATAAGCCAGTTAGGTGGGGGTGGTTTTGGTAAGACTTATGAGGTAAGCGAAGCGCGAAGTCCTATCCGCAAAGTCCTCAAAATTCTTGTTAACACTGATACCAAGTCTGTAGAATTATTCCAACAAGAAGCAGAAGTTCTAAAGCTGTTGAATCATCCAGGCATTCCTAAAGTAGAACCAGACGGCTATTTTATTTATTTTCCAAGAAACTGGTCTGCACCGTTACACTGCCTGCTGATGGAGAAAGTCGAAGGACTAGATTTGCAGGAATACTTGACACAGCGGGATAATCGACCTATCGATCAAAAGTTAGCACTTCAATGGTTAACTGATGTCGTCAATATCCTGCAACAAGTACATCAACATAACTTTTTCCATCGAGACATCAAACCGTCTAATATTATGTTGAGGGCAGATGGGCATTTAACACTGATTGACTTTGGCACAGCACGGGCAATTACGGCAACTTACATGGCAAAACAGCCTGTTGCTCAGGTTACAGGCATTAACTCCCCAGGCTACACTCCACCAGAGCAAATTAACTATCAAGCCGTCCCACAATCTGATTTCTTTGCTTTGGGGCGCACTTTTGTTTATTTGTTAACGGGTAAGATGCCTACTGATCCAGAGATTTATGATCCTCACAACGATCAGTTGAACTGGCGTCGCCATGCTTTCAATATCATACCACAACTGGCAGATTTTATTGACCAGATGATGGCACGTTTACCTAGTCAGCGACCAGCAAATACTCAGGTCATTTTGCAAAAGTTAGCAGATATTGAGCAGATTTTGTCTCCTCCCCAAGTTTCATCTTCACAGGTACAACCACAAGTTACCTCCCCTCAAGGATGGACACGGCGACGGTTTACCAAATGGCTTGGTTTTGGTAGTGTTGGACTAGGTGGGGCTGGGCTAATCTATCTCTTGATTCCGAAGAAGAAATCGACCCTAACTGTTTCTCCCTCTGGAACTGGTGATTACAAAACTATTAGTGAAGCCATCAGTAACGCTGATCCTGGTACGCGTATTTCAGTTCGTCCAGGTCTTTACCAAGAAAGTCTCATTATCAACAAGCCGTTAGAAATCATTGGTGACGGACTGAAGGCGGATATTATCATTGAGAGTACAGACTCTAGTTGCATTTCGATGCAAACTGATCATGCTACAGTTAGCGGTTTGACTTTGCAAGGTCGGGCGGCACTGAAGAACAAAAAATACTTTGCTGTAGACATTCCTCAAGGTGAGTTATTGCTGGTAGACTGTGAAATTACCTCTGATTCACTCTCATGTGTAGGCATTTATGGTTCCACAACCAATCCAGTTATACGAAACTGCCAAATTCACGAAGGGAAGGGTGGTGGTGTCTTTATCTATGAAAACGCACAGGGGAGAGTGGAAGATTGCGATATTTTTAACAATGATTATTCGGGGGTGAGTATCGAGAAGGGTGGCAACCTCGTGATTCGGCAGTGTAAAATCCACGACGGGAAGTCTAGTGGTATCTTAGTCTACGAGAAGGGACAAGGAACGGTGGAAGATTGCGAAATTTTTGGCAATACCCTATCGGGGGTGGAAATCAGGGAGGGTGGTAACCCCGTGATTCGGCAGTGTAAAATCCACGACGCAAAGCAAAATGGCATCCTTGTCCAAAAGAATGGACAAGGAACGGTGGACGATTGTGAAATTTTTAACAATGCCTATTCGGGGGTGGAAATCAGGGAGGGTAGTAACCCCATGATTCGGCAGTGTAAAATTAATCAGAACAAGGAATATGCCGTGTATGTACACGACAAAGGCGCAGGTACAGTAGAAAACTGCAATTTGTCAGGCAACCTTCGTGGCACTTTTAACATTGATACCACTTCTCAAGTACAGCGCAATGGCAATACAGAATAATTAAACAAGAAATTTGTGGAGGTTAGATTAAGGTTATAATTCCAAGGCTATTTTATTCTAAACGAGAGCTTTGCAATCTATTCGTGGCGAAGAACTCAAATCCGTTGAAATCGAGAAGATTATGCCTGACCGTCCTATTTATTTAGATTATCACGCCACCACACCCGTAGATGAAAGGGTACTGGCGGCGATGCTACCTTACTTTACTGAAAACTTTGGCAATCCAGCTAGCATTAGCCATATTTATGGCTGGGAAGCGGAAGCTGCTGTTAAACAAGCACGGGAAATATTAGCAGACGCAATCAACGCTACACCGGAAGAAATTGTCTTTACCAGCGGCGCAACAGAAGCTAATAATTTAGCTATCAAGGGGGTTGCAGAAGCCTATTTTCAAAAAGGACAGCATATTATTACTGTCGCCACCGAACATCATGCAGTCCTTGATCCTTGCAAGTATTTGAAATCTCTCGGTTTTGAAATCACAATCCTCTCAGTCCAAAAAGATGGACTGATTGATTTAACAGAGTTGGAAAAAGCTTTCCGTTCTGATACCATTTTGGTTTCAGTGATGGCTGCGAATAACGAAATTGGTGTGTTGCAGCCATTGGCAGAAATAGGGTCAAGGTGTCGGGATGCAGGGATTATTTTTCATACGGATGCTGCACAAGCTATTGGCAAAATACCTCTTGATGTGCAGACTATGAAAGTTGACTTGATGTCGTTAACAGCACATAAAGTATGCGGGCCTAAGGGGATCGGTGCCCTCTATGTTCGTCGTCGTAACCCTAGAGTGCAATTGGCTTCTCAGCAGCATGGTGGTGGACATGAACGGGGGATGCGTTCTGGTACTTTATATACACCGCAAATCGTAGGATTTCGTAAGGCGGTTGAGATCGCTTTACAAGAACAAGCAACAGAAACTCAACGCTTAACTCAACTCAGGCAAAGATTGTGGGAACAAATCAAGCAACTAAAGGGTATTCATCTCAATGGACATTCCACTCAACGATTACCGGGAAACTTGAATATCAGTATTGAGGGAGTGGATGGATCTGCGCTGCTGTTAGGATTACAATCAGTGATGGCAATATCTTCTGGATCGGCTTGTTCTTCAGCAATGACAGCACCCTCCCATGTCCTGACAGCATTGGGAAACTCGGAACAACTGGCTTATGCATCATTACGGTTTGGGATCGGACGTTTTAATACTGTTGAGGAGATCGATAGGGTAGCAGCACACGTCGTTTCCACGATTCAAAGTTTGCGTAAGCAGGCGACATTTGTGTAAATTGAGATTTTCAAGGTTGTTAAAAGATAGAAAAATCTGGGAACTATAGAAAGGGAGTCACGCAGTAGATAGCACTCAGTGTGGGCGACGTGGAATTCTTGCGTAGCCTACATTAAAAAGTTCGTAGAACTTTTTGAGTGATTTTACGTATAGGACTACTATTTGATTTTTGAACAGATACGTAGGCGTCACGCACCGTCGAAAGCTTGGGATGGTGCGTTACTGACTTCGTCCTAACGCACCCTACTCGGTTCAAATCCAGAGAAAACTATCATGAAAAGACGACGATTTCTTACTATAATGGGCTCAGGTTTTGCTCTGTCCAGTTGTACACGACAAGAGGAAAAGACGATAGCTTTGACTGTTTCTGCTGCTGCTGTTTTTAGAGATGCGATCGCAGAACTAGAAAAAGTCTACCAAAAAGAAAAACCAAACATTGTTGTTAATTATAATATCACAGGTATTAGTATTTTAAAACAACAAATTGAACAAGGAGCACCCGTTGATGTGTATATTACAGCTTCTGCTAAACCCATGGATGAGTTGCAGACGAAAGGTTTAATTATCGAAGCAACTCGGAGAGATTTTATGAAAAATGAGCTGGTTTTGATTGCATTGAAGAACTTTATGGGAATTTCTACATTTAAAGATATAACCAGCAGCAAGGTGAAACGAGTTGCACTAGGAACAGACCAGATTGGTGCCGGGATTTATGCTAAACAAATTCTGAACTTTCTCAATATTTACGATCAAGTTAAACAAAAAGCTGTTTTTGAAGAGCAAGATGCCCAGCAAATTCTGAAGTATGTGGAGAGAGGAGAAGCAGATGTCGGTATCACTTTTTTAACTGAAGCTAAACGCTCAGATAAAGTTAAGATATTGGCGATTGCACCCCCAGGTTCTCACACTCCAGCTATCTCTACTATAGCAGTCACTAAAAATAGTAAACATATTTCTGAAGCTAAAGAATTTATTCAATTTGTGACTAGTAAGCAGTCTATATCTATACTGGAAAATTTTGGATTTCTCAACATCAAATAACTGACAAACTAAGCACTTCTCTGGAAATTTCCAGAACAACTTTGGGGCGGAACGGCTTAGTCAGATACAAATCTGCACCAACATCGCTACCTTTTTGCTTGTCAAATTCCTGCCCCTTAGCAGTTAGCAAAATAATGTAAACTTCTTGGAGTCTAAGGGTGTGCTTAACGACATCACAAACTTCAAATCCGTTCATTTTTGGCATCATGACATCCAAAAAAACGAGATTAGGCTTTTCTGTTTGAATTATCTCTAATGCCTCCTCACCATTTTTTGCTGTCAGCAATTCTACACCATCATCCTCTAGACTCTCAAGCGCCTGCTCCATCAAAATGAGGATATTGGGTTCATCATCAACAATTAAAACTTTTTTATTCATAAAATCTCCTGATTCTCCCCTTGCTTATTTTCTAGTAAAACGAAAAAGACATTTTCCATCCCCCTCTCAAACCGTAGTGTTTTCACCAGATCATGCTTCTCTGAAAATTCAGAATCTACAATGATCATATCTGGCTTAATGGAGAGCGCTTTTTCAATGCATTCTTGACTGTTTGATGCCTTAATAACATTGTATCCCTGCACCTCCAACACGTCTGTCAGTATTTTCAAGGTAGACGTATTTTTATCGACTACCAACACTTTCTTGTTCGATGCTCCTTGTGAAAGCAGTACCCCAATTTCTCTGAGTAGTTCTTCTTTATTGATTGGCTTGGTGAAGTAACGGTCAACGCCTAATCTATAGCCTCTTTTATGATCTTCAATAATAGATAAAATAATAATGGGAATTCCCATAGTCTGCGGGTTATTCTTCAATGCGGCGGCGATGTCAAATCCATTAACCTGCGGCATCATTACGTCTAAAACAATTAAGTCAGGTCTATTAGTTTTCACTTGCCTAAGAGCATCCATACCATCTTTTGCCTCTCGGACTTTGTAGTTTTCTGCTTCTAATTCCTGTCTGAGCAATTCACGAATGTGAGGGTCATCATCAACCACAAGAATTGTTTTGTAATCCTCTGTAGAATCGCAGGGTGTAGTGACGACATGCTCCTTCAATTGCTTCACTAAAGTATTGATATTCAATTTCTCTACTTCAGAATGACTGTCAATCAGTGGTAAGGTGAAGGAGAAAGTGCTGCCCAATCCTTGCTCACTCTCTACCCAAATTCGACCGCCATGATGTTCTATGATTTGTTTGCAGATAGGCAGTCCTAAGCCAGTGCCTTTGGGTTTGTCGGTGAGGGTATCGCCCACTTGCTTGAATCTTTCAAACACTTTCGGCTGATCTCCTAGAGCAATGCCCATACCAGAATCGACTACACTAACGACCATCTCACCATTATGGACTTTTGCCAAACATGTCACATGACCTTGTTCTGTAAATTTTACGGCATTGGAAATGAGATTAATCATCACCTGAATCAGGCGATCGCCATCTCCCATCACCTGAGGTAGTTCTGGATCAAGTGCTTTGTGTAACTCCAGTCCCTTCCCCTGAAATAAAGAAGATGTCGCGGCGATCGCTCGTTCTATAATCTCCTCAATAGAAGTTGACTGCATGTGCCACTCTAGTTTGCCAGCTTCCATTTTGGCAACATCCAAGACATCATTGATCAGCGATGTCAGTCGCTCTGCCTCAGAAATAATAATATTGATATTCGATAGTACCTGTGTTATGCTGCGCTGAATTTTGCGGTCTTCCGACTCAATCAGCGGAAACAGCCCTAACTCCAGTTTCTCCTTGATAATTGAGGCAAATCCCAAAACTGAAGTGAGGGGAGTTCGCAATTCGTGGGAGACAGTTGAAATAAAATCGGTCTTCATCCGATCCACTTCTTTTTCCATCGTAATATCTCGAATCAAAATGACCGAACCGAGAGAATGATTCTCTTTTGTGGCGATCGCAGTTCCCACAGCTTGACCAATGCGTCCATCCGCCAGTTCAAGTTCTGCTGTAACGACTTCTCCAGAACCTTCCTGCGTCTGTTTTACCAGTTCAACGACGTTGAGATTCCCTAACACTTGGCAGTCTTGACCTGTTAAATTCACATCTTTCAGTCTAAACATATCAAGTAATGCCGGATTGCACCGCATAATTCGGGATTCTGTGTCAGTCACTAAAAGAGCATCTGCCAGATTGTCGATAATGGTGCTTAAATAAACAAGAGCATTTTCCAACTCCTGACTACGTGCCTTGAGTCCTTGCAGCAAGTCGTCAATTTGCTCAGCCATTGTATTGAGTGTAGAAGCAAGCACACCCACCTCATCCCCTGAAGCTGCTCTTGCTCGCACATTTAAGTTACCGGTTGCCATGTGCTGGGCAGTTTCGGTCACTTGGGTAAGAGTGCGAATAATTTGAGACACCATGACAAATGCTAGAGGTATTGACAGCAAGCTCAGCGCTAAGGCTGCTAACAATAAATTTTCATTCTGGGTCGCTGTCTCCATAGTCTGTGCTTGCAGACTTTTGATGGCAACATCCATCTGGTTTTTTAATAAACCAGTCAAGTTGTTGATTTTATCAAGATCTTCATTTTTCTGTTTGGGAGATGCACTGAGGTAATTTTCCAGATTTTGCCGATAAATTTGCCATGTGTCTTCAATATTTTGTAGTTCAGCTAATATTCTTGGATCTTCTACTGGAGCCAGATTCAATTCCTGTGATCCTTGGCGCATGGCGATCAGTAACTTGTTGAACTGCTGAATATCTTCTTTAATGCTGACATTCAGACCAACTCTGTCTAGAGATTTCGTTTTCCCATCCAGAAGATTAGCCAAATAGGCTAGTTTAAATGCTAGCGTTCGCTCACAGCCAATCGTGTCGAGCAGCGGACCACTGTTACGCACTCGATGCAGTCCCAGACCACCAATGCTGACAGCAACTAGGTTGATGATAACCAGCCCTGAAAATAACAGACTCAGGCGATGACGAATACTAAGTTGAAATCTAGGGTAAGTTACCTGGTTGCTTTGTTTGCTGACATGTGTACGAGCCTTCATGATAATTTTTTGCTTGAGTTCGGTGTCGTTTGTGTGATTGGGATTTCAATACTGAAGGTAGTTCCTCCCCCTGGTACAGATAAACATTCTAGTGATCCACGATGCTTCTCGATAATTTGGTAGCTAATCGATAGCCCTAATCCAGTTCCTTTGCCAGCAGGCTTGGTAGTGAAAAACGGCTCAAATAATCGCTTTTGTACGCTTTCTGGGATACCTGGACCATTATCAGTAAATTGAATTTTTATCCGATTTGAGTCAAGTACTTGGGTTGAAATGTGAATCTGTGGATTTTGGGTGATGGATTTTGGAGTTGGGATAGAAAGTTCTTCCCCTGCATATGAGGACTCTGACCCGACCTCCTCAAGGGCATCGATCGCATTAGCAATTATGTTCATAAACACCTGATTGATCTGATTGGCATAGCCTTCCACTAGGGGAATGTCGCCATACTCTTTGATGACTTGGATGCCTAAGTTTCTGTCTTTTGGCTTGAGTCGGCTTTGCAGGATGAGGAGTGTGCTGTCGATGCCTTCGTGAATATCAACTGGTTTCATCTCCGCTTGGTCTAAGCGAGAGAAATTCCGTAGGGACAATGCCATCTGGCGGATGCGGCTAACTCCTAAAAGCATGGAGGACAGAAGTTTGGTAAGATCCTCTACAATAAACTCCACATCTAGGGCGTCAAGCTCGGCTTGAATTTCGGAGACTGGTTGGGGATAATGCTTTTGGTAGAGTTGCAGCAAATGCAGAATTTCCTGGATGTATTGCTGTGCATGGCTGAGGTTGCCACTGACGTAGTTAATTGGGTTATTAATTTCGTGGGCAATGTCTGCAACTAGTTGACCCAGACTGGACAATTTTTCGCTTTGAATCAGTTTCGTTTGTATCTGTTGGAATTCGTAGAGAGTGCGCTGGAGTTGCTGTGTTTGTTCGTGGGCAAGTTGAAGAGCGTTACAATTTTGTTGGTAGAGTAAAGCTTTCTCAATTGCTACGGCTGTCTGTAATGCCAACATTGTCAGCAGTTTCAAGTCTTCAGTAGAGTAGGTCGTGGGAGTCTTACTGCTAATGGCGATCGCCCCAATGACTTGTCTTTTCGTCTTTAGGGGGACACAAATGAGAGAACGTATACATGTTTGACTGTCAGTAAATCTAGGATCACACAAGACATCGTTAATAATCTCACCCCTCCCTGATTGGATAATCACGCCAACGATTCCTTCACCCAGGATGAGAGGCTTGTCAAGAACACAAATTTCACCATATTCCCAGAGAACTTGAAACCGACCTGTGCTATGATCAAGTAAGAGAATCGAACCATTAGTAGACCGAATTAACTTCCTTGCTTCCTCAAGCACGAGTTCCGCAAGTTCCTTTAAATCTAAACTTCTTGTGACTTGTGTAGAAATATCATAAATTGTGTCAATTTCCTGATACTTTTCTAACAACTCCTTAGCAAGTAACTTCTTCTCATACTGCTGTTGTGCCAGAGAGGAAAGTAGTAAGGCAATGGCTGGTGTCTTATACTCACCTATCACCCAACCAATTACCTCTTCCAGCAGCTTCACCGGATATCGAGTTGCTGTACTTTCGCTGTTTACGCCGATGAGTGGTTTGCCGTCTATATCTTCAATGCAGATAGAAGTGCCCATCTCACTTTCGAGGTGAGTGAGGATACTCAGGACTTCTTTGTGGGTCACCAGCTTTCTGAAATTGATTGGAGTCATCTAATTTTGGCACTACCAGGTGATAGGGTGTTCACAGGAAGCAGCCGAAGAACGTTGCGACTGCGATCGATGCTCCTGTTATAGTTCCCATGAAAGGTAGCAATGATCACAAGTTTGATCAGAAGACGCTGTTAACGGTTGACTGTCAACAGCATCAGCCTCAATCATCCCATTCGCGCCCGAGAAAATGCTATCTTATCAACTGCAAATGTAGTTATCAATTCCATAGCACCCACTTCTTCGTTTACCCAGAATAGAGAATTAGTGTCCTGATAGGTAGGGTTAGCTAGGACAAAAGCTCCATCATTTAATGGAGAGTAAGCTTGACCTAATAAGTCATTATACAGGGATTTGCCATTGTAGCTTATTTGTGATATAAGAGAGTAATTTCCTTTGTGTAAGAATAGCCGCACCATGGTCGTGGGCGATTCCCCAGCAAGATAAGTAGCATAAAGGTGACCATTCGGGCGTTCAGTTAGATTGCCAAATCTTGCGTTTGCTGGTAAGGCTAATTGATCATTGAGAGAATTGACTGCACCTGTTTCTTGGTCGATTTTTGCTAAGTAAAAGGGTGGAAGACCTTGATTTTGGCTGATTATACTCAAAAGCTCGCCATGGTTTGTAGCATAGAGACTCTCAACAGTACTAGCTTGATCAAGTCCTTGTAAGGTTGGTAAAGTTCTTGAAGTTGAAAGAGTTATTAATCGACTAGGATTAATTGTTTGCAATGTCAAGGCAGGAGCAGTTGCAACTACAAACGTACCATCGAGCATAACAGTGAAACTGGTTAAACGCTCATTTGGTTGCAATATGATTTCTGGAGTGATCGAGCTTAAATCTTGAACTTCAAGAGTGTTCAAATCTAAAGAATACAGCTGTACTTTGCCAGCATTTACACGCACCCCATAAAGTAACTGCGATGGAACAGAATACGCTAATATCTTTTTTTCTTGGCTTAGAAACACAGATGCTGCTGTAGTGCCAGCCAGCATACTTAGAATAAATTGTCGTCGCTTCATTGAGATCTTCAAGTTTGATTTGGCTAGCCACAATTAATGCTAGAATTTTAAATTATTTTCAGGAAGAAACGATAAAAATCTTACATTAATCTTATAATTAAGAGGGTAATAACAACATCAAAACGTATATTGTCAAGCATATATACTGCTTTTGAGCAAAAAAAATATACCTTCAATTTGTAGTTGCAGCTTTTAGCTGTAACACAGGTGCCAACAGTATCAGGGAACACTTGAAAATCCTCTTTTCACCAATAATTCTGCTGTATAGTGGTTTTGTTTGGTCTGTTTATTGAACACGTTAAATGTTCTATCATTTAAGAACCACATAAGTTAACCCGAAGTTTGAGCCAGAATTGGTAGGGTAATCACAAATTCTGTTCCTTCACCTAGGGTTGAATTAACATTCAAAGTGCCACCATGTTTTTCTCGCACAATAGACTGAGCGATCGCTAATCCTAACCCTGTACCTTTACCAACACTTTTTGTAGTAAACAAGTGGTCAAATATTTTTTGTTTGACTGATTCACTCATGCCAATTCCATTATCAGCAATCTTCACCTCTACCTGTTGCTCTTTTAATGAGGTAGTAATTATAATTCGGTTAGGATTAGCTTGAATCTCCTGAAAACTCCGACGACCTGTATTTAATTCATCCAAGGCATCAATTGAATTTGCTAGGATGTTCATAAATACTTGATTTAATTGACCAGGAAAGCATTCAACTTGCGGCAAGTTACCGTAGTTTGTCACTACCTCAATGGCAGAGCGTTGTGCATTTGCTTTGAGACGATGTGTTAAAATTAAAATTGTGCTGTCAATGCCTTCGTGAATGTTAAATGGAACTTTGTAATCTCTATCAGCACGAGAAAATGTTCGGAGGCTAGTGCTAATGTTTTCTAGCCTGTCACATGCCATAGTCATGGAATAAATCATCTTTGGTAAATCTTCTAAGGTATATTCCAAGTCGATTTTTTTTGCATGGTCTGTGATTTCATCTCCTGGAGTAGAGAACTTTTCTTCATAGAGTTTTAAGTGTTCAAAAATATCAGCCAACGCGGGTTTAGCTTGTTGGAGGCTGGCAGCAATAAAGCCCAGAGGATTATTCATTTCGTGAGCAACCCCAGCAACTAAGTTACCCAGTGCAGACATTTTTTCACTCTGCACGACTTGTAATTGAGCGTGCTGAAGTTTTTGTAAAGCGGTTTCTAGTTCCAGTGATTTTTGTTGACGTTCGGCTAATGACTCCTCTAGCTGTTGAGCATACTCTAACGAATCCTGGTATAAACGGGCATTTTCCAATGAGATTGCTGCTTGAGCGCAAAGTAAGTTCAGCAGTTCAACGCGATCGCTCGTAAACGCTCCAGTCGCCAGATTGTTTTCCAAGTACAATACGCCAAGCAACTTACCCTGATGCAAAATTGGACTACACAAGATACTCTTAGGCTGCTGTTGCTGGATATAAGGATCATTAATTAATTGGGGATGCACCCTAGCATCAACAATCACAGCAGCTTGTAAGCTATGTTGGACAGTATTAATTAATGTAACTGATACATCTCTAGACTCTTCAACGGGCTGCGGATTGGTCAGCATTGAAGAAAAATCAACTTTGGCATTTCTATTGCTTTGTAGATCTAGCCCCGCTAATGCCCGAATCAGTAAATTATCTGATTCCATCAGCATTAATACGCACTTATCTGCTCCAGCATTTTCGATGACGATATGCAGCAATGATGAAAGCAGTTTTTCCAGTTCAATTTCGCAGGAGATAGTTTGGGAAGCTTTGAGAATAGCAGCTAAATCTAGAGCAACAGAGACACTGCTACTGTTGATTGTAGGGAGACTGGTAGTCGTGACACTACTCAATGCAAAGATAGCGTCGTTCCTTAAGAATGGAGAAGGAGTTTGCTGTAATATGGGGGACAGCAGTTGTGGGTAGCGGCTTTCCAGGTCTGCGACTTTGGCCTTCGCTCCCCAACGAGCATAGCAGTAGTATGCTTCTTGCATATATGCTTGGGCAACTTTTTCTTTACCCCAGTCGAGGTAAAATCTAGCTGCTAGCTCATTGCTGAGTGCTTCTTCTTGAGTGAAACCATTTGCTTTGGCTCCAGCAATAGCACGATCATATAAGTCCATTGCCTCTATTCGCTGACTCAAAATCCGATGATGTTCGGCTTCCACCAAATCAAATTTGTGCCGAAAATTCATCGGTGCATGGACTGCCCAGTAGTTGAGTTTTTTTTGGTTAGCAGCAATGCGTTCCTCCATTTGCTGATGTTCAGCAGGTGAAAGTTGCCGGAATAAAGCGAGTTGAGCTAAAGATTCATAGAAATAAAAAATGGGTACAAATATCTGGGCAAGGACTGCATCCAAATACCGTTTAGCCTGTTGTGCCTGTTGAACAGCTTGTTCAAATGCTGAAAACAAATAGGATAAGACAAGTTTATGAATCCACAGAAAAGCCAATCCGGTTTGATCACCGACTGCTTCATGTAATGGAATCTGCTGCTGTTCATCGTAGGCTACACCACTCAACACAAGCACGTTAGCTCCATTTCCTACTAAGTTGAGCAGAATTTGTCGAACTAATTGGCAATATCTTAACGTTGTATTTTGCTTGAGGTGTGTGAGAGCTTCACAATAGACTGTCATTTCCGACTCCAGCTGAGTTAAGTTCTGCCCTGAAAAATAGGAGTAAAATCCGTACATGGAAGCTGAGTAACCGGCAAAAGCCAAATCACCCACGTCTAAACTGCTAGAATAAGCAATTTGCAATGGGTTTAAAGAATCACGCAAATGCATTTTCCAATGTCGCGTGAACCCATAAACTGGGAAAAATGTTTTCCCTTTAAATGCTGAATTCTGCTGACGCGATAGCAAGTCGAGGGCTAACTGACCGAATTCGTAGCCCAATTCTACATTTCCAATCACACCAGATATTAATATTCCATAGGAAGCATAGCCGGATGAAGACATTGACTCGTTACCATAAACCACATACAGGTAAACTCTTCTCAAAACCACCAGTAAATATAGAAGCGGCTGAGACATAAAAGCAGCAGGTGATACCGATATCAAAATTCGAGTTGCTGCCAAAATCTCCGCATCCATTGTTTCTGGTAGGTTAATTAACTCCGCAGGCGATCTTTCTCCAATCGCATCTGAGACCGCACCAAAGGCTGCTTCAACATCGTTCTTACTAGGTTCGGCGGGTAGATCAACTCCCAATTGCTCCAAGATCGCAGTTGCTGCACCAATTGCCTGGGCAAATTGACCCTGACTAGTGAAGGACTCGATCTTCACTTTATAGACATCAATTTGATCCAATGAGGTCTTGGCATGGTTCAGAATAACCCTGGCAAAGGTTTGCATCTGTTCCAATTCACCGCTAAGATATGCAGATTCTGTAGCTATTTGATACAATGCTAGGGTCAATTCATACTGAAATTGCCAACTATTTTGGGCTAGTAAATGAATACCAAGATGAGCATACTTGAGGGCGGCTCTATAGGCGGTAGCAGCTTTAGCCTTACGGCTTGCCATCAGGTTGAACTGTGCTAAGGCTTGGCGTTCGTCTACTCGGGTAATTAATGCGACTGCTATATTGAGTTGAGTCACTATTTCAAAAATGCGTTCTTCCCGCTTGGCTTCTGGTGTTTTACCTAGGAGCAATTGTCCAACCTTTAAATGAACAGCTTGTCTCTCGTCAGTTGGAATTAATGAGTAAGCTGCTTGTTGGACGCGATCGTGCAAAAATTTGTATGTAACAGTCTGAAAAACTTCCTGAGCAACTGCTTGATCTTCTTGCCCAACATAAAACTTATAAACTTCGGTAGTAGGTAAAATTACCCCTTCCTGTAATGCCTTCCATATATTAGCCGCAGTTTTTATTTCCGATTGTGCCGAAACTATTGCCAAAGTTGCTAAATCGAACTGATTCCCAATACAAGCTGCTAACTGTAATACTTGTTGAGTAGATTCAGGCAGTCTGCGTAATTGAATTGCCATGAATTCAACAATATCATCTGTCAGTGCTTGCTGATTTATTTGTGTGATATCACATTGCCAACAACCTACTTCAAAATTGAAGTAAATTAACCCATCATGGTGTAATGCTTTGAGGAATTGTGTGACAAAAAAAGGATTTCCTTGGGTTTTTAGATATATAAGTTTGCTCAGAGGTAATGCCAAACTTTCTGAACAACTGAGTGTATCAGCTACTAACTGATTTAATTCTTTTTGATTGAGCGGATTTAAGGTAATAGTATTAATTTTTGTACCAAATTTGCTAATTTCTTCTAAGGCTAACATTAAACAATGGGCAGGGGATACTTCGTTATCTCGATATGCTCCTAGTAATAACAAACAACCATTATTTTTCTGACTTGTCAGGAGGAATTGTATGAGTTTAACAGAAGCTGAATCAGCCCATTGTAAATCATCTAAAAAGATAACTAAAGGATGCTCTTTGGTAGCAAAAACTTGAATAAATTTCTGAAATAAGAATTGAAATCTATTTTGTGCGGCAGTTCCTGATAATTCTGTTGTTGGTAATTGTTGATCAATAATTTTTTCTAATTCGGGAATAACTTCAATAATTACCTGTCCATTTTCACCTAAAGCTTCGAGAATATTATTTTTCCATTGTTTTAGTTGTTTGTCACTTTCGGTTAGCAACTGCATCATTAAATCTTGAAAAGCCAGCACAAATCCACTAATGGGAAGATCCCGATTAAACTGGTCAAATTTACCTTTAATGAAATAGCCACGCTGTTTGACAATCGGTTTGTGAATTTCGTTAACTACAGCAGTTTTACCAATTCCAGAAAAACCTGAAACCAGCATGAGTTCACTACTGCCTTGAGCAACCCGTTCAAAGGCTGCTAATAATTGCTGAACTTCTTTGTCTCTACCATACAATTTTTCCGGAATGAGAAAGCGATCGCATAAATCCCGTTCCCCAATTTCAAATATCTCGATTTTGCCTGAATTTTTATATTGATTGAGGCAAAGTTCTAAGTCATATTTTAGTCCCAACGCGCTTTGATAACGATCCTCAGCATTTTTTGCCATCAATCTGATGACAATCTCACAAAGAACCTGAGGAATGTTTTTGTTGTGGTCGAAAAGTGGTGGAATTTTTGCAATATGACAATGCACCAGTTCCATGACATCATTAGTCTTAAAAGGTAATTCTCCTGTGAGTAATTCGTAGAAGGTCACACCAACTGAATAGAAATCACTCCGGTAGTCAATCCCCCGATTCATTCTGCCTGTTTGTTCTGGGGAAATATAAGCTAGTGTCCCTTCTAACACATTGGGATTGACTAGCGTTTGTGTTTCCCGTGGCAGTAAAGAGGCAATGCTAAAATCGATTAATTTAACTTTTTTTGTTTCCGGATTAATTAAAATATTACTGGGTTTAATATCTTTATGAATAATTCGCTCTTGGTGGAGTACATCCAAAGCATTGCATAGAGCGATCGCTATTTCTAAAAACTCCTGTAGAAATTGTTGCTTTCCCCTCATTCTCCATTCCTTCAGAGAAATCCCCCCAAAGTCTTCCATCACCAGGGCATAACTATTCTGATAGGGTTCCAGGCTGTAGGTTTGGACGATTACAGGTGAGTTGAGATTTTTGGCAATGGTGTACTGGTTACGAAACTTTACCAGTTCGCTGAAACTCGGATAAGCATTTTTCAGCAATTTAATCACTACAGGTAAGGAGTCAATTTCTCGATACCCTCGACAAACTAGGGTTCTGGAACCATTGTGGAGTTTTTCACTGAGGTGATATCCGGGAATTCTGGCAAGAGTCCTGACCATACCGTTAAATCTTGAAGGAGGTTCACATTTAGTATTCCCACGCTGCGAAGATCGCACCCTACGTGTCTGTTCAAAAATCAAATATTAGTCCTATATCAAGTCTTGTCACTCACTTAGGATAGCGATTGTACACTATAAAAATATCCGTTTAAAAATTTTAGCAACGCTGCATGACAGTCAATACCGATCAGATCAACTCATTTAGGGCACTAGCACTCCAAGTAACTTGCCAAGCAGTTAACCGGGCAACTGACCGTCAAGAAGCCCGTTCTCTGATGCAAAATACGATCAAGCGTTTGGCCCAACAAATCCCTGCCAGCATCGCTTTTATTGGCTTTGACTGTCGCTTAATTGTCCTACCTGAATACTTCCTCACCGGCTTTCCGATGGGAGATTCATTAGCTGCTTGGGCAGAAAAAGCGTGTCTGGAAATGGCGGGTGCTGAGTATGAAGCACTCAGTAAAATTGCTCAAGATAATAGTATTTTTCTTGCAGGCAATGCCTACGAACTTGATCCCAACTTTCCGGGTTTGTACTTTCAAACTTCCTTTGTGATCGACCCATCAGGATCAGTCGTCTTGCGGTATCGGCGGTTGAATTCCATGTTTGCACCGACGCCACATGATGTCTGGGATAAGTATCTTGACTGCTACGGATTAGAAGGTGTGTTTCCAGTGGCAAAGACTGCTATTGGTAATTTGGCAGCGATCGCATCAGAAGAAATTTTGTACCCAGAAGTGACGCGGTGTCTAGCTATGCGCGGGGCAGAGATTTTTGTCCACTCAACCTCAGAAGTTTATGAACCAGGGCGATCGCCCAAAGACTCGGCAAAAATCACTCGCGCCGTCGAAAATATGGCATACGTCGTCTCAGCAAATACTGCAGGTATCACCAATATCTCCATCCCAGTAGCTTCTGCCGATGGTGGTTCTAAAATTATTGACTATCGAGGACTGATTATAGCCCAAACAGGTGCCGGAGAGAGCATGGCAGCTTTCGCAGAAATTGATTTGGCTGCTTTACGCCGCCACCGCCGCCGACCAGGATTGAATAACTTACTTGTACGACAGAGATTTGAACTCTACGCTGAAAGTTATCGACAGTCGCACTTCTACCCTGCTAACACCATGCTGGAAAAAGAAATAGACCGCAAACACTTTATTCAAACTCAGCAAGAAACTATTGAACGCTTAGCTAAATTGGGAGTCATTTAAGGAATGTCCAAACCAATAGAAGTTCGCAACCCTCGCACAGGCAAATATGATTACGTCATTATACCGCCGCCAGAGAAATTACTGTCACAGTTGTGTAACCGCCTGCGTAGATTTCAAGGTCCTTGGCAACAGCTTGGTTTAGAAGGGCGAATTGAAGCTCTGCAGCAGTGGAAGCAAGCCATATTGTCTTTGCGTGATAAACTGACTGAAGCTTTGGTCAGTGATACAGGAAGATTGTCAATTTCGGTACTAGAAATTGATTCGTTCCTCTCCAGTATTGATCGCTGGTGTAAATTAGCGCCAGAGTTGCTGGGGGAATTGGAAAAAGAAACAGCCATTCCTTTTATTCAACTGCAACAAACAGCGACTCCTTATCCGTTGGTAGGGGTAATTAGCCCATGGAATTTTCCGCTGTTGCTTTCAACAATTGATACAATCCCGGCATTGTTAGCAGGTTGTGCCGTTGTTGTCAAGCCTAGTGAAATTGCTCCCCGCTTCACAGCACCGCTGTTGACAGCACTCAGTACGGTGCCAAAATTACGGGATGTGTTAACTTTTATTGAGGGAGCAGGGGAAACGGGTGCTGAACTGATTGAACATGTGGATCTGGTTTGCTTGACTGGAAGTGTTGCGACAGGGCGAAAAGTGGCACAAGCAGCAGCTAGACGCTTTATTCCAGCTTTTTTGGAATTAGGAGGGAAAGATGCGGCGATCGTCCTGGGGTCAGCTGATTTGGATTTAGCTACGTCAGCGCTTTTGTGGGCTTCTGTCGTCAATACTGGACAGTCCTGTCTCTCAATTGAGCGGATCTACGTTGCTGATTCTATCTTTGAAAAGTTTGTTGAGCAACTGGTAGCGAAGGCGCAACGGCTGAATCTCGCTTACCCCACAGTTGAAAGCGGAGAGATTGGTCCAATCATTGCCGAAAAGCAGGCTGCAATTATTAGTACCCATCTGCTAGATGCAGTGGAAAAGGGAGCAGAAGTTCATTGCGGCGGTGAGGTGGAAGATCATGGTGGCGGTTGGTGGTGTCGTCCTACAGTTCTCACCTCTGTTAACCATTCAATGAAGGTGATGACAGAAGAGACCTTTGGCCCAATTATGCCTGTCATGTCTTTTTCTAAAGTTGAGGAAGCTGTGAATTTGGCGAATGACTCCATTTATGGACTCAGTGCTGCTGTTTTTGCTTCGCCGGAAGCCCAAGCATTGGAAGTTGCACGTCAAATAGATGCTGGTGCTATCAGTATTAATGATGCTGGTCTCACTGCTATGATGCATGAGGGAGAGAAAAATTCTTTTAAATTCTCTGGTATGGGTGGGTCACGTATGGGTCCTGCGGCGTTGACGCGGTTTATGAGAAGGAAGGCTTTTTTGGTTAAAACTCAGTCTGTTAAGGACCCTTGGTGGTTTAATAATTGATGCTTGATTTTTTCAATTGAGTAGAATGGATCAAAGGGTAAAAAACCGCAGATGTAGACGCCCGGAGGGTACGCAGATACAACTGTAGTTCATCCAGATGAGAACCGCCTTAGCGTTCGCGCAGAGTCTCCGAGAGGGGAAGAGATGTAAAAGTAAAGATGGTTTGTCCTTAAAGGAGGTTTTTATGTCTACTATTCGAGAAGGAATGCCTGTTCTTGTCCGTCACGAAGGAGATTGGGTAGGTACATATACAGTAGTTGATACGGAGGGCAAAATCCTTGATCAGCATGAGTCTCATTTAACGTGTCAGTTTCCGCAAGATGGACCTTATCCGTACTACCAAATTAATCGCTATAAATGGTCTGATGGGAAACAGGAGGAGCATGAGTTTCCAGGTACTTATCAGGACAAGAAGCTCTTCTTTGACACTGACCGCATTGAAGGGAAAGCCTGGGAAGTTGATGATTCCACGATGATTTTGTGGTTTTCTTATAAAACTATGCCAGAAATGAGTTTATATGAATTGATCTACATCAGCCCTTGCAATAATTATCGCGCTCGCACCTGGCACTGGTTTAAGAATCATCAAATCTTCAAGCGTACTTTGATTCAAGAAGAAAGGTTAAGATAGGAAGTTCAGTAACGGGATATTAATCGATTAAAGGCATGGCAAAAACTGACAAAATAAATTTTTCTACTCCTAGTGGTTTTCCAGAATTTCTTCCAGGCGAAAAGCGTCTGGAACTTTATTTGCTCGATACTATCCGGAGGGTTTTTGAAAGCTATGGATTTACGCCTATAGAAACTCCTGCTGTAGAACGGTTAGAAGTTTTGCAAGCTAAAGGTAATCAAGGTGACAACATTATTTATGGTATTAGTCCTATTCTGCCACCAAATCGGCAAGCTGAGAAGGATAAAGCAGGTGAAACTGGTTCGGAAGCAAGAGCGTTAAAGTTTGACCAAACGGTTCCTCTGGCGGCGTATATCGCCCGTCACTTGAATGAATTAACTTTTCCCTTTGCTCGCTACCAAATGGATGTTGTTTTTCGCGGAGAACGGGCAAAAGATGGTCGCTTTCGTCAGTTCCGTCAGTGCGATATTGATGTGATTGCGCGTCGTGAACTCAGTTTGCTCTATGATGCTCAGATGCCTGCAATTATCTCTGAGATATTTGAAGCAGTTAATATTGGTGATTTTCTGATTCGGATTAATAATCGTAAAATTCTTACAGGTTTTTTTAAGTCAGTAGGGGTTGAGGAGAGCAAAATTAAAGCCTGTATTGGTATTATTGATACGCTAGAAAAAGTTGGTGAGGCTAAAGTTAAACAGGATTTGGAAAAAGAGGGTATTGCTGTAGAGCAAACTCAAAAAATTATTGATTTTATTAAAATTAATGGTACGGTGGATGAGGTTTTAGATAAGATTAAACATCTGGCTCAAACCATACCAGAAGCGAAGGAGTTTAGTCTGGGAGTTTTGGAACTAGAAACGGTTATTGCTGGTGTTCGTAATCTGGGTGTGTTAGAAAATCGTTTCTGTATTGATTTATCTATTGCTCGTGGGCTTGATTATTATACTGGTACGGTCTATGAGACAATCCTATTGGGACATGAAGCTTTAGGCAGTATTTGCTCTGGCGGTAGATATGAGGAATTAGTGGGGGTATTTTTGGATGAGAAGTTGCCTGGTGTGGGTATTTCTATTGGGTTAACTCGCTTAATCAGTCGGTTGCTGAAAGCTAATATTCTCAGTCCTTTAGCTACTACTCCAGCGCAAGTGATGGTGGTGAATATGCAAGATGATTTGATGCCTATTTATTTAAATGTGTCTCAAAGGCTACGACAAAGTGGGATTAATGTGATTACGAGTTTTGAGCAGCGACCTTTGGGCAAACAATTTCAACAGGCTGAAAAACAGGGGATTCAATTGTGTGTGATTATTGGTTCGGAGGAAGCAGCAGCACAAAAATGTTCTGTTAAGGATTTGAAAACACGTGAGCAGGTGGAAGTATCTTTAGAAGATTTGGCGGAGGAAGTTAAATTAAGAATTTTAAAACCTGAGAAAAAACTGAATTGCTGCGATTGACTCAGCGATCGCGCAGCAATTCAGCAGCGGACTTATGGCGACTGACTCATGAATTCTTTTTATTCGGTAAATACCGATAGAGTGATAGGTTCTGATTCCTATCTCTGACCGCCATAGAGGTGATAGAGGCTATGGAAGCGGATTTCCGCCGGTGACTCCATACACCTCACCAGTCACATAACTGGATTCCTGCGAAGCCAAGACCACATACATGGGAGCGAGTTCAGCAGGCTGAGCCGGTCGCCCCAAAGGCACTTTCGCTCCAAATTCTGGAATTTTCTCAGGTGGCTGGCCACCGCTGGACTGTAGAGGTGTCCAGACTGGTCCCGGAGCGATAGCATTCACGCGGATGCCAATGGATGCAACCTGCTTGGCTAGCGACTTCGTGAAAGCAACAATGGCGGCTTTCGTAGGAGCGTAATCGAGCAAATTCGGTGAGGGCTCATACGCTTGAATGGATGTCGTGTTGATAATTGTGGCTCCGGGAGGCAGATGGGGAAGCGCTGCTTTACAGATCCAGAACATAGCGTAGACATTCGTCTTGAATGTTTGGTCGAAATGCTCCGTCGTGAGATTGAGGATGCTTTCCTGAGCTTGCTGCTTGCCTGCGACATTCACAACGATATCAAGTCCACCAAGAGCAGCGCGTCCTTTCTCTACCAACGTCTGGCAAAAGTTTTCGTCACTGATATCACCCGGCAACGGCACAGCCTTCTGTCCCGCTGCCTCAATCAGTGCAACTACTTCTTGAGCGTCTTTTTCTTCGCTCGGTAAGTAGTTCAGAATGATATCTGCCCCTTCACGTGCGAACGCTATGGTCGCTGCGCGTCCTATTCCGGAGTCTGCTCCTGTGATCAGCGCTTTTCGTCCAGCTAAACGTCCAAAGCCTCTATAGCTTTCCTCACCATGATCCGGTTTTGGAGACATTTCCTGCGCTAATCCGGGCGGCGATTGAGGCTGATCCGGAAACTTTGGATGCGGATATTGCTTTACCGGATCTTGCATCGCATATTGGTTCAGTGTCTTGTCGGCGTTTTTCATCGGTCACCTATGGAATGAGTACGGATATTTCAGTACAAACTACTTAGTCGCTTCCGCAACAGACATGAAAGCGAACAAAAGAGCCAAGCTCGAACCTGACTCTCACTCAGACTCTACTAGCATTCACCAACCACATTGACTTATTCTGATGCTGCCATTCATCTATCTACAAGAGTAATGAAAGGGGGGTAGGGTGTAGGTTCTTCATCAGAGTTGCAATGTATGGCGACTGATTCATCAATTCTTCTTCTTCGGTAAATACCGATAGAGTGATAAGCTATTGCAAAGCTATTTTGAAGAGTCAGTAATTACCCTAAACACCCACATAGGCTTGTTATAAGATGGGCATATAAGTAAATAAATCAAATGCATGTACTGATGTGACCATTGTTTGAATTCAAAATTAACGATACAGCGCCAATATTTTTAAGTATGGCAAATGCGAAGCTCGCGCAAAGGTGAATCTTCTGTCTAGTAGACTTCGCTAAAAAATGCATTGCATAGATTTTTTCAGAGATCCGGAATTTATTCGTGGGGTCTTCAATGAGTGCATTTTGCATTTTGGATTATTTTGACTAACTTCTGCCTTTCTTCGGTATCAATAGCCATAAAGTATAGTGTCAACAAAATGAAATCTTGTCACTATTCAGCACGAGTAATAAATTACTTACGTGTGGTTATAGGCTATCTAAGAGCAAATCTAAACATTCTACAAACTTAAGACAATGACAACAACAGTTTCTTTAAACAATAAAATTCATAGCCAGTTAAATGAACTTTTAGTGGAGATAACATCTGCACAAGATTTATCTTTGCATCCGTTTGTTCAGCGCTTTGCTAATGGAGAATTTTCGCCAAATGCAATTCGCCAATTTGCAATCAAAATGTTACCGGGCTCAAATCGATTCAACATGGCATTTTTGAAAGTAGCATCAAAAATGGATAGTTATCGTGCTAGAACTATTATGCTAGAAAATGCTTTTACTGAGCATGGAGAGCTTAATCCAAACTTAGCTCATGTGGCATTATTTATGCGTTTTATGGAAGGGATAGGTTGTCCTAACATTGATATTAATGCCGATGATGGAGCGTTTCGCATTCCGGAATTACGCTTTAAGAAGTTTGAGGTCTGTGATGACGAACCTGTAGTACGTTCATTAGGAAGATTTGCAGCTATTGAGCAAGTACTACCTGGAATTTTTCCGAAATATATCTTGGGAATACACAAAGTATTTCCAGGAATTGATGACTATACCATTGAATATTTTCATATTCATTGTCATTTAGATCCAGAACACACAGATGAGTTGATTCAAGTAGCTCAGATGCATATAAAGTCTGAGAAAGATATTGAATTATTCTGTGAAGGAGCTCAAGATATGGTGAGTTCGATCGCTGATATGTTTTCGTGGTTAGACTCTAATCTGGAAAAAGAAGCTTTAGCTCTGCAAGTTTAATACTTTTTTCGCTACTTTTACCCTCTTTAGGCAGGGGTTCTTCAGATCCCACTGCCTTCTCTTATCACAGGCAGGTCAGACTCTGAATCGGCAGTATAATGAAATAGCCTTGGTCGAAAAGTATAAGGAAATTCGTGATGTCTACTCGCGAGGTGATTGTTCCCAAGGGGATGGAAGTTCTGTATGAGAAATTTCATTATTGCCCTGGTGTTAAAGTTGGTAATACTTTGTATATCTCTGGCCAGGTGGGCAGAGATGAAAATTTGCAAATTGTTAAAGGTGTAGAAGCTCAGTTTGTTCAGGCTTTTGAGAATGTCGAAAAGGTTCTGGATGCAGCAGGGGCTAATTTTGACGATGTTGTAGAAATGATGACTTATCATGTTACTGGTGCTGGCTTAGGGGAATTCCAAGCTGAAGCAACTGCTTTTGATCAGCCATTGCATATCATCCCATTTTTACAATTGTTTATGCAAGTAAAGGACCGCTATTTTACTAATAACTATCCTACTTGGACTGGGATTGGCATTACTGGTTTATCTACACCAGGATTAATAGTTGAGATTAAGTGTACAGCAGTTTTTGTTAATTGAATTTGTATGCAGCAGTGTTAGACTCTCTTTCACGTGATGGTAAAACCATCGCTTTAAAGCCAGGTTTAAACATTCACACTATCCAAAAATTCGAGTACTGCCTTTGCGATTTCTTCTGGTATTTGGTTCATCATGCAAATAGTTCCACTTGGAAACTCAACAACCTTACCATGAGGAATAGCTTGAGAGAGAAAATATCTATCTTTTGCTAGTGCTAAACCCAATCGCTCAAATTCCTGCACATCATCAATTCCCCAGACAACGAGAGTTGGACATTTAATTAAACTAAATCTTTCTGCGGCTTCCATGCAGTAATTTCCTACAGCCCAAACCGCATACAAAGGGTAACCGAAGCATCGCAAATCATCTAAAACCCATCGATGATTTAACTCAGCAGAACCTACGTACCTTGCACGAGCTAACCATCTTTCCATCAAGTGCGAACCATCTTCTTTAATGACGAAACCCTCATTAAATCTCCTCATTAAATCCTCTTTTCCAGCTTCACCAAAACCAGCCACATTAAATAAAATTAATTTATTGACACGTTCTGGATAAGCTGCTGCTACTTCTCCAGAAACAAAGGCTCCTGTGTGGTTTCCCAGAATGTTTGCTTTTTCAATTCCTAGTTCATCCAATAACGCAATCACGGTTTTAGCATAGTCTGCTACGGAATACAATCTTGGTGGTTTATCAGAAACTCCCAGAATGTATTTCGTGACAGTAGCCCCATCTCTTGAAAACACCGTGCCGTGCGAATTTGTCCTATATCCCAGCAAGCACAACTCACGAAGACGTTGTTTTCGTTCAATATCTTCAGAACCTTCTGAATGTGCGCGAGGGAATTGCTATAAACGTGGTCGTAGGTCTCAAACTGCTTTACTTCCGGGTTCCAAAAGTCTACGTTCAAAGAGCCAAATTCTAAAGGAACCATGTCTACTCCCAACGCAGGATCAGCCTGACCCGCCAAAATATGTCGGACGCGACCCTCAACACTATTCTCTGTGGTGATATAACCAAGAGTGGGATCGACAATCAAATCCGTTTTTTCTCGAATTCCCTGAATCACTTCAAGATACAGTTCTACCTCGTTAACCCACTTGCCGCTATTTGGATCACGCCCATGCCAGTGAAAAATAGATGCCCCTGCTTCCCAAGCACGCACCGCTTCCCGAATAATTTCCTGTGGAGTGTATGGAAAATTCGGATTATCCTTGCGATAGTCCATATCATTGCAGCGACATTCAATAATGAGCGGTAATTCGCTGTACATAGTCTGCCTCCTGAAATAAGTTTTTTATCCGCTTTCGGTACTACCCTGTCAAAAAAATTTCCTTAACTCTAGCTTGTAGAACCTATAGTAAGTAATAATTTGATTTTGAATGCGATCACTGATTTACCCATTGTTATTTTTATAATTCCTTATCATAACACACTCAGATTCTGCCATAAGTTCCTTTCTCAATGACAATGAGAAGCTATCCTCGTGCAAGGAATGAAGCGGGTGAGAGAAGACTCACTTTTTTAAACGGGTACAATGCCAGCAGTAACTTTTCACTCCCCCCCTCCAATAGAGATTATTGGCTTGAGGACAAAACATTGGCAGAAATCAGTCGAAAAGTTCCATCTACAGCATGGGGTAAGGAACTGATGACAGAGGCATGGTCAAAGAGGTATCCACAGCTTATGTCAAGCAATACCTACCGAGGCTGTGCTATCGTGCTTTCGACGTTATGCACTTATATGTATACGGGGATTACCAACCCTGAAATCCTACAGATTATTCAGGGCGTGGATCAATCTGTGAAGACATCGACGACCATTCAATCTCAAAGCGACTTGTGCAGTGGAGCCGTTTTAACAATTACAAATGCATGGACTACCGCTGCCAATCTTAGTTTCACCACAATAATTTCTTATAATGGGGGATTTTGGGAAAATACTCCACTTGCTCAACGACGCCTTCATGATTGGACTTATGAATGCATGAGACGGAAAGGGTTTCAAGTCTAGAAGGATGAAAAAAACCGCTCTATCCCATAACTTTTTTTGCCTGCTTTAGTATGGATAGAAATAAAAACTGGTTAGTGACTCAAGCAATTAATGCTTACTTAAAGTGCGAAGCAGCAGAAATCAAAGCGATTCATGAGGCTGATGAAAATTATCAAAGTTGCTGGGTATAGTCCATGCTGTCATGCAGTATACGAATAATGCTTATTGTGTTTTCTTTAACTCTATAGAATATTAAATGTCGTTTTGCCGAAACACATAAAATCGCGTCCTCTATACCATCTTTACGATGTCCTATATACGGATTATTCCTAATAAGAGAAAACTTATTATTCAGCATGGTTTTATAGGCTAATGCTTGTTGCTTGCCCCATTCAAGCTATATCTAGCAATCTGCTTCAAATCTTTTTTAGCCAATTCAGAGAATTCTAGGAATAACATCGGGGTCAAATTCTAATGGTTCGCCTCTTTCTTCTTCTGCAATTGCTTCAGCAAATAACTCATCTAGAAGCTCTGGAGTGTAAGGCACTGTTCTACCCGCTTCTATGTCATCAATACCTTTCTGCAATGCAGCATTAAGACGCTCAACTTTCGCTTCATACTGCTCTCTTGCATTAGCTATTGTAGCGGTAACGGCTTCTTCTTCGTTTGCGAAGTAGCCGTTTTTGACTAGCTGGCTGATGTATCCTGCATCTGCTGGTGAAAGCTCAATACGCATAAAAACTTTGTCAGGTTAAAACAGTTTAATTTGGCATATTATAGCACATATTTTCAATTAGTCTATCATACAAAAGTTAGCTTTTAGAAACACGGAAGGTTATTTGCCTCGTTTTATGGGGTATCAACTTAAGGCGGGAAAAGCTTACCAGATAAGGGTTGGGAGTAATGTGATTTAGAAGACTTACGAGGTAGGGGGAGATCACCTAAATCATCAACAACCCACTCAAATAAATAAGGAATGACTGCGAAACAAGAGCAGTTATTACTTCAAGTGTAGGGCAGGAAAGGGGAAAGTAAAGCCTCTTTTTTGGCTTTCCTTTCGGCGTAAAGTATGATAATAATCATATCTTCAACATACGCCTAACAAAAAGGAGTAAGCACGATGACCATGTTGCGTAAGACGATTACGATCCCTGATGCAATGGAGGGGTGGATTAAATCACAATTCGGCTTACAGGTAGCACGTGATTACCTCACATGAACTCAAGCACCTACAAAAAACTAGTTGCAAAACAGTTTGCTCAAAACTTCCAATCAGCTATCGAAATCGTCGAACTCCCCATTCCCGAACCAGTACCTAGTGAAATTATCATTCGTAACAAATTTGCTGGAGTCAACGCTGGGTTTGACACCTTAATTTGCCGAGGCGACGTAAGTTACATAAACTTAACTCCCCCCTTTGATTTGGGTGTGGAAGCCGTGGGAGAAGTCATAGCAGTGGGAGATCGCGTCAAAGATTTTCAAGTTGGTGATGCTGTCGTTACTATAGCGCGTGGAGGAGGGTATCGCGAGTATCAGGCGATCAACGCTGACTTAGCATTCAAGGTGCGTGAAGCTACACCAGAGATTCTAACCCTGATACCTACTGGGATATCAGCTTTAGTGGCATTAGAACAGGTCGGGGAAATGAAAAGCCAAGAAGTTGTCTTAGTCACAGCAGCGGCGGGTGGAACTGGACATATTGCAGTGCAACTGGCAAAGTTAGCAGGTAATCATGTCATTGGAATTTGTGGATCGGATGTAAAAGGACAGTTGCTGAGAGAGTTGGGATGCGATCGCATTATTAACTACCGCACAGAAGACCTCAATCAAATCCTGAAGCAAGAATATCCCAATGGCGTTAACCTAGTTTTCGACTGTGTGGGTAGACAGATATTTGATATCTGCGTGGATAACTTGGCAGTTCGGGGACGTTTAGTTGTGGTTGGGTTCATTTCCGAGTATGCCAATAATGTTGATCTGGTGACACAACCGCGAATTTATCAAAAGCTGTTCTGGAAAGCAGCTTCAGTGCGGGGGTTTCTCATGCCACTCTATAAAGAACATATGGCTGAAGCACGCGATCGTCTACTCAACCTGTTCTACTCAGACAAGCTCAAAGTTGCCGTTGACCCAACCAAGTTTAATGGAGTGGAGTCTATTCCTGCTGCTGTGGAACACTTGCTCAATGGGAGAAATTGCGGCAAAGTAGTCGTTAGATTTTAATTATTATTTTACAATTGTCATTTGCATCGGATGGTAAATGTATGTGAGGATACAAAGTACATTTCTTAAGCAAGTATCTGTGTGTTGATTTTTACCTACACATTTACCTACACAATCCAATAATCAGTGTTATTCCAATGATTCAAGCACTTAATTTCATCAAAAGATTTGTTGCTGTTGCCCTGGTTGTACTGGGTTTAACGCTTATCGCTCAAAATCCTAGTTACGCCGGAGGAATTCCACAAGGTGATTGGACACTGACATCCCTTAACGGTCAGCCTGCCTTAGAAGAAACTCAAATCACTATAAAATTTGATTCTGATGACGAATCTAGTGGGAAGGTTTCTGGCTCGGGAGGGTGCAACCTTTACTTCGCTGGATACTCCACTCGTGAACCAGGTCAAATTCAAATTGGCCCCATAGGTTCTACCTTCAGAGGATGTCAAGATCCTATAATTGAACAAGAAGCTAAATATTTCCGAGCATTGGGATCAGTACAGAACTATGAGGTAGGCGATTCAACTTTGTCACTTACAAATTCAGAAGATACAAAGTTGGTATTTAGCGCAGTACCACAATAAGAGTAAACGTAAACGTTTAGGGGGGTGCGCCTGTGGCGTATCCCCCATGCAAAGGTTTTACAATATTTCTAGTTATTTACAGAGGATGACGATGAGATCAGGGTCGGAGAATACTTTAAAAATAGCACATCAGGCATTTAAGTATTTCACCCATGGTCTAGAAACCGGTGAGTGGAACCCGTTTCTAGATATGCTGACGGAAGACTTTAGCTTCTGGTTTCCCGTAGGAAAATTCCACGGGTTGAATGAGGGAAAAGACCAAGCTAGAGCTTTTTTTCCATACGTTTCCGAGATCTTCGCCCCTGGACTAACCCTCACCTTAGACCGCGTTACCAGCAATGAGACAACAGTTGTTTTTGAATTCCGTGATGAGGGACTGATGCGGGGAGAACCTTACAAAAATCGGATCGCTGTTTCCTTTGATGTGCGAGGAGACAAAATTTGTGGTTATCGGGAGTACCTTGGTAGCGATGGCAAATCGAATTAGTGACTAGTGATGGTTAGTTAAAGTTAGTCTTAGTATAGAGTTGATATAATTCTCTGCACTTAGCCTCCGCCGCTTGATAGGCATCCTCGTAGTCCTTGCCACCCAGCATCACGTCTCCATAATACTCATAAGGTGGATCGCCATAGATTGGTAAAGGATCATCTTCTGGATAATCTTCCTTAGACTCTTCTACGATCGCCTTCAGTTGTTTGACACTCAAGCTGTGTGCAGCAAAATACCAGAGTTCCTGAGCATTTTTGTTCAAGTGCGGGAGTGTGGGATCGACGATCAGATCACCCAATTCAATCCAACCGTGTTCAATAGGCTGGTATAGCTGACCAGCAAAAACTAAAAATCCCTGTACATATGTTGCTCCCTTAGTAGACAATGCTGCTTTGTAGGCATTATCAAACGAGCTACTAGCCTTGCTTTTGATGCGATCGGCTATTTCTAGGGAAAGCGCTTCATCCAATAGTTTGTTCATCAACAGCGTGGGGATCAAAGCAGTGACTACAACATAGTACCATCTGTACCCAGATTAGCGTAGTAAATCAAAACGGTAAGCAAGCTAAAGGATCGTACTCTAACATGGTAGGTTCGGCAGTTATCTCATAATTCGATCATATCAATGTAGACCTGTAAGATCAGGTTCAGTTAAACACTTAATTTAAATTGCATTTTGCTGTTCTTTTTGGGATCTCACTCCCCACACTTCCCACACTCCCCACACTCCCCACACTCCCCACACTCCCTTCATGTGGCACAATAAAAAACGGTAACAAGAAAAATATGGATAAGGTAATATAGTGAGTCCTACTGCTCAAGCCAAAGCAATTGCACGGCGCGTGGTTTTTCCTTTCACAGCAATTGTGGGTCAGGAAGAAATGAAACTAGCGCTGCTGTTGAACGTGATCGATCCCAAAATTGGTGGTGTCATGATTATGGGCGATCGCGGTACCGGCAAATCCACAACTATCCGGGCATTGGCTGACCTATTGCCAGAAATCCCCGTCGTGGCGAATGACCCATTCAACAGCGATCCCACTGACCCCGACATAATGAGTGATGAAGTCCGCCTACAGCTAGACCAAGGGGTAGATCTTCCCATAGTTCAGAAAAAAGTCCAAATGGTAGATTTGCCCCTGGGAGCTACAGAAGATCGCGTTTGCGGTACTATTGATATAGAAAAAGCATTATCTGAAGGTGTCAAAGCCTTTGAACCGGGACTGCTAGCGAAAGCCAACCGGGGTATCCTCTATGTCGATGAAGTCAACTTACTAGATGATCATTTAGTAGACGTATTACTCGACTCCGCCGCTAGTGGTTGGAACACAGTAGAACGGGAAGGTATTTCTATCCGTCACCCTGCACGTTTCGTACTCGTGGGTTCTGGTAATCCAGAAGAAGGGGAACTGCGTCCTCAACTCCTTGACCGCTTTGGGATGCACGCCGAAATCCATACAGTAAAAGAACCCGCTTTGCGAGTGCAAATTGTCGAACAACGGGCAGAGTTTGACGCCAATCCCCAAGCTTGTATAGAAAAGTATAAACCTGACCAAGAAACACTGCAACAGCAAATCATCAACGCTCAAAAGCTTTTACCCTCAGTGACAATTGACTACGACCTGCGAGTAAAAATTTCCCAAGCTTGTTCAGAACTTGATGTGGATGGATTGCGTGGTGATATAGTCAGCAACCGTGCAGCCAAAGCCTTGGCAGCATTTGAAGGACGTACTGAAGTCACAGTCGATGATATCCGTCGTGTGATCATCTTATGTCTGCGTCATAGACTGCGTAAAGACCCCTTAGAATCTATCGACTCTGGCTATAAGGTAGAAAAAACCATCAGCCGTGTCTTTGGCATTGAAGCCACACCAGCAGATGCGACACAAACAAACGGCACAGGACAAAAGTTAGGAGTAGGAGCAGGGTAAAATTATATCATGTTCGGATGAACACTTAAACTACGTTTGTAGTTGCTAAGAGCGAAAACAGCGCAACTACAAACGAATTATTTACCTAACCACTAACAAATTATGCGATTTTGGCACTTTTGGTTTAACTCCTTTATTTTATCTAGCCAATACAACCCACCCCGGTTTATAGAGATGGTGATGGTCTTGCTGGCGCTGGTAATGCTGATGATTTGGACTTTTACACCAGCAGCACCTTTTATGATACTTGGCTGGAGCTTTATCGTTGGAGCATCTATTTCCATCTTGGTGAGAGAGGCGATCGCCCCCACACCTGAAATCCGAATCAATCAAATAGCAGCATTATTCTTCCTCATCCTCAGTTTCTATGGCTTTGCTTACATACTTCAAACGCTTTAGTAAGAATTCAGG
Source organism: uncultured cyanobacterium (assembly GCA_903903925.1). Taxonomy (GTDB): domain Bacteria; phylum Cyanobacteriota; class Cyanobacteriia; order Cyanobacteriales; family Nostocaceae; genus Stigonema. The sequence goes on from CAIVAU010000089.1 coordinate 49,368, forward strand.
AGTCAGGAGTCAGGAGTCAGAATTTTTCAGGGTTTGGTCTCTGTCTTGGTGGTTCTTGAGACATCCTGTTATCTCCCGATTGTTTAACAATTCTGACTCCTGTATTCTTACCTTTAATTTATGTCGTTATAGCAGATTATAAGTAAATAAATTACAATACTTCTGTCTAAAAGCTAAACACAAAGCCTTTTTTACTCCTGACTCCTGACTCCTGACTCCTGACTCCTGACTCCTGACTCCTGACTCCTGACTCCTGACTCCTGACTCCTGACTCCTGACTCCTG
>CAIVAU010000090.1 GCA_903903925.1 uncultured cyanobacterium
TAAGTAGGTAAGGTCACAGGTAGAACACCTGTTCATAGGCGGTAAGTGTACATGCAGTAATGTATTTAGCTGAGCCGTCCTAACAGACCGAGGGCTTGACCTCTATTTTGATTTCGCGTCTCTGTGCAGTCTTCAGGGTTTCTGAACTCAAAAGTAAAGTTTTGACTTTTGACTTTTGACGAACCTAACGGCTTTCCTGGTGTCAATGGTGCGGTGGAACCACGCTGATCCCATCCCGAACTCAGAGGTGAAACGCTGTTGCGGCGACGATAGTTGGAGGGTAGCTTCCTGCAAAAATAGCTCGATGCCAGGTTAATTATTTAACACAAAAGCCCTCTCACAGAAACGTGAGGGGGCTTTTGTTTTGCTTGTTTATGGTTCTCATATCATGTCCGATAGCATGACATTAATAAAATATCTCTAGGGAGCGTATACGTAAGGTCTCTGCATTATAGGTATTATGGGTAAGCTCCCGGACAGGATATCAAAGACTCGCTAACTTAATTAATAAATTCAGGGTATAAGCCCCTTGCCAGCGGGTGAATGACCTACCTCCCGTGAACGGTTACAATTATTGTGACCGTTCACGGCTAACTCTCAACCAACTACTATCAACTACCAAAAACGTGAATATCTATCGATCCCAAAACAAACCACGTGTCGGATGGCAAGGGGTTTTCTCACTATTAATGTTTGTTTTCATGTACTTGCCCATACTAGTTCTTGCTTTTTATAGCTTTAACAAGTCACCCTATAGTGCAAGTTGGCAAGGGTTTACCTGGGATTGGTATCGTAAATTGTTTACTGATGAACGCATTTTTCTGGCTTTGCAAAACAGTTTGATCGTTGCCGGTTGTGCAGTAGGTGTTTCCGCAATATTGGGAACTTTAATGGCTGTAGGTTTAGCACGTTATCAATTTTTTGGTAAAACCTTATATCGCGGTATTTCTTACCTACCGTTGATTATTCCTGATATTGCGATCGCAGTAGCAACTCTAGTTTTTCTAGCGTCGTTTGCCATTCCCCTAAGTTTGTGGACAATTGTTGCAGCGCATGTGGTATTTTGCCTTGCCTACGTTAATCTCGTTGTTTCTTCTCGACTCACCAACTTAGATCCCCACTTAGAAGAAGCAGCACTAGATTTAGGAGCAACACCAGTACAAGCTTTTATCCAAGTATTGCTACCTCAGTTGATACCTGGTATTGTTGCAGGTTGTCTATTAGCCTTTGTGCTGAGCTTGGATGACTTTCTGATTGCCAGTTTTACTGCTGGTAGCGGTTCCAACACTTTGCCGATGGAAATTTTTAGCCGGATTAGAACAGGGGTCAAACCAGATATTAATGCCCTCAGTGTTATCTTGATTTTAGGATCTGCGATCATTGCCTTTGTAGCTGAATTAATTCGCGTCTCTGGAGAGAGATAACGGCTTACGATGAACGTTGCTGCGTGTCTGTCACGAGTTAGCGCTTTGAGAACCTGACAATATAGCAGTCCTATTTGATTTCTGAACATGTGAGAGGTGATCGAAACTCCTGCACTGATTACTATGCGTGCGGATTTTTTGAACAACCCCATCTTAAGAAGATGGGGATTCTATTTTAACCAGCCTGTTCAATCGGCTGCTATTGCCTTGGCAGCAAGCTGCTGTACTTTTACGTTGTGCCTCTGTTATGCGCGATCGCTTCCACAGATAGACTCGATCCAAGATTTGACAACAATTTACACTGATTTTAGACAAGCTAATGCCAATCTTATCGGCAACTTTTCTGAGGATATTGCAAGCCCCGTTCGCATCCGAGGAAATATGAAAGCCTCTGCCGGTAATGTAGAGTCCTCTTTTTGTTCTCTTACCACTAGCCTTCCAACTTTCGGGTCTTTCACCGAATACGTGAAGGGCATCATGATCAAAGAATGAACTCTTGCTGGTGTAACTCTCCTCGGTTTCGTGGAAGTGAATCCCATGACTTGAGCATAGTTGCCTGAGACGTTCTTTTAGCTTTCCGGTAGGGATGGTTGCAAAATTTTGATTATTTTTGCGTCCCATTTCCATCCGTTGAGACTGTCCTTTATTCCAACCAAAAACAATGTTCCCAATTTTTTCTGTTAGACAATAGTCAACTATGAACTTAGCAGCTTTGTTGGTTGCATCGTGCATTTGACGATTGCGTTTGCCAGTCAACCTATTTAAGTGGTTGTTCCAAAAACCTTCAGGCTTACCCGTCTTGCCATTAGAAACTTCCTTGTGATAAAGCTGGTTGAAAGCTTTTAATTGTTTCCCATCGACAATGAATCCCTGCTTTCCGGTATTAGGAACACATGTGAGCCAGTTATTAACCCCGTGGTCAATCCCTAAAGCTAATTCGTAATTAAGCGATGGTTTAATCTCAGTTGAAGCTTTGTAGATAAAGACAGCATACAAGTCTCCATTCTGAGGGGAGATCGTTACCTCGACTATGTTGGATGGCTTGATGTTGGTTGGGTAAGGCATCCAGATGTAATCTATTGAGTGCATGTCATCACCATACAGTTTCTTGATATCCCATCCCAATGGAAACCCTAACATAGGATAACCATGCTCATCATACTTCTTCTTCAACGCTTGTTCTGGGTAAGTTATTTCGTGAAGTCCACCCTTTTTTCTGTAGTGAGGTAATTTTGGTTTAATTGAATTCTCGCCTCGGAAAAAAGCGCTTACACCTTCTTGATAGGCGTTGAAGTTTTCAGCTATTTTATGTAGTACACTTTGTCCTGCTTGAGAATGCAGGACAGTGTAATGCACGTTTTCTTTTAGCTCAGTTTGCAACTCGTTCTTCACTACCTCTAGATGAAATCTAGAGCGACCGAACCAAATAACAGATTGCCTTAGTGCGTAGATGGCACAGTTAGCTAACTTGTTTGCTTGTTGTAAAAGAAATAGCAGCAATTCTGTTTCTAATTCAGGCAGAGACAGTCTAACTTTCTGAGCGCCATAGGTTTTTTCTAATTCTAGACTAGTCACCTCTCCTCCATGCCTGATAAAATATAACTGCATTCACTATAGCACCATTGTTTCCTTATGCGTAAAGGTTCTCACAGTATTTTTAACATTCAGTTACATATTGTTTTTGTCACTAAGTACCGCAACAAAGTCATAAACGAAGCGATGCTATCCTGTATTCGCAACACATTGACTAGGGTATGCGAAAAGAATAAATGCATGATTAAGGAGTTCAATGGGGAGCCAGATCATGTTCATTTGTTGCTAGACTTCCACCCAGATAACAATCTTTCATCGTTAATTGGTTCAATGAAATCCGCGTCTAGTCGTGTCGTTAGGGCAGAATTCAAGGAGACTGTTGATAAATATTACTGGAAAGACAAGTTCTGGAGTGATTCGTATTGCGCTGTTTCATGTGGAGGAGCGCCGCTAGAAATAGTAAAGCAGTATATCCGATCTCAAGACAAGCCTAAAAGCTAGTATTGGAAAAAGCTCGACTGTTCCCGACACTTTTTTTGCTACGCAAAAATACGTTTGTGAACGTCTCACTTTTTCCCACTATCCATCCCCGCCTTAAGAAGGCGGGGAATTCCGTGAAATTGTGTTAAA
>CAIVAU010000091.1 GCA_903903925.1 uncultured cyanobacterium
TAAGTAGGGCTTGCTGAAAAACTCAAGAAAAAGCCATAGGAGGGTTAGTAAATTATTCAAGCAAGGGTGATGTATAAAATTATATTATTTATGGTTACCACAAATATAATTTTTAATAATCAAAGACTGTAAAAAAGGTGCAGTTTTGAAAAATTGACAAAAAAAGCATAAAAGAGCCGTGACAAATGAGTAGAAAGATTCATTACTAAAAAACTAATAGCAATTGCAGTTTGAGAAGTGTGAGAAAGCTTTGCCATCACTCTACCAAGGCTAAATCTTCTTTTACCTTGCCCAAATTTCCCCTCAATACAATTACGAATTCTCTCATCATCTTTGGCTTGCTTCTTTTTTTCCTTACTAACATTGGCTTGCGGTCTTCCCAGAGGAGGACCACTGATTCTGATACCTTTTTTTGCGCACCAAGCTCGGTTTTCTCTTGTGCGATAAATTTTATCAACATGAACTGATTCTGGATAAAACCCCGTGCGGTCTTTATATGCTTCTACTTGTGCTTTAAAATCGCCGGATTCATTAAAGTTATCCCAACTAATGTGGTCTAAAAATACATATCCATCAAAGCAACTAGCCGACAATTTCGCGCCAAATTCGACGGGCTTTCCAGCTTTTCCTCGTACTATTGGACGGACATGTGGTTGATTCAGACTCACAATACGGTCATCAATACTTTGTTTGTTATTTTCATACAACCATAGTTGTTGACGATAGACCTCTGCGACTACTACCAACATCTTGTACTGCCTGTTGCTTAGACTTTCAAGAGTTGCACCCGAAAGCAAAAGTTGATCAACATAAGATAAATTTCTTTTAATATATTGGAGTTGTTTTTTAATTGCTTTTCTTCTTTCTTTTTGTGATACCCGACGTCTTTTGGCTACTTCTAGATAATCTCTTCTAGCTATATCCCGATAAGTTCTTGGTTTTTTCTCTAATTGCCCTTTTATCTGTTCATAAAGAGAGTCTATAATTTGTTCTGTGTGCTTCCTCGCTTGATTTAATAGTTCTAAATCTGTGGGATAGCTGATATCAGCAGGCGCACAGGTCGCATCCAATATTAATTTTCCGCGATTTTTTTGCTCACCCTCTTTCTTCGTTAGTTGGGGATCTGCCCCAGGTATCGCTGATTCACTTATTTCTTTTCCTTCTATTTCTTTTCCTTCTATTTCTTCTTCGCTCTCAATCGAAGATGCTGTCCCTCGCATCTTCTTCACCATCGCTTCATTAACTTTATTTACTAAACTTACACTTATTTTTTCACGAAAGTGAACTAACATTGATGCATCAAATGGCGTTTCATTACTATAGGATGACATCCCTATAAAATACTGTAGATAAGGATTTTCCTTGATTTGCTCTACTGTTTCTCTATCGCTTATTCCCAATTTCTCTTTAATTATTAATGCCCCTAATGCCATCCGAAACGATTTGGCTGGTGCACCCATTTCTTTATGAAACAATGACGCATATTCCTCTTCAAACTCTGACCATGGTATTAGCCCTGCCAGAATTACCCACCGATTATCAGCTATGTAATTTTCCCTCAACGGTCAGATCAAAGTTTTCCGGTGGAATTGGAGGTCGGTCTTGTTTTCTGTACATGGTTACTAATTACACCAACTGTACTGACTACGAATGGTAATGCAAGGATTTTGAGGCATTGTATCCTTTTTTCTTGCACTTAACAAGACATATAAGGTTTACAATCCGCACAGTGCTACCTTTTTCTACTTTGTCAGCAAGCCCTAATTAGTGCGAACTTTTTCTTCAATCAATCAGGTCAGGGAAGAAACTCGCCACCATCCAATTCCAATCCAGCTAAACATTTTCTTCAAAAATAGTGTAACCGTTCACGGGGTAAAATGAGCAGCCGTGCAGAAAGTTACGCTAAGGACTTGATAATCTATGTAATACTTGGCGAAGGGTTGGTAAGAGGATGTTTGAAAAGTCCTTTTGGATGTATCAAATACTTTTAGATCCCCCTAAATCCACGCCAGTCGCTACCCTTGGGGAGACACGCCAGTTGCTTCAAGCCGGCGAAGCCGTCCAACGCACTGGCTCCCCTTAAAAAGGGGGACTTTGATTCTAGTTCCCCTTTTTAAGGGGTTAGGGGGGGTCAATAAGTGCCTAAAGTCAGCGCCAAGAACTTTTCAAACAACCTCTAAGCTTGACGGTGTATTACAGGTTAATTTATGATCCCAATGTTAGCAGTTGTGAGGGGAAATCAACCACCAATCTGCGAGTTAACAACCAAGGTAAACCCAACAAAACTTCTGCAATATCATCTCCAGCAATAACGGGAATGGTAAAGTCTTGCCCATCCAAGCTAATAGTTCCAGCATAAATATTAAATTGTGCTTCCCCGCTTGCGGTAAGACGTGTTTCTTCATTATCAACAAGCAGCCACCCCAATGAAACGGCATCTTGAGTATTTACCGCTAACCAATCGGTAAATCCAGTATCAAGAAGCGCATCAACCGTTATTTGTAATCCATCTTCTGCCACGAAGTCGATTTCAAAAATTAGTTCGTTATCGCTACTAAATTTTCCTTCAATCAATTTATTTTACGATGCTCTCTGTGTAAATTGAAACGTACAAATTAACCGACCAGGATGTTTTTGACGTGCTGACTGTTGGGCTAAATCTTTATCAGCATGAACAAAATAATCGCCGCTATCCGGTTCGATAGCAACATACCAACTAGGGTAATTGTCAGTTAATTCATGAAATAGATGATCATAAATTGCACGCGCACGCGCAACATATCCTGGATTAGCCTTTTTGGGAGAGAATTGCAACGTGTACCGACGAATTCCAGTCCAAGGACTCGTTGGTTGGTGTTGATTGGTAGCACAGTTGGGTGGAGAAACACTCGATATAAGAGTATTGGAACCGGGCAAAGATTCGGGGTTTGTATGATTCATAAAAAATAACTACTTTTCTTCGGAGATAAACTGACTGAAAACATTTTAAAAGGCGCACTCCTACACTCCCCTCTACACCAGGTACGTCACCCAATATATCATACAACCCTTGAATTACTAATTCGGTGGGAGTAGTATCGCGTTGCGCTGCGGCGTCGCGAAGTCCGACTGCTAAGGGTTTTGGCAGTTTGAAGTTGATAGATTCGCGTTCAACAGATCCACATCTTTTTATATACACCCTGATGCTTGAGGATCTCAAGCACTCCGGGGCTACCGATCCGAGGTTGGTCATTTTGGGAACTGTGACCCACAATCCAGATGAGCTTGGTGGGAAGATTCCGCCGCGTCCGGACTTAGGAAATCTGGATGGTTTTGCCGCAGGATTTAAAGGTTCTAACGTCATGATTGACGGTAAAAAGTTTGAACCTGTCAAAGCTTACAAGGACAGTAAAGTCTGCAACGTGCTGACTATGCGGGAACTACATCGGCGCTATCACGAATCGACCCAGATTACCTTTACCTCTCTCTATCCTGGGTGTGTTGCAGAAACGCCACTCTTCCGCAATCACTATCCCCTATTTCAGAAACTTTTCCCCAAATTCCAGAAGTA
>CAIVAU010000092.1 GCA_903903925.1 uncultured cyanobacterium
CCCAGACGGTATCTTTCTTGGATGCTTGCTTTTTGAAGCTATCAAACCGACAGCTTTGTCAAAGCTTTGCGGAATTCACATCACTTCTCATACATACCATACCTCATTTGTCAATACCTTCTACTCGACCGGCGCTCTAGGTATTCTTATTTTTATTAGACGTGATATGGTGCTGGCTGCTGTAACCCAAAATGCTGCTCAAATGATTGCACTCTACGAGCCTTATGCTTTGAGGTGGAATAGAGAAGAGGCTTTAAGACTTGTCGCTTGGGTAATTAAGCGGTCAGAAATCCAGATCAACATCATCAGCGAAAAACTTCCAGATCTCAGAGAAGAGGAATTAACCGAGATTTTAGTACCTTTATGGGGTAAAAAACTAGGTTCTGATAGCTCGAAAGAAGCTGTTTCTGCCAGATTTGTGATTGCAGCACTTTCAGACTTCAGGGGACAAATTCAATCACGAGATTTAGTACGTCTTCTTAATTTAGCAGCAGTACAGTCTGTTAATGATACTCGCTGGCAAGACCGCATTCTTGTCCCCGCAGCAATTAAGGGTGCTCTACCTGAATGTAGTACTAAGAAAATTGAAGAAATTGAACTAGAAAATACTGCTTTGAAAGATGTTTTCACTAAATTGCGTGGACTTGGTGAAGAAGACCGGAAAATCCCTTCTACGCGGGAGCAACTACGATTATCTGTAGAAGAAATGAAGATATTGGAAGATAACGGTGTAGTCATTCGGGAAAAAGATGATTATTATATGCCCGAAATCTTCCGTTTAGGACTAGGCTTTGCACTTACGGCTACAGGACGTCCTGCTGTTATGTCTTTGGCACGCCGCGCTGCTAAGCATGGAATTTGAAATTGCGATCTAGAGAATACCACGCAAATCCAAAACAAACCCAGGCAGAACATCTTCCCCAGATAAAGTCTTGGGAGACTTTATCACCTCTACCTCTCGTCCTTGGCGATAAATTTCAACCTGCTGGTTCTGTGGATCCATCAGCCAACCCAAACGGACTCCATTGTCCATGTACTCCTGCATCTTAGCCTGCAAAGTCTCCAAATCATCAGTTGCAGAACGCAACTCGACTACAAAATCTGGAGCAATTGGTGGAAATTTTTGTCGTTCCTGGGAAGTTAAAGATTCCCATCTTTCTAACAATATCCAAGTTATATCTGGAGAGCGCTTTGCACCATTAGGAAGCTTGAAACAAGTCGATGAATCAAACGCTTTTCCTAACTTTTGCTGACGGTTCCAAATCCCTAAGTCAAGATAAAGCTCAAAATTTTGATTTCCTGTTTCTCCACCTGTTGGTGACACAATGACTAGTTCTCCAGACGCTGTACATTCAAACTTCATTTCCGGGTTTGCTTTCACCAATTGGGAGAAAGCATCTTCCGTTAAGTCCCCAACAGGAGATAAATCTAGCGCCAAGATACTCACTTACGGTCTAGCCCTATAAACGCCATCGCCTTCTATCATACCCAATCTGAAACCCATGCGCTATTTAAGGAAAAAGCCAGACTTATATAGGTGGGCACTTTGGTTAAATCCAAGTTTTTATTCCCATCCACATGATCCGCCGATCATAATCCTCAGATGAAAGAGGTAAGCCCAAATAAAGAGGCATCCAGAAAATAAAGGCGAACAAGATGAGAAAGATAACCGTGACACCGAACACACGGACTTCTTTATAGTAACTGCGAAGAGACTGATCCACTAGCCAGGCGATCGCCAGAAATGCAAAAATCACTCCTGTCATGTAGTGGTAGATAAAAGCGCAACGAGTCACTCCCACCCAAGGTAAAATATTAACGGCATAATTTAACACTATATACAGGGCAGTCCAAGTCTCAATAGAAACTGATGTAGGTGCAGAAAACCGCTTTTCCCTGACCCAAGGAACGACGAATTTTGACATCAGCATTCCTACTAAAAATAAAAGGGCGGCGACACTAAACCACCAGAGAAATGGATTGCCCATTGCATGGACATCATAAATAACTTTCCCTACTCCTGAAGGTAAAGGAGGACCCATCACAGGTGGTGGATCTTTCATACTTTGCGTATTCCCATAAAAATACGCGATCGGTCTAATCATTAAAGGCCACTTATACCATGGCGCACAGTAAGGATGAACCTTGGGACTATTGCCGCCGAGACGTTCGTGGAAACCCAAAATTTGCTTGTGGACTTCTATAAAGTCGTATCTTGTATCTAGCTTTAGGTGAGGAATCCAGATAATGCTGTAAATAATACACGGGATTATTCCCAAATAAAAAATGATATGAAAAATGTTAAGCCGGGGTAAATTTTGGAGTGGTGACCGCAGATGAATCGGGGATAACTTATCTTTTTGTCTCACAGATGACTCATTCGTTACATCCGTTACCCTATTGATTGCCCAAGCGACTATCCAAATTAAATAAGCACCTAGTAAGTAGCATAAACCATTCCACTTAGTCGCAACTGACGCACCAAAAGCAATGCCAGATAATGTTAACCAGAATCTGCGTTGCTTTCTTGGATTTGCCAATGCCAATAATAGAAACAACTGCCCTAACAACCCAAAAATCACAATATACTGGTTGATTAGGGCATAGCGAGACTCTACGAGAAATACGCCGTCACAAGCTGTGAACAAAGCTGCAAGTAAGGCAAAGCTGCGGCGATAACTTAACTGATAGGCAATTCCAGCAACGATTAAGGGAATAAATGAGCCGGAGAAAGCATTAATCCATCGATAACTTAAAGGCGATAGGACTGTACCTGTCAGCCCATTTACCTCACCTTGCCAAAAGGGAACGTGACTAGCAATCCAAATTCCTAGGGCAATGATCAATTTACCCAAGGGTGGATGACCATCAAAAAAGGGGGTATGGGTGAGATAGTCGTTGCCAAATTTAGCGTAATAAACTTCATCAAATACGAAGGTATTAAACCGTCCCAGTCCCCAAAATCGTAGAGAGAGTGATAGCAAAAACACTCCCGTCATGCCAATCCAAAACCACTTTTTAGTCATTTGTCAAGAGTTAAGGTTGGTGGTATTTTCAACTTTTGCTACTTCCAGCATTGTCTTTAAAACAGAATCCGGATTGAGACTGATAGAGTCAATTCCCTGTTCCACCAAAAACTGGGCAAATTCTGGGTAATCGCTGGGTGCTTGACCACAAATACCGATTTTGCGGTTGTGCTTTTTCGCGGCGGCGATCGCCAATTTCACCATTCGCTTTACACCCTCACTGCGTTCATCAAACAGTTGCGCTACCAACGCTGAATCCCGATCTAAGCCGAGTGTTAACTGAGTTAGGTCATTGGAACCGATTGAGAACCCGTCAAAAACTTGGGCAAATTCCTCAGCCATGATGACATTATTTGGTAACTCACACATCACATAAACCTGCAAATCATTAACCCCCTGCTGCAAACCATTTTTTGCCATTTCTGTCAAGACTAGGCGTCCTTCATCAGGAGTGCGACAGAAGGGAATCATTGGGATAACGTTTGTCAAACCCATCTCTTCTCTGACTCGCTTAATAGCATAGCATTCTAGAGCAAAAGCTTCCCTATAGCCTTTATCATAGTACCGCGCTGCTCCTCGCCAGCCAAGCATCGGATTTTCTTCGTGGGGTTCAAACTGTCTACCACCTAACAGATTGGCATACTCATTACTCTTGAAATCTGACATCCTCACAATCACTGGCTTCGGATAAAAGGCTCCAGCAATCCTACCAATACCTTGAGCTAATTTATCAACAAAATACTGGGGTTTGTCGTCATAGAGTGCAGTGATTTCAGCAATTTTGGCTTTAACAAATTCATCCTCTAACTGGTTAAAGTGAATCAACGCCATTGGATGGGTCTGGATGTAGTTGGCGATGATAAATTCTGTCCGCGCTAAACCTACCCCTTCGTTGGGAATAGCAGACAAACTGAAAGCTTCCTGAGGATTACCCACATTCATTAAAATTTGGGTACGGGTATGGGGTAAGTTCTCTAACGCAACTTCTGTCACTTCAAAGGGCAACAATCCCGCATAAACTCGTCCTTGTTCTCCTTCAGCACAAGAAACTGTGATCTCTTGACCATTTTTCAAAATTTCCGTGGCATTGCCGCATCCTACAATTGCTGGTACACCCAATTCCCTGGCAATGATCGCGGCGTGACACGTGCGACCACCTTGGTTGGTGATAATTGCACTGGCTTTTTTCATAATTGGTTCCCAGTCAGGATCGGTTCTATCTGTGACTAAAACTTCCCCTGGTCTGAATTGCTCGATTTTGTAGGCATTTAGAATGAGGTGGGCTTTACCTTGGCTGATAGCTTCCCCAATTGCACTACCTGTGATCAAAGGGATGACACTATCGGGGTTAGGGGTTGAGGTGTGGGCAAATTTTTCCCCACTCCCGATTCCATTCCCTAATAGGTGATAACTCCTCAAGACATGCTGTTGTTTCTTCTGCGACTGCACGGTTTCGGGACGCGCTTGGACAACAAACAGTTCGTTCGTTAAGCCGTCTTTTGCCCACTCTATATCCATCGGGGTATAGGTGTTGTGGACTTGAGAATAATGGTCTTCAATCAAACACGCCCACTGAGCGAGTTGTAAAATTTCATCATCAGTCAGGGCAAATTTGCCTCTTTCATGAAGGGAGACTGGTACATTTTTGGTAAATTTAGAGCCGTCGTCATAAACCATTTTGAGTTCCTTGCTGCCCAATTTTTTATCGATAATTGGGCGAAAACCTTTTTTTAAAGTCGGTTTAAAAACGTAGTATTCGTCTGGGTTTACGGTTCCTTGAACGACATTTTCTCCTAACCCATAGGCAGCAGTTATCAGTGCAGCATTTTTGAAGCCTGTTTCTGTTTCTATGGAGAACATGACCCCAGATGATGCTAAGTCAGAACGCACCATTTTTTGCACGCCAACAGCGAGGGCAACGCTAAAGTGGTCAAACCCCTTGAGTTGGCGATAGGAGATGGCGCGGTCAGTGAATAGGGACGCGAAGCATTTATGACAAGCCCCTATGACTCCTTCCACACCAGTCACGTTCAAGTAAGATTCCTGCTGTCCAGCAAAGCTGGCATCAGGGAGGTCTTCGGCAGTGGCGCTGGAACGGACTGCGACGTCCGCTATATACTTTTCGTGAGTCTCAGTGGGGTGTTTATCTAAATCCGGTTCATGGGTTGAAACACACAAGGTTTGGTAGGCTGTGGCGATCGCATCCCGCAATTCTTGAGGAAATGGTGTATGGAGTAGTAGCGATCGCGCCTTTTTACCTCGTTCTCGTAAATTTTTGAGATTTTCAACATCAAGGTCAGAAAAGAGTTCGCGCAACTTTTCTTCTAAAAGGGCTGATTTGATGAAAGAGCGATACGCGTAAGCTGTGGTAGCGAAACCGTTGGGAATATTCACGCCTTTGGGCTTCAGTTGCTGAATCATTTCCCCAAGAGATGCATTTTTGCCGCCTACTAGGGGTATATCGGCAATGCCAACTTGATCAAACCAAAGGATGAGCGATCGCTCCTGGGGAGAATGAGACAAAGTATTTTTAGCTACTGTTATCATCTTTACTTAACCTAGCGAGTAGATTTTCTGGTTGTTTGGTAGATTTTGCGATCAGGAAAGGAGAAAGAGAAGCCCACCATCCCCTTTTCCCTTCCCTAGACATTTTCATAAATTAATGATAGTGTTGGTAAATAAGCGCCTTAGGACTTGATATTGGTATCAAGATCTATAACTCAGTTTTATCTCTTCATCAGAAATTCATCTTTAAGCTATTGTAAATATATCTTGAGAGCGACCCACTGGCGGCGCACCACCCTTATGAATGAAAGAAACTCCTATCCATTCCTAACTCCTAACTCTCGTATTTCTTAGGAGCGCCCCACGGGGGTTGCACCACCCGTTATCAATGAAAGAAACTCCTCCTATTCCCTGCTCCCTGCTCCCTCTTGTTTCTTGAAAGGCAATCACCTAAACGCTGCTTCTATATCAAAGTTGTTTGTCTCGTATTGAACTGCTGAAAAAGTGGTAATTAGACTTATGAAAATATTAGTGTTAACTTTCCC
>CAIVAU010000093.1 GCA_903903925.1 uncultured cyanobacterium
CCCAGACGGTATCTTTCTTGGATGCTTGCTTTTTGAAGCTATCAAACCGACAGCTTTGTCAAAGCTTTGCGGAATTCACATCACTTCTCATACATACCATACCTCATTTGTCAATACCTTCTACTCGACCGGCGCTCTAGGAAGTATTTGAGAAAAGTTGGCGTAACCGTATAAAGTTGAAATAGTAATACCGCCAGTACTCAAGAAAGATCGCCATTTGTAAGCGCATTCCCCTGGTTTGTATTTAGGAGATGACTGGCTCCAAATGTCCCAAGCCTGCAACAAATTAGTACTGATGCTGTGGAGTGCCATACCAATTTTTATCCAGGAATAGTAATCGTCTGCATATCGCGGATGGATGGATTCCAGTATTGTGATTGCTTCTTTTTCTGCTGCCAAGAGGGTGATACTCTGATATTGATATGGTGGTGTGGTTGGGAAACTTTTTACCTGAGAGCGTCTTTGTGTTGGAGTGTGCAGTTGTTGTATTTCGCGACACATTTCAACAACGATCCACTTGGGCGCTGTGGCTACTTCGGTAACACTTGGACAACATCCAGGAAGCCATCGGTAGTAGCCAGTTTCCGGGTGAACACTTGGGGGTAGTACTGATGGTAAATTGCTTCCTCTGAGTTCTAAAGCTTCTCCTGCTGCGGTAGGAATTTTTCTGGATTTCGGTTTGGAATCGCCCTCTACTTTGAATAAATATTGTGCTCGTCCTGGTTTACCGGATGTGAATGCAACTGTAGTGGGTAGTGGTTCAATCGCTGTGATTCTCTCAATGGCGCTATGACCATCACAATCTACTGCTACCAGAAATTCTTTTTCATTTTGACCGCACAGAACTCCGATTCCTGTAGGGATGATTTTGTAAAAGTTGCCGTGGCGATCGCGTACCGGGACTCCTCCTCTGTTCAATTCTTCCAGTAGTGATTGGGGACACCAAGGGTACTTTTGCCACTGGTATCCTAACGGCTTTTTCCCCTTACAGGGAATAATCAACCAATGACTGGGGAGAATGTTCAGAGTGGCGATGAGTTTGAGAGTTTGGCAGTTAACCATTTTGTGAATGCAAAAGCTACATGCATAAATGGCGTTAGCCTCACGATCTGATCTGAAAATCACGTAATTTTGTATAGTCAAACGTAGTCTATGACACTATAATTAAGAGGTGCAGTTTGCAATGCTAACCCGAATAGAGATTGATGGCTTTAAGACATTTGAAAAATTTGGTCTAGATTTAGGTCCACTGCAAGTGATTCTCGGACCTAATGCTTCTGGTAAGTCCAACCTGTTTGATGCGATTCGGCTCCTCTCCCTGATAGCTCAAACTGACTTACGAACAGCGCTTCAGGAGTTGCGTGGCGAACCAGTTGAGCTATTTCGCTTTCACAAGTCAGGCAAACGCAGCAGTCGCATGAGTTTCGCCGTTGAGTTACTGCTTGGTCCATCCGTCAGTGACTCTTGGGGTGACACGGTGAAAATTTCTCATTCTCGCGTGCGTTATGAGGTAGAAATAGAGCTGCACCAAGTTTCCCCAGGGCTAGAACGGCTCGTCGTCGTTAGAGAAGCAGCATCCCCGATCCTGACTGAAAATGATCTGTGGTCAGCACTCCAAGATCTCTCACCTCAATTCCGGCAGGCATTTCTCAAGTATGGACACTCCTCGCCGTGGCTGACTACAGTCGAAGCAGACGGTAAGCGTCGTTTCCAAATTTTAGCAGATGGTCAGGTAATTCGCACCCACTCAGCCACTAGTGCTAAAGCAACAGTGCTTTCCAGTATCACCAGTGCCGAGTTTCCCCATCTTTACGCCATCCATGAGGAAATGCGTTCTTGGCGCTTTCTCCAGCTTGACCCGACCCAACTGCGACGCCCCAGTCCCACCACTGCTGCGTTGGTACTAGAACCAGATGGAGCAAATCTTGCCACAGTTTTAGCCAGAATTCAAGCACAGACAGCAACTGAAAATCAACCAAAGGGAGCAATAGCAGATATTGCAGCTGATTTGACTGCCCTAATTCCTGGGGTAGTAGATTTGAACATCTCTTTTGACACGAAAAATAAAGAGTACCAAATAGAAATTGGCATGAGAGATGGTATGACCTTTAGTTCTCGTGTTGTCTCAGATGGAACTCTGCGCGTTCTCGCGCTTTTAACTCTGTTGTGTGACCCACAACATCGGGGCTTAATCTGTTTTGAGGAACCGGAGAACGGGATTCATCCCGAACGGTTGAAAACACTGATCCAACGGTTGCGAGAAGGAGTAACCGATCCTACGAGTGAGTCTGTAGACGAAAATGAACCATTATCTCAGATGCTGCTTAATAGTCACTCCCCAGTAGTCCTTTCAAGCCTAGAAGAGGGAGAGGCGATGTTTGCCGATATAGTTAGTGCTGTCAACCCCGAAGCTGGTACTGTAACTCGAAAAACTCGAGTCCGACATGTAGGAATTCAACAGAGGCAGAGTACGGTAGATTCAATGCCAGAATACTTAAGCCGCTTCGAGGTAGAACGCTATCTCCATAGTGCTGACAGGGAGAGTTAGGATCATGCGTTATCTGGGATTGGCTTTGTTTGCTGAAGGTCCAACTGACTACCAGTTTTTTCCTCCTGTTTTGCGCCGTGCAACAGAAGAGTTGTGTTTGCGGGACGCTCGCTTTAGTGTGGAGGTATCAGAGGTGTTAAGGCTTTATACACCGTATGTGTACCGAGATACCGACCTCGCCACTCAAATTTTATCAGCTTCCCGCGAGGCTCTAGGCGCTTTCAACATACTATTTATTCATACGGATGGAGCAGGCAATCCGGCAGGGGCTTATGAGGAGAGGGTGAAACCAGCACGTGATCACATTATGGCAGAATTAGCTAGACAGCAGGAGCGGATAGTGGGTGTTGTGCCGGTTCGGGAAATGGAGGCTTGGATGTTGGCGGATGGAGACGCTTTGCGCGGCGCATTCGGTACAGTTCTTTCCGACTCAGCTTTGGGTATACCGACAAGACCACGTGAAGTGGAAGGAATTTTCGATCCGAAGCAAGCTCTTGAGCAATCTTACGGTAGGGTTGTCGGTGGTAGGCGACGCTCTAAGCGAAAGGCAGCAGATTTTTTTGATGCTATTGGTGAGCGGGTGCGACTGGAACGGCTGCGAGAAGTGCCTGCTTATCAGTGTTTTGAAAACGAACTTCACATGGCTCTGATCGAACTTGGATATCTCAGTTAAAGGGAACTCTTAACTCTTAACAGCGTAGGTAATGTAAGGGGATATTACCCACAGCAAAACTTACCGCCGATCTGTGGCGGGGGTCTCCAACTCCCAAGGATCATCGGCATCTTTTAATGGTGCTATTATAGTACCGATAATAATACGAATTACTCATATTTTTCATGTTAGTGAAAAAAGACCAGAAAATATTATTTGGTATGTTACTTTAACAGGGTTAGTTATCATTTTTATTATGTTACTGAGTCTCTATATAGCTTCTAAGGCGATGAGAGGAGATGAAAGGTTTACTTTAATTCATAAAATTTCTATTGTTTTTGCTACTACAGGTGGAACCTGCTTTCGTAATGCAATTTTAACAGAAACTAACTTTACAGACGCAATTCTTCAAAACACAGATTTAAGAAAAGCAAAGCTGAAAAAGACTTATTTTTACAATGTAAAAGGTCTTGACAGCGTTCCCTCTGGTGAAAATTCTCTTCAAAACCCACAGGTGCGTCAGGTATTAGTTTCAAGAATTGGCATAGATAAAAATTTTGACCGTCAAGACTTACGAGGTGTCAATTTTAAAGGAGCTAATTTGAAATATGCTAGCTTTATAGGCGCAAATTTAAGTGACGCAAACCTGCAACAGGCTGATTTATCCACAGCAAAGCTAGTACAAACGCAATTAGACGGAACTGATTTCACAGGAGCTACCCTCACTGGAGCCTACATTGAAGATTGGGGAATTACGAATAGCACTCTCTTTGATGGGGTGGGGTGTGATTATGTTTATATGCGGCTTCCCACAAAAGAGAGTCCTAACCCCCTCCGCAAACCTGATAACAATAAAGAAGTGTTTGCAGATGGAGAATTTGGAGATTTCATCAAACCCATTGTTGACACTCTTGACCTTTACCACAACTCTGGTGTTGACCCAAGGGCGATCGCCATTTCATTCAAGCAACTAGCTGAGAACCACCCAGAAGCAGAACTGCGGATTGTGGGGATGGAAGTTAAAGGCGAGGATAAAATTTTACTCAGAGCAAAAACAGCATCCACATCTGATAAGTCAGAACTTAGCGCCGAGTATTTTAAAATATATAACGAACTTAAAGCATTAGCACAACAAGAATTTTTAGCATTAGTAGCAGAAAAAGATAGCCGAATTGCTAGTTTAGAAAATATGGTAGTCACGGCATTACAAAGCCCTAGTTTTTATGCTCAAACTTATAATAACAAAGGAGATACTATGAGTGGCGATAGCGAATCCCCACTAGACATTGAAATAAAACGAGTGTTAAATTACACTCGTTGTTGGGGTCTATACCTCTAGTTCTGGGTCAACTATTGAGTTGTCGCTTTGTTTGTGGGCTGCAAGCTCTTTAACCAACTCCC
>CAIVAU010000094.1 GCA_903903925.1 uncultured cyanobacterium
CCTACCGATTGGGTTAAATCGGATTAGTTGGAAACAAATATGATGCCCGCATCTAAACAGCGGACTTATAAACGTCCCTACCGATTGGGTTAAATCGGATTAGTTGGAAACCCTGAAGATAGTACAACGAGGACTTTCCTTTTGACCCTACCGATTGGGTTAAATCGGATTAGTTGGAAACCCGAAGGCAATTTCGCAATGTCTTTTTTTGTTTGATCCCCTACCGATTGGGTTAAATCGGATTAGTTGGAAACAGGGAAAGCGAACGGTCGCTTTCACGTCTTCCCTACCGATTGGGTTAAATCGGATTAGTTGAAAACGAATCTGAAGAGAGCAAGAAATGCCTAAAATTATGACAACGATAACTGATAATCTTAAACTCAATACCCTTTCTGGCTTCGGTGTGGATAACAATAAACTTCACGAATACTTCTCTCGCAGTTCAGAAAATACTTGATTTGATGGTTCGCTCATGGCTGTCCCACAATGGATATCTTCTAAGCGTTTGCTTAACTCTGTATCCCAGGCAACCTCTACATCATTATCTATATCTTCATCCAAGGAATTAATTAAAAAGCTAGCGATCTCAGCACGCTCTTGTGTAGAAAGCTGAGAGAGTTCAAGCTTAAGTTTTTCCGTAGTTTCGCTCATTTTATGCTGTCTCTTAGAAAACTACTTTTTGATTCTAAATGAGCTGCTACAATTGATAGTGCGACAATGGGGGCTGTTACTGCTCTGAAGATGCGGCGACCAAGAGAAACTGGCTGAAATCCTGCGTTGATGGCGCTATCTATCTCCATAGGCGTCCATCCGCCCTCAGGACCGATCGCTATTGTCATTTGTTCAGTGTCATGCAAACAATCATACAAGTGAGGATAGCTACCTCGTGCCTCACAGATATATTGCTGGTTTCCAAATGACGATTGACTCATGACTAATGACAAAAAGGAAACTGGTGCTAAAATTGTTGGCACAAACGATCGCTCTGACTGTTCTGCAGCTTCTTGTGCTATTCTTCGCCAGCGTTCCAGTTTTTGAGGGCTGGGATCAAGTAAAGTACGTTCACTGATTACTGGAGCAATAACGGCGACTCCCAACTCAGTACAACACCGTACAACTTCATCAAATCCATTACCTTTCGGCAACGCTACTATCAGAGTAATTGATACAGCTAACTCAGTTTGCACCTCTAAAGGTTCTAAAATTTTTGCTTGAATTCCTTCTAGCTGCACCAGCCACCATTTACCTTTGCCATTCATCGCAATAAAGCGATCGCCCTCGCGCAACCTTAACACGCGCCCTAGATAATGTTGTTGCTCAGGTGTCAGCAAGATTTGCTCTTGTTGGAACTGGGAGGGGGCGATCGCTATTCTTTGCAGTTGAGCCATGGGATTTTAACTCATGTTAAAGATAGGAATTATTAAAATTATTCTATTTATAGGTTTAGATATGTTATTGATATCACTATGTTCCGCCAGAAACTGGCGTAGAGCTTCATTTGTCTCTTCTGAAACAGTAACAAACCAATTTATCATTACCCATCTCCTTGAGAAATCCGTGATTCACTTTATTTGTTAAGCGTCCGGAAAGGTATTTAATAGAATTGTAGTATTCTACTATCCCCCTTCTAGGACTTACGTACACATTGACAGAAAAAGCAAATTGTGTATTATCCCTGGTTATAAGGCTCTGCTTTATAATGCTCTTTTGAGAAGATCTACCTCCCATCACCAACAAGAGACTAAGCTGCCTTGATCACATTTCCAGGCAGAGATTGGAAGGCAGTAATGGAAATCATTTTCACCCTTGTTGACACTCACATGATGGTCAATTTGTAAAATAAGTAAGTCATAACTTCATAAAAAATTTACACTTGAATGATTATCCTGAATTAAATTACCGTAATCGCGCTGTTGACACACTCACAAAGTTGATAAATGACAATGGGTACTGCTGGTTAATAATAACACTATTTACTAAGTAATTTTATATACGGAGTCATTCTGGATGATTAGAATTCTGTTTCTAAACGCTGATCCTACTGATACCCCTAGGCTGCGTTTACAAGAGGAGTTGCGAGATATTAGAGAAAGACTGCGACAAGCCAACTTGCGAGAAACATTCCAGTTAGAGTACGCACTTTCTGTGCGTCCTGGAGATATCAGTCAAGCAATACTGGATTTTAAGCCTCATATTGTTCATTTTTCTGGGCATGGCACACGTACTGGTGAGCTTTGCCTTGAAGATGAGTCAGGGAGAACACAACCCGTAAACCCTGAAGCTTTAGCGAAGCTGTTTAAATTAGTGGCCCATCAAGTGAATTGTGTCGTTTTGAATGCTTGTTATTCAGACATTCAGGCGAAGACTATTGTTAGGCATATCCCTTTTGTCATTGGGATGAAGCAAGCGATCGGCGATCAAGCCGCGATCGCCTTTGCTGTTGGTTTTTACAAGGCACTAGGGGGAAATCGCTCGATAGAGAATGCTTTTAACTTTGGCTGCAATGAGATTCAACTGCGAAGCATTGCAGAGGAGTTGACCCCAGTTCTTTATAGAAAAGATATTGGTATCTATATAGAACGCCCTGCGATCGAAAAGCGATGTTACGAGGAGATTATCCAGCCTGGTTCCCTGATCCGGATCACAGCACCTGACAAGATGGGGAAAACATCGCTGATGAATAGGATTGTCACTTATGCAAGAGCGCATAACTATCAAACAGTGACTTTAAGCCTTCACGAGTTAGTCAATGAAACAGTTGCGACTGATCTGGTGCAATTCTTAAAGTCATTCTGTATTGCTGTCGGTAACGAGCTACATTTGCCCAATATGTTAAATGAGTATTGGGACAATCAAGCGACTCCCATGTTCAATAGCAAGATTTATTTTCAAAAACACTTATTAGCAAACACTGCTAGTCCTTTGGTACTAGCACTGAATAATGTTGATCTAGTTTTTGAACAACCTGCACTTGGCTCAGACTTTTGTAAGCTTATCCGAAATTGTTATGATCGGGCAAGGCTCGGCAATCCAGATAGTAATATTTGGGAAAAACTCCGTTTGATAATTGTCCACTCTACCGAATTTTATCTCTCGTTAGATATCAATGTCTCACCTCTTGCTAATGTGGGATTAGTAGTTGAGTTACCAGAATTCAGTCTGGAGCAAGTGCAGTGTTTGGTTGAGCGTCGTGGACTGAATTGGACAACAGATCAGGTCAAGCAACTTATGCATATGGTGGGAGGACATCCCTTTCTACTGCAAAAGGCTTGTGATTACTTTATACTTCATGAAATTACCTTTGAGTATCTGTTGGAAGTCGCACCTACCTTAGAAGGACCATTTCGTGACCATCTGGTCGAACTTATGGAAAAACTCAAAAATAATCCAGAACTGAAAAAAGCGTTCATGAAGGTTGTCAAGGCGGACAATCCAGTTCAGATAGAACCGAACTTTGCTAGGTTGTTACAACGTTTGGGACTAGTGAAGTTATACGGAAATTTCTCCGCTCCACGCTGCGAATTGTATCGTAAATTTTTCCGCTTTTTTGGTTAATGGTCACTCCTTAGTAGTAGCAGATAATTAACACAGGTAAAAAGAATGAACATTCAACAAAAATACTATCAAGTTGGAGGGACTTTAAAACCTGATGACCCTAGTTATATAGAGCGACAGGCTGACAAAAATCTTTATGAGGGACTGAAAGCTGGGAAGTTTTGTTATGTATTCAACTCCCGGCAGATGGGTAAGTCGAGCTTGCAGGTACGAGTCAGTAAAAAGTTAGAAAATGAAGGTTTCAAGTGTGTTTTAATCAGTCTAGACGGGTTTGGATCTAGCGAAGTCGCCCAAGAGCAGTGGTATTATACTTTTATCCTAAATTTGGCATATAATTTCGAGTTACAAACTCAGGAATTATCCATTTGGTGGCGGGAGAAAAAGTTGCTCACTCCTCTACAGCGGTTAAGTTATTTCTTTAAAGAAAAATTACTGGCGCAATTCTCTCAACATATTGTTATTTTTATAGACGAAATTGACTCTGTTCTCAGTTTAGAGTTTTCAGCTAGTGATTTTTTTACTTTTATCAGATATTGCTATAATCAACGTCCTAATGACCCAAACTTTAATAGAATTACTTTTGCACTGTTAGGAGTGGCTACGCCCTCTCAATTAATACAAGATACGCAACGCACACCCTTTAATATTGGTGAAGCGATTCAACTAAAGAGTTTTTCATTCAAAGAAGCGCAACCTCTGGCTCAAGGTTTAGAGAGCAAATTAAGTGATTCCAAAATTGCCGAAGACATTCTTCGAGAGGTACTAATTTGGACAGGTGGTCAACCTTTTCTCACTCAAAAAATATGTCAAATGATTGTGGATCAAGAGGATATTATCCCTGCTAATAAAAACTTAATACCTAAGTGGATAGAGAAATTTGTCACCTCCAACGTAATTGAGAATTGGGAAGATCAGGATAATCCACAACATTTGAGAACGATTCGCAATCGGATAATTACTAGTAAAAAACCTACTTTTAAGTTACTTAAGCTCTACTTAGAAATTTTACAAAAAAAAGAATTACCAGCTGATGACACTCCAGAGCAAAGTGAATTAATTTTATCAGGTCTTATAGTAGAGAAGAAAGGTAATTTAGAAATTAATAATAGGATTTATGAATCCGTCTTTGACTCAAAATGGGTCGCTGAAATGTTAGCAGACAAACGACCCTATGAAGAGGAGTTACTGGGATGGAAGGCTTCTGAACACAGAGGCAAATCTTGGCTGTTACGGGGGAAAAAATTACGAACAGCAGTCGAATGGAGTGCTGATAAAATTTTGACAGTTGAAGATTATCAATTTCTCAACGCTAGTCAAGAATTAGAAATACAATCTACTCAGCATTCTCGGCGGCGCATTATCAGTGGAATAGCTACCATCCTATTAATCGGTATTGGGGTGACAGGGTTGCAATTGACAGAAAAAATAAAAGCATTAGTTTATCCATATGTCTTAGAGCCAAAATTGTTTAGTCAAGGAGAGAATAATTTCTTTTTGGGAAAAGAAATTTACTATCAACAACAGGGGATTCTTTTTTTTAAAAAGGGTGATTATTCCGCAGCCATGACGCTCTTTGAAAAAGCTAAAACTATCGATGTCAGCGATCCAGAATCAGCGATTTACTATAACAATGCACAGGCACACGCTAAGGGTAATTATCTAACTTTGGCAGTTGTTGTACCGATAAATATTTACAAAGATATGTCTAAAGAAGTACTGAGAGGAGTCGCTCAAGCACAGAATGATTTTAACAACAAAGGTGGATTACAAGGTAGATTACTTAATATTGTAATTGCTGATGATAATAATGACCCAAGCCAAGCTCAAAGAGTTGCCCAAGAATTAATTAAAGACTCAAATGTTTTAGGAGTGATTGGACACGCAGGTAGCGTAATTAGTCACGCGGTCCTTCCTAATTATAAAAATGCTGGTTTAGCAATGATATCTTCCTCTAGCTCCAGTACTGAATTAAGTATAAAAAATTTTCAAGTTTTTTTTAGAACAATCCCTTCTGATAAAGAAGCTGGTGAAAAGATAGCTAACTATGCCTTCACACAAGGTATCAAGCAAGTTGTTATTTACTATCAACCAGATGATATCTATAGTAACAGCCTAAAGAAAGCGTTTGAAAAATCTTTTACAGACATAGGTGGAAAAGTTGTACGGACTAAAGATTTGGCAGATCCGAACTTGGATGCATTTGGTGAAGTATCGCGCAGTCTAATTAAAGATGAAGCCGATGCAGCTGCCTTTTTCCCGAAAATAGGACTCATACCTATTGTAATTAGCATTGCTCGCGAACAACAAAAATTTCAAGCAAAGTTGCCGAAAAAGCTACAGTTGCTGGGAGGAGATACTTTGTATGGCGCAGACACTTTAACAGAAGGTCAAGAGGCTCTTGAAAACTTAGTTCTAGCGGTTCCCTGGTCTGCGGAAGAATCAAGTTCACATGATTTTGCACAGAAAGCTTGTAAAAGATGGGGAGGAGGAGTCAGCTGGCGAACTGCGGCTAGTTATGATGCGACTCAGGCTTTTATTAAAGCTCTCTCAGAGTCTAGTAATCCCTCTCGACAAACTGTACTTAAAAAGCTTAAGTCTATTACGCTTTCACCTGATGAAACTTCAGGACATGAACTCAAATTCCAAGATGGTGAGCGTATTCAAGAACCAGTTTTGGTTAAAGTCGTGAAAGGTAGCGGTAGTGGTAATTCCTGCGGCGGGTTCCAAGAGGGCGGATTTCATTTTGAAAAAGTGACGGAAGGAGAAAAATAGTCTCCCCTCTCCAAAGAACGCAGAGGTGAGGTTCCAAGACTGCGTAGGTTTTGGGTTCTTGAGATGCTAGTGAGGTCTGGAACCTTACTTAGTGCTCTGTGTCATTAGTTCTGATGGGTTGGTAGTGTGAGCGTCTCGCTCACGAAGCGAGCTTTCCGGCTCGCACTACCTAGCAAAATTAATGACATGGACTACTAGTGCTCTGTGTCATTAGTTCTGATGGGTTGGTAGTGTGAGCGTCTCGCTCACGAAGCGAGCTTTCCGGCTCGCACTACCTAGCAAAATTAATGACATGGACTACTAGTGCTC
>CAIVAU010000095.1 GCA_903903925.1 uncultured cyanobacterium
CAGTCACCGATTTCATCGCTAGAAGCCGGATTGCGGAAAGGTTCTATCAGCGCTGGGTATTCCGCAAATCTGCCGAGTAAGCCTAATATTTCTAAGTTCGAGGTTTTTTCGGGATCTGGAATAAAAAACACATCAATTTCTTTAATTTCTCCGGAGACTTTTTCCGAGGATTTTACTTCTCCATAATCTTTTAATAATTCTTCTAGGTAGTCTTTAGCAAATTTGTCGTGAATAAAGCGCGTCATTCGATTGTCTTTCTTGTGGATTTTGGTGTAATTTATTATATTTTACCTGGATGTGGTTTCTCCGCTATCAAGTATTAGTTAAATCAGTAGACATCTCCGGAGATTCGGTATAAGCCCAGGCTAGATAATGGTTGTAGATTCATTTCTAGATCTAAAAGTTCTATTTGATACCTCTGTGCTGGTTGCAGCCTCCCTCACTTAACATCCTCAACACACTCCGTAAAACTAGGACAGATTCAGGGATACCTCTCAACTCACAGCTTAAATGAAAAGGAGTCAGGAGTTCGGACTTCGGACTTCGGACTCCTGAATTCTTGTTCGGTAAAGTATCTTTTTTTATGTTTAGCCAAAGCTAAATACAGATGAATTATTAGATTTATTTATGCTTTTATTTTAAATATATTGACTTTATAGATGAGTGGACATAGATTTGAAAAA
Organism: uncultured cyanobacterium; assembly: GCA_903903925.1. Lineage (GTDB taxonomy): Bacteria > Cyanobacteriota > Cyanobacteriia > Cyanobacteriales > Nostocaceae > Stigonema. Next base: position 684 of record CAIVAU010000095.1, read on the forward strand.
GATTACAGTTGAGCAATACAGATGATTGGACATAGATTTAAATCGTCAAAAAATAAGTGTTGCTGAATACTTTTTAGCTGAGCTTTCGCATCGCTCTCGCTAGAATTGCCTATACTCTATGTTTACTGACGGTTTATGATTTAAATAGGATGGCACAATGAAGACAACATTTCAAGAGCAACGCAAACAAACTGCTCTGATTACTGGAGCATCTGGTGGAATTGGCTACGAATTGGCTAAATTATTTGCTGATGATGGTTACAATCTCGTTTTAGTCGATAAAAAGGGAGAGAAGCTGACTGAAATTGCAGAACAGTTCCAACAAAAGTATGGTATTACGGTCAAAATAATTGCCAAAGATTTATCCATACCCATGTCAGCAGAAGAAATTTTTACTATGCTGCAAAAAGAATCCATTAAGGTGGATTTTTTAGTAAATAATGCTGGATTTGGTAGCTTTGGATTCTTTCACGAAACCGACCTTACGACTGAATTGCAAATGCTACAGGTACATGTAGTGTGTCTTACCCATTTAACTAAGTTATTTCTCAAGGACATGGTCAAGCAAGGTTATGGCAAAATATTAAACGTTGCCTCAACAGCTGCCTTTCAACCAGGCCCACTGATGGCGGTTTACTTTGCTACTAAAGCCTATGTCTTATCATTTTCAGAAGCGATCGCCAATGAATTAGAGGGTACAGGTGTCACTGTGACTACTCTTTGTCCAGGCCCAACAGCATCCGGATTTCAATATACAGCTGGGATGGAAAAAGCAAAGTCAGCCAGTTCTTGGCGGGTCATGGATTCGGAAACCGTGGCAAAGATTGGTTATCGCGGTTTAATGGCAAATCAAACTCTTGTCATTCCCGGTTTGAGAAACAAGATCCTGGCTACTTCCGCAAAATTTGCGGGCAGAAAACAGGTGGCAAAAATAGTGAGAAAGATGCACGCCCTCACAAATTAGGTAACATTGTTTACAATCAGACTACCCAAAATGCGATCTACGGTGTTAGGCTAAAGTATTAAAATTCACATACTTTATGCCAATATGCTGAAATTCGTATTTGTAACCTTAACAGTAACAGTGCTGATCGGAGCATTAACTGAGAACCCCAACGTTACACTCGCTGAAACATGTGCCTCTAAGTGTGGTTCACACCCAATTCAGTTTACACTTGGTCAACCCATTCTCATCAAAGTAGTCAATAGCACATCTACTTTAGTAAAACTAGAAAAACTGCGTAGTACTAGTCCGATTCCCCTGCAACCGGGACAAGAATTCCAGTTAGAGTACCCTAATGATACAGAATCAAACATGTCCCTGGTATTCTGGAATGACAGAGGGCAGCCACTACAAGCAATAGTTTCTAAACCAAATTTTGGCACCCTGCGAGTTGAACTGCGTCCTAATTGGCAAACCCTTGGCGATCGCTCAATCTACCTCCGCGAAGATGGTCGCGTCAATGTATTCTAAAATTATGAATTATGAATCATGAATTATAAAAAAGTTTCATAATTCATAATTCAGAATTCATAATTCATATACTGTGCAAGAACCAACACCTGAATCTCCTCGTCGCCGTCAGCAATTGCCTAATCAGCGGTGGCAAATTTGCCCACAGCAAGTAGAATTAGGGCAAGAATTGGCGCAAGCTATGAATTTGTCCCCTATAGTCAGCCAATTACTGATAAATCGTGGCATTCAAACGTTAGAAGAGGCACAAGTATTCCTAAATCCAGATTCTCTAATTTTGCCTTCACCACTAGAAGAATTTCCAGATCTGGCTATTAGTTTAGAGTTATTGCAAAATGCGATCGCCTTTCAAGAAAAAATCGTCATCTGTGGTGACTACGATGCTGACGGAATGACAAGCACTGCTTTGCTGTTACGCAGTCTCCGTTGGTTGGGTGGTCAAGTAGATTACGCTATCCCCAGTCGGATGCACGAAGGTTACGGTATTAACAACCGCATTGTCGAAGAATACCACAGCAAAGGTGTGGGACTAATTCTCACTGTAGATAATGGCATCTCAGCAGTTGAGCCAATTGCTAGAGCTAGAGAACTTGGTCTAAAAGTCATTATCACCGACCACCACGATATTCCCCAACAATTACCTAGAGCTAACGCCATCCTCAACCCTAAACTTATACCAGAATCCTCACCTTACCGGGGTGTTGCTGGTGTTGGCGTTGCCTACATTGTAGCTGTTTCCCTTGCACAACAAATGGGACAGACTCAAGACATATTAAGTTCGATGCTGGAACTCTTTACACTAGGAACAATTGCAGATTTAGCTCCTTTGGTCGGCGTGAACCGTCGTTGGGTAAAATGTGGTTTACAGCAATTACCCAAGTCTCGGTTACCTGGAATACAAGCATTGATTCAGGTGTCTGGAGTGCAGGGGGGCAGGGGGGTAGGGAGGCAAGGGAATGCTTCATTTTCATCCTCCACACTCCCCACTCCCCACTCCCCACCCCCAAAATCCTTGAACCCTGAGGATATCGGGTTTCGCCTTGGGCCACGAATTAATGCCATTGGTCGTATTGCTGACCCTCAGATTGTGATTGAATTACTCACTACAGATGATACGGGGATAGCGCTGGAAAGGGCAATGCAGTGCGAAGCAATCAACCGACAGCGTCAGGAAATGTGTACGCAAATTGAACAAGAGGCGATCGCAATTGTAGAGGAGTTACATGTTATGTCTCTACAGCAAGACCGTGTGTTGGTTGTTGTGCAACCTAATTGGCATCATGGTGTTATTGGTATCGTCGCCTCTCGTTTAGTGGAACGCTACGGTGTCCCAGTGTTTATCGGTACTTACGAAGGTGAGACACTTATTCGCGGTTCGGCACGAGGAATTCCAGAGTTTCATGTGTTTGAAGCTTTAGAATATTGTCAGGACTTACTAGGCAAGTTTGGCGGACATAAAGCAGCAGGTGGTTTTTCTCTACTCGCGAAAAATCTAGCAGCAGTGCGATCGCGTCTGAGTGAGTTTGCCAACAAGTACCTTGAACTCCAGCACCTCAAACCACTGTTGAAAATTGATACCCAAGCCAACCTAAATCAAATCAATACTCAGCTCAATCAACAGCTTAAAGTGCTAGACCCTTGTGGGATTGACAACCCCGATCCCGTGTTCTGGACACCCAATGTCCAAGTCCTTGAACAGGAAATCGTCGGTAAGGTTCACCTCAAACTGACCGTTGCACAAACCATCAATCATCAGCATTACAAAATTAAGGCGATCGCGTGGCGTTGGCGTGACTACTTTCCTCTACCGTCGCGAGTAGATATTGCCTACAAACTGCGCGAAAATCACTTTAATGGTAACACCACAATCGAGTTAGAGTTACTAGGTACGAGACTTCCTACTCAGTCGCACCTGGTTTTTGCTTCACAACCGACTCCATTAAGAACCACTTTTAACTATAATCAGCGTCAATATAGCTGTGGGATATATCAGCACGGTTCTTTACCAGAATTGAGAATTAAAAATCCTGAAGGGCAAATCTTAGCGGTTCAGCCAGGACAGACCCTTGGCTTACTGGGAACCAATCGTGAAGAAGCAAAAGTTATTGATGTTTCCCAAGTACCATATGACAGCATTATCCAAGCTGCCCTTCAGGCTTTGGAAGTCATTAGTCATTAGTCATTAGTCATTAGTCATTAGTCATTAGTTGTTTTTATTCCTGACTCCTGACTCCTGACTCCTGACTCCTGACTCCTGACTCCTGACTCCTGACTCCTGACTCCTGACTCCTGACTTGATTAAAGGTCGCCGTTACGGAATGCCAGTACAAAAATCACCGCAGGACCAGCTAACATGATTAGCGCAACAGAGACTAGCTGGAAAATAACTTCCCAATTGATGTTACCTAAAGCTTCAAACATTTTTCCTCCCAATTGCATTCAAAAGCCAAATAACGCAGCCGCAAAACCTGCAATGTTATCATATCTGGCAATTAGCCGTAAAATTTAATTTACTTAACAAAATGATAAGCGAAAATCTAAAGAGGTGCTTGTAACATGGCAACATGGCAATGTGTAAAGCAATGTGGAGCCTGCTGTCATCTTAACCCAGCGGAGCGTCCAGACTTGCATGAGTATTTATCACCAGAGGAACTGGAACTGTACCTCAGTATGGTAGGCGAAGGGGGATGGTGTGTAAATTTCGACTCCACATCACGAGAGTGTCGCATTTACCCAGATCGACCGCGTTTCTGCCGTGTAGAACCAGATATATTTCATGATATGTACGGTATTGACCTCCAAGAATTGAACGATTTTGCGATCGAGTGCTGTCACCAGCAGATAGAGGGCGTTTATGGCGATCGCAGCCAGGAAATGTTGCGCTTCGACACAGCCGTTGGTCTATAATTTGCACGTACAGGACGCTCAATAGCTTAAACTTGCTGTTCAAGAGACCCCAATGTTTGCACTCTTAGTCGTTTAGAACATCAGATTTAACCCGCCCCTGGATTCATCTTGTGGTGGTGTCTTCAATTTTGAATTTTTATGACCCTGAGTTGCAATTTGTCAAAAAAACTGAGAAAATGAGAAGAATATGAAAATAACTAAGGGATAGAAGTGTGAAACTTGACTCTGCGCCTTTGAGCATTGCTTGCATTTCTCAGCCTGAAAGCAAGCCAGAACTAAAAGACGATACTGACTCTAACTCAACTGCGCAAGAGACAGTTTCTCTCTTAGAGGAACCCTCCTTAGAAGTTTCTAGTACAATTGAGGTAAAATCACCCGTAGAAGTTTTGCGTCCAAGCCCTACGCACGTACTTCCCCCCCAAAAGCACCAATCAGCCACTGAAGTTTTCTTCACCACGTTCGTGACGATTTTCCTGGCAGAAATTGGTGATAAAACGCAACTATCTACCTTATTAATGAGTGCACAATCCCATTCTCCTTGGGTGGTATTTCTGGGGTCTGGGGCCGCACTGGTAACGACTAGTTTGTTAGGTGTGGTTTTAGGCAGTTGGATAGCTAACCGACTTTCTCCTAAAATTGTGGAAAAAGCAGCAGGGATGGTATTGCTGCTAATTTCTGTACTGCTATTTTGGGATGTCATCTTTATCCAGCATTAGTAGTTCACCCAACAACCACCAACTAACAAACATGGACTGGCATCTTTTAGGATTAAGCTTCATCACAGTTTTTTTGTCTGAATTAGGCGATAAAAGTCAATTAGCGGCGATCGCACTTTCAGGTCGTTCTCAATCAACCCGTGCTGTGTTCTTGGGTTCAGCGAGTGCATTGCTGTTGACTAGCCTACTAGGTACTTTAGCAGGGGGAGCAGTGTCAGAGTTGCTACCCACAAAGTTGCTGAAAGCGATCGCGGCGATCGGATTTGCTATACTCGCCATCCGCCTGCTGTTTCTAAACGATGCACGAGATTCACAAGAAAGACCTTAGAAAGATTGTGCTGTTGAGATATTTGTTGGATTGTTGCTAATTAGCGACTCAGCAAGCGAATTTTTTTCACTAGCCAATCTATAGTTTTAGGACGCGAGTGTAAAGCAAATACCCACGAAATGGCTGATTTGGCAATCGGCTGGGGCAATAGCCCAACCCACAAGAACCAAGTACTCACAATCAGCTTTCTTTTCCAATTGAACTCTGCATATTGCCAGGTAGCCCAATAACCCTTGTAGGCTAATACCAACGTGGAATCAGAACATATTGGATGGTTTTGAGGATCTAAGCGTAAAGAGGCTATTCTAGACTGCAAATGTAAGTAATCTTGCCAGCCTAACCTATGAGTCAGAGTATACCCTATTTGAGTTGCTTTATCAGCCAAAATTTTATACTTCTCAAGGTCGTGCTTGATTGACTTACGAAATTGCTCAACTTGAATGCTCTTCGCAGATGAAGCCCACACATTATTTCCATGTTTCCTGTATACTCCTAGAGGCTGTTCTAGAGATACAATCTCCCCATAAAAAGGTATGAGCGTGACTAGATAACCGTCGGCGCTGACGCGAAAATCTGCTTCTGGTATTGGCAAAATAGCCGCTAATGCCTCTCGATTAAAAGCATTACCACTAGTTACCAAGCAGCTGTACCTTCCCTTTAATAGTAAAATCGGCAAGACATCGCCACTGTCAAGCTGAATTTCGGAGCATGGGTATATATCTAAAAATTTCCTTTGAGCATCAATCATCTCCAAACGGTATTGCACATTTGCTACATTAGCTTTCCAAACTGCAATCACTTGCTCAACCGTATGAGGAAAAAGATAATCATCCGCATCTAGGAAGATAATAATTTCCCCTTGGCTGACTTTAAAACCTGCATTGAATGCCGATGCCTGCCCACCATTGTTCTTCAGTAAGGGAATAATTTGCGTACCGTAGCTAGCAATAATTTCTTGGGAGTTGTCGGTGGAACCATCATCTACCACAATAACCTCAGTATTTGGGTAGGTCTGGTTTAAGGCACTGTCAATTGCTTCACTTATAAACTCACTGTAATTATAATTATCAATAATTATACTTGCTAAAGGCTTGATCATATTCATCACCTCCATTTACTGCTGGTATATTTACTGTATGTAATAAGTATAACATTTTTCATGAAGAGGCTTTAACTGTATGACAAGACAGGAAATCTATGACGCTATTATTGTTGGCTCAGGTGCGACTGGTGGTTGGGCTGCAAAAACACTGACTGAAAAGGGTATGCGCGTGCTTTTGCTTGAAGCAGGAAGTCCACTTTTTCAAAAAAAAATTAATCATGCACAACAAAGGCTTTGGAAACTTTTGAAGATCGGCAATAACAGAGGTAGTGCAGATAGTCATCGAATAGGTCGTGACCGTCAGCCGATTCAGTCGAAGTGCTATGCCTGGAAACACAACCCTGATTTCTTTGTTGACGATATAGACAACCCTTACACTACACCGGAGGATAAACCGTTTATTTGGTTTCGTGGTAGACAGGTGGGAGGTCGAATGGTTATCAAGGCGCATGGTCGTCAACTGTATCGGTTTTCAGACTTTCAATTCAAAGCTGCCAGCCATGATGGGTTTGGAGAAAACTGGCCAATTAGTTATGCTGACTTAGCATCCTATTACGAACGTGTCGAGCAGTGGATAGGTATAAGAGGTACTGCTGAAAACATACCGCATTTGCCTGATTCCATTTTTCTACCTGATGAAAAAATTAGCAAAGGTGAGCGGTTACTCAAGTCAGCACTTGAGTCATCTAAAACCTACGACTACCGAGTAACTCTAGGACGTATGGCACCCCCAAGACTAACTATTTCTGCTGCAACGAAAACTGGGCGGTTGACACTGCGACCGTATGCAATCGTGAGCCATATCATAGTTGATGAAGACAGTGGCAAAGCAAAAGGAGTTGCTTTCATTGATAAGCATACACATAAAAGTTATGAAGTTTTTGGCAAAGTTGTTGTGCTTTGTGCTTCAACAATAGAGTCAACACGAATATTGCTTAACTCAGCCACACACCAGCACCCCACAGGTTTGGGGAATTCATCAGGTTTGCTCGGACACTATTTGATGGATCATACCTTTATAGATATTAAAGGTATTATTCCAAAACCTGAAAGGTTTCTGACGAACTTGTCAAAAGACTCCGATCTCTTTGGAAATATATACATTCCACAATTCAAAAACATTGCTGATCACCATAACAAGTTCATTCGTGGTTATGGTATTCAAGCTGGATTGGATTGGGAAAGACTACAAGGAGAACTGGTCGTAAAATTCTATTTTTCAGCTTTTGGCGAGATGCTACCGCGTTTTGAAAACCAGGTGACGATCAATAAGGATCTAAAGGATGCGTGGGGTATACCAGTTGCGCATATTGAGTGCATTCACTCGGAGAATGAGCGAGAGATGGGTATAGATCAGTTGGAGACGCTGAAGAAAATAGCAGACGCTGCTGGATTTGAGGTTTTGGAAGAACGGGAACTTTTACCACCTGGATTATCTGCCCATGAATGTGGAACTGCACGTATGGGTGACGATCCTAAAAAGTCTGTTCTGAATAAATTTAATCAAAGTTGGGATATAAAAAATTTGTTTGTTGTTGATGGTTCTTGCTTCGTTTCACAAGGCTGTCAGAATCCAACACTGACTATGATGGCTATCACGGCTCGTGCGTGTGATTACATCGCTTACCAGTACCAAAAAGACAACCTATAATGGCTATAAAATATCAGGGTGTATTGTGACTAATGGATAGCTATTTTAAAGTAGTGATTGAATTGGCAACCCAAATCCCAAATAAATCCGAGTGGCTAAAAATAAAGCGAGTAATCCGATAAAAAAGGCAGTAGCTTGAATATCTTGGGCTAAACAAGAGAGTTTTTCTCGCCAAAGTCCATAAAGGTTGACTATGTACAAAGGCAAATCACTAAATGCAATGACGATAATTGCCCCAAGTTCGCCGAAACTGTTATGTGCTAGAGGGACACCTAAAAGGATGATTCCAAATCGAGCCAAATTACTTTGAGCTGAGTATAGTGGCTTGCTAATTGCTAATAGAGCAGGGCTGATACTATAAAAAAGTAACGAAAACCAGATACCACTGCATAAAATCGGCATCATCCAGGTAGCAGCAATATACCTTTTGTCATACAACGTAGCAACAACTAAATCGCCAATAGTAACTAGAATGGCTAATACTATCGCACTCCCTAGTAGAATTCTTCCCCGTTGGCGAAGAATTTTTACTCGCAAACTTGGCCTAGGCAAGTCAGCTTGTTGGGAAATTGCGGGAAAAATAACTTTATAGCTAAGTTGTTTAATAACTTCTCGGGGTACGCTTGCTAGGGTATATGCTACTGTATAAACACCTAGCATTTGAAATGACAGAATTTTACCCAAAACTAGTCTGTCGGCTTGTTCAGCAGCAAACATCAACGCTGATGCAATAAAAATCCACCTGCCGAAATTCAGAATTTCTTTGACGGCATCCGGCTCCCATGCAAAACGATTAGAATATTTTGGTATTAACCAATAGCTACCGACTAATTCATATATTCCTCCTACCACCGTTCCAATAGCTAAAGTCCAAATACTTGGGTACAACCAAACTAAGAAAATTAAGGTAGAAAAAAAACATGCTTGCAATATCAGTTCATACAGGGAGAGCCTACCTAGTTCCATCCGGCGATGAAGGGTATATCTGCTGGTACAGCTAAATCCATCAATAAGTGAGTAAAGTACAGTAATAGGAATTAGCCATATCAGGCGTTGGTCATTGTAGAACTTTGCAGATGGAACGCTAATAAACAGACAAACAAGCCAAATGACGACACCACGAATGACTTGTATAGTCCAAGCAGTATTGAGGAAAGCAGGGTCATCGCCTCGTTTACTGTTGATTATATTTTGAACAATACCGACGTCTGAAAATAGTTGCAGACCAATTCTAACGGTAGTGACTAAAGCCATCAAACCAAAATCCTCTGGTTTAAGCAGGCGAGTCAGAACCAGATTATTGCCAAACCGTAGGATTTGAATACCTCCGAACCCAATAATCGTCCAAATAGCACCACGGATAGCAAGCTTTTTCAAAGATGTCATACAATTACGTCCGAGTATTCCGTACAAGCTTGATCTTTTGACTCAAGTTGATGGATGGTTTCTCTATTAATTTCCATGTGAATGAGACGTTGAGATTCACTTGTAAAAAAGGGTTGGAAGAATGATCCTTGGATGTCGAAAATTTTGTCATTTCAAAAGCGTCTCCCCCGTGACCGTTACGTAAGTCCTGAGTGTTTTGAAGTTGTTACTATTTCATATTTTGTTAGGAAAACTTGCGAATCCTGGTAATCGGGACGAATGGGTTCTACATGACCTTGTAAGGCGCTGGTCATCAAGCGATGCAGCCGTGCAACTTCATGGTGTATATTAAAGTCTTTCTCTACTTTGGCTCGACCTGCTGTGCCAAATACTGCTCGAAGTTTATGGTCAACCAGTAATTTTTCGATGCACTCTGTCAAGGAAACAGCATCTGCAGGTGGTACAAGGTAGCCGTTTACATCATCTTTCACCAACTCACTGACGCCAGCAATCTGGGTAGCAACTACAGGAACACCAGATGCCATTGCTTCCATCAGCACTACCGGTATCCCTTCAGCAAAGCTGGGCATAACGAAAACATCGGTTTGCTGAAAATAGTCGCGAACCTCGGCTTGGGATTTATAGCCGACGTAATTTACATTTTTACTTAATCCTAACTGGGCAGTCAGTTGTTCTAACTTTTCACGGTCTAGACCGTCACCAACCACTGTCAATAAAATGTCAGGGTACTTTTGTTTCAAGACGGTAAGACTTTCTAGTAAAATTGGCAATCCTTTTTCTAGAACAAGTCTTCCTAGGAAAAGCAAGCGTTTTCCTAGCTTACTGTGGGAAACGACATCGAATAAAGCTGGGTCGATACCGCAATGAATGATATGCATTCGATTCCACTTGTCAGCAGGTGCAAAGATCATTCCCTGACTGCGAGCGTAGTGGCTGATACAACAGACAAACAACGCTCGTTTAATTTTTTCGTCGAGTCGCCATTGATATGGTCGGAAGAAGATGTGCTGACCGTGCAACGTGAAGCTATAAGTAAAACCTCCCATCTGGGCGGCGAGCATGGCAACTGTACCGCTAGCTTCTACAATGTGGTTGTGTAAATGTACAATTTGCCTTTGTTTGATTTGTTTGGTTAGGACACCCGCTTCTAAAAAGTAGAAGAATTGATAGAGCGCACCCTGTAATCCGGGTTGGCTGGTTGACCATGCCAGCTTGACTGCCTGTAAGTATCTTTTTGGAGAAGTTAGCAGTAGACTGAGGTGCGACAGCAGTAAATTGATGGGATTGGGAGGCAGAATGTAGAAAGTGCGATCGCGCTCCAACTTCTGTTCTGACCCAACCATGTGTTCATCTCCCGTTCGGCGAATGGAAAAGGTGTAGACCTCCACGCCAAGTTCCCTCAGTCCAGCGACTTCACGCTGGATAAAGGTATCTGTTGCTCTAGGATATTGACCAGTTAGGTAGGCAATTCGCATAGACTTAGCTTCCTAAAGGTTGCAAGGTGGGTGTAGACTGCGGCACTTGCAACAATTCGATATTGCTACAACTACGCTCAAGACCAGTGTCCAGCGAATATCTAGGCTTCCAGTTCAAAATTTGTTTCGCACGAGCATTACTGAAGCAAAACAGCTTAAATCTGGCATCCAGTATTACTGGGTTAAATATGCCAGGTAGCTTTGCTTGCCCATTCAGCACTTTTTTGTTGTAAATCCAGATGAGCCAGGCGATCGCACGCATGACCGTCCAATTGACGGGAATTGTCCGAGGCATCGAATATCTAAGTTTAGCCAGTTTCTTCACATAGGTTCTTTGGGTGGGCAAGTTGTCATCAACAATATTTATGGTTTGACCAATTGCCTCTTCGCGCTCTGTCGCACTGACAATTCCATCTGCACAGTTTTCGACATATGTCAATGGCAGTGTTGCATAAGCGACGATTCGCAACCAGAGGTTGTCGGTTAATTTTCCGCCCAGAAGAGTACTCCAGAGGTTATCTCTTCCATAGACGAGTCCAGGGCGAACAATGGTCACCTGTGCCCCGTCATTCTGCTCAAATTCGCGGACAAGTTCTTCCTGTAAGAGCTTGGTTTGGGCATATTCATCCCGCTCGAGAGGATCACTCTCGATGAGAGTATCTTCAGTGATTGTTGTGCCGGATGGGGTGCGCAGATAGTCGTACACTGAGAAAGTGCTGATATCAATCAACCGCAGCACATTAGCCTCAATCATGGCATCGAGCAAGTTTTCGGTGGCAATGACTGTGCCCGCAAATCGCGTGTAAAAGTCACCTTCTTTAGCCGCTGCCAAATGAATGACCGCCTCTACACCTCGGAGAGCATCGACAATACCATCCTTTCGCCGTAAATCTATCCGAATGATCTCTACGTCTGGGTGATTATACCAAGCTAGGCGCTTCTCATTAGTAGATGGTCGCACAACCGCACGCACCTGATGTCCTCGTCTTAGTGCTTCTGCAACAACATAATTTCCTAGAAACCCGGACGCACCTGTTACCAGTAACTTCATACTCTATTGGTCTCCAACAGTAAGGCATTAACTAATCGATTTGTACGTTCCATATCTTCAAAACTGATTGGTGGCGCTTTGCCATCGCTCAATGCTTCATAGGTTTTGTCCAAAAGCCGATGCAAACCTTCATAAACTGTTCGTTGCATAATCTTGCGACGGAAGTTTCTCATGGAAGCCCCAATCAAATCACATCCGTTCACAAAATGATTAATCAGTGGAGATAGTAATTCTCCAGCACGGGGTATGACACAACGCAGGTACGGCTGATATAAATCAGTTTCTACATAACCTTTTGAACCTCGCACAGTAACGGCACAAGACTTAGGTGATGTATGACAACTGAATCGAATTCGAGCATGTGCTGAATTTCCAATGACGATCGCGTCGAGGTCGTCATACCGGAACAGATCACCACCTCCGTGATTACTCCATGCGGCGCTAACACGCTCGAAATCTGGTATAAAGCTTACAGTCAAGGAACACAAATGTGTAATAAAATCATGAACTGCCCCTGCAGGCATATGATGAATAGGATGAGGCAAGTTTTCGTCGGCAAATGCTCCACCACTGCGAATTGGAAGCGCTATCCGTACTTCAACTTCTTGGACTTCACCGAGAATGCCATCTGCAACTAATTTCTTGATCGCGAGAATAGGTTCGTTGAAGCAGTAATTTTGGTTCTCAATCAGCCATCGGTTATGAGACTGGGCGAAAGTCCAAAGTTCTTTAAACTCATCGTAGGTAGGTGTAATCGGCTTTTCACAAAACACGTGGACACCAGCTTCCAAGCAGTCCTTGGCAATCCGCTTATGGGTATGAGGCGGAGTCAGAATGTGTACAATGTCAGGCTGTACCTCTGAAAGCATCTGGCGATAGTCAGTGTAAGTTGAGTCAGCACCAAACCGTTGCGCCGCATACCTGCCAGCCGCTTTTGAAAGGTCGCAAACACTAGCTAGATGTGCGCGATCAGATTGAGCTAGAAAACTGAGATGTTCTTTGGAGATTGCCCCTGTGCCAATGACTGCTGATTTGATTTTTGTTGCCATTAGTACTTCTAAACTCCCGTAATTGTTATTTCATGAAAAGGATCTAGGGTGTGGGAGGTAAGGTAGACATTACTCCCCTTCTCCCCACACCCCGTTCTAATGTTTTGTATTCCACTAAGGTGCGCTGTCGTTTCAACAACATATAGATGTAAAATCGAATTTGACCCAGTAATTTTGGGTATTTTTCTAACACACAAAATAGGGCGTAGAACATAGCATCCTTTCTCTGAAACCCCCTAAGCAGTGTCAGCCGATACACTCGGTAAGCCAACAAAGTATAAGACATTAACAGTAACAGTATGCTTAGCCCCCTAGTGGGGAACAGACTAGCAACCGCCAACAAAGGCACTAACATTGCCCAGAACCAACTTCTCAAACTTTCTCTCACCCAATGCCGTTCAGGACTGCGACCGTGTAGCCAAGCCCCCTCGGCATAAGCATGACCATTGCGAATTGATCGCTTCCACCACTGCCCAAAACGGGTGATTTGGGCATCGTGTAATGTCATATCAGCATCAATCCGCAAAATTTTACCACCATCTTGACGGAGTCGCACACACAGTTCTGGTTCTTCTCCTGCAATCAGTGTCGGATTGAAACCTCCTACCTTTTTGAATGCCTCCACCCTCATCATGGAGTCACCACCACAGGCTTTAGCTTCACCTACAGGAGTATTCCACTCAATGTCGCACAGGCTGTTATAAATAGATTTTTCAGGGAATTCTTCCCGACGCCGACCACACACCACAACAACGTCAGGCTGAGAAACTAATTCACTCACAGCACGTTCCAACCATCCTTCTACAACCCGACAGTCTCCATCCACAAACTGGACAAATTCGAGCTCTGGTTTGACTTGCAAGAGGTATTCCAACCCTGCATTTCTAGCGCGGGCGGCGGTGAACGGAACCGATAAATCCAGTTCCACGACTTGGACCCCAAGGGAGTGAGCCTCTGCCACACTACCATCTGTGGAGCCAGAATCAACGTAAATTACGGTTCTTCCGAAGCCGATTACTGATAGCAAGCAATGGTGGAGACGATTTCCTTCGTTACGTCCAATAACAACAACTCCGATAGACTGCAAGGCAAGACCTCCTATCATATTTCTCTATGTTTTATAAAACTTTAAGTAACATGCAAATAGTTTTTATTCTTTAGATTGTTAATTTTTGGAATTTGCTTTTGTTGATTCATAGTCACGACAACTGCTATATACAAAATCCAATTCACGCTATATCTACCTACCAAGCGACTCTCTGTCACGTTATTCATTGCCAAAAATGTGAGATAAGCTAATGGCCAAAGATCCTCTAGATTTTTAGTTCCGTAAGCTCGTTTTAACGCCCGAATAAAGGTTGTAAAATAGGTCATTAAAAAAAGCGACCCACCAATCAAACCAATATCAAGTGTTAAATCCAGTAAGCCATTGTGGGCGTTAGGTGGAATCCAGCTACCACCTGTTACTCTTTGACCTGCTTCGATAGCATAGTGACTGTTAGGTGCCCAAAATGCACTCAGCCCATAACCTAACAATGGTCTTTCCATTAATCTAGTTAGTGCATAACTCCATAATGGCACCCGTCCAGTTAAAGTTACGTCTTTTCCTAAACTAGTTAAAAGCTCTATCCAATAAATAGAAACTAGTAAAGACACACATCCCAGAATCAGAATTCCAATGTCTATAAAAATGACGCTTACCTTTCCCCGCCACCGAAAGTTTTTATAGAAAATCATTATTAATATAAGCAAAAGCGAGATAACAAGAGAAGTTTTTGAGGTTGAAAGCAGTATCAAAACCAGCGAAAAACTAAAACCAAACCATTTATATAAGGATAAACGTGAGTTTTCCGTGGGAAGTGTAAGAAAAGTTAATGCGCTTAAAACCATCATGTTACCAAGGGAATTTTTTTGGCTGTATACTCCTTGCCATGCTCCTACAAAAAATTTTTGATCGATGCCAACGGTAGGAAATACTAGGGCAAAAATCGTACTGAGAGTCGCCCCTATTAATAAAGCATAAGCAATAAGTTTTACCTGCTCTTTCAAGCTAAAACGTGTAGCAAAATATAAGCCAAATAAGCTCATCATCAAGAGTTCTTGGGCAACTTGTAATGAAAAGTTGGGAAATTCTGACCAAAAATAGGATAGCAAAGCTAATGCCACTAATAGACAAAGTGATATGTTTTGAGCGGCTGTGATTATAGTATTTTTCCAGAAGATGCAAATGAGAATGATTAATGTTGTCCAAACTCCGTATTTCATGAATGTGACAAGATCGTTTGGCAGCAAATCAACCTGAGGCAATGTATAAAGGATACCTGGGAAGATAGTTAAGCCTAAAATGATAAAATTTTTCTCGGCAATTCTTAGAAATTCAATCAAAATCCTATCGCTTTTCATATCTGCTGTTTATCCCGCATAGCAAATTCGCAAAAAACCATTACCAGATAATAGTGACTCAATTTTGAGATTGATGCTTGCTTCATCAATTTGAGCAGACTTTTTGGCGTGAAGTAAGTAAACGCAATGAGACTGTTTGCAAAAACGTGAATATGCTGAATAACAGTCTTGCCCTTGAAACAATTGACTATCTACTTCCCGAAGCAGTACAGAAAAGTTGCTTTTTCATGAAATTGACGATTGGCTAAAAATTTTACTATATATTGTCTCGTTCCGTCCGAACCCACACGTTTTGAGGTTTCACTAAGAACTTGAAATAGAGTGGAATCTTCCAGAAAACGTAAAAAGGAATAGTTAAAAGTTGTAACAGAGGTATCTCTTGACGAGCAAATTTACTCCAGGCTGTAAAAATTGCGATCAGGAAACAAAATCCTGCTGTGGCGACGATCGCAGCTGGTATCCATGATGCTCCCAAGACTGCAAACAGGAAAGAAACTGCCATCAGCACTGACCAAATAACAGCAAGCAAAGATAGAGGTGGCACACATAAATCCAGAACGCTCACCAACAAACCGAACCTTTTTTGATACATTGCTTCAACCAGCAGTATCGGGATATAGGTCTGCATAAGTTGTAAATGACCGTGTTCCCAACGAGTTTTCTGACTTTTGGCAGCCTGCAATTGCTGGGGCAAATACCCAGTCACTTTTGCTTCTGGGCAAAATATTGGTTTGTGTCCAGCTAGGGTCAAATCCAAGCCTAGTTTTAAGTCTTCTAGGAGGTGACCGTTGGCTACATTAACTGAGCGAATGACTGACCAAGGGAAAGCCATACCTGTGCCTAGCAACGGGCAAGGCTGTCCCAAGCGGGCTAATCCACAGGGACGAACAAGATTCCTGACAATGTTGGCAAATTGTGAAACCAAGTCTTTTGACGACTGAGAGTTTTTCGATCTTGGCATCAAGTAGGTCGCTTGAACAGGTCGGCTTGTGGCGATCGCATACTGGGTCAGATGCTCAATTGCACTCCCATGGACAGTACAGTCAGCATCAACAAACACAACCACATCTGGAGGATCTGACTGAATAAACTGTAAGCCATAGTCTAGGGCGTATCCCTTGCCTTTACGATCCTGGTCGTGACGCTCGATCACCATAGCACCCTTTTTCCGAGAGATTTCGGCTGTCGCATCACTACAATTGTCAGCAATGACAACCAAACGGTCTTGTTTTTTTAACGTTCTTGTCAGTTGTTCTAGTGTTGAACCGATCACTATTTCTTCATTGTGGGCTGGTACTAAAACAGCAACTCTGGCATTTTGCCAACCATCAGTACTAGCACAAGAAGGGAAATCTAACAGAGCAGCAGTACATTCTATCAGAAAAAATAGGCAGATAATGAATACCCCAGATGTGCTGACTAACAGAACAAGATCAGTACACCAAACTGCAAACTGGCTAATTGACATCGCATTGCTACCTCAGCTTTTATGGAACGGCATGAAACGTTCATCTCAAAATCCTGGTTGACTCCAATCAAGTCCTTGGGCTATCCAGTCCTCTTAAATTTCCTGCCAAAAACTCCGAGCAGAATCTTCTGCTTGGTTTGTATTTGCCATCAAGTCTATTTGAGTGTCTGTAACATCCAGACCCCCGCGAGAATCTGAATAATAAAAGTAGCTGTTAGGTTCCTGCTTCACGTTCACACCATTGGCAATGATGCCCAAAATGTTAGCTTCAGAACGTTCTAGCAGTAACTTAGCCGCAGTAGCACTCGCTGAATTCACAACACCAGGTCGAACTACCAGCAGAACTCCATCCGCCATTTTTCCTAAAACTGCTGCATCAGCTGTCCCAACTAAAGGAGGAGTATCAAACACGATGTACTCGTAGCTTTGAGAAAACATCTCAATGAGAGAGGTCATGCGCTCAGAGTCAAGCAAAGCCAGGGGGTTAGGAGGTAGGACTCCAGCTGTAAGAACAGATAAATATTTTGTGACTGTTTGCTGGCATTTGTAAAATTCATCTTGACCAACAATGACGTTACTTAAACCCACTGAGTTGATCAGACCCCATAGATGATGTTGCGATGGTTGACGCATATCCGCATCAACGAGTAAAACTCGCCGTCCTGCTTGAGCAAGTACAGCAGCTAAATTAGCAGAAACTTCTGATTTCCCCTCACCAGACACAGAACTTGTTACCACAATTGTGCGGACTTTTTTATGGCTAATGAACTTCAAGTTTGCTTGAAGCATTTGATACGCTTCGTGAATCACCGTGCGAGGAGAGGTTGCTACAATAACTCGATTAGAGACACCCTCTTTCATCAAGTTAACAGGAGCAGATGTGTTATTTGTTTGAAACTTGGGAATTAGCCCGATCAACGTGTAGCCAAAAAATGTCTCTGCTTCTTTGACTGTTTTCAACGATCTGTCAATTAGGTCTACAGAAAATGCAGATGCTACACCAAGTAGTAAACCCACGAATGGACCCCCTGCTGCTAAGAGCAGTGTTATTTTAGACAGAAATAGTTTTTTGGGAACCTCAGCAAATTGAATCACTTTGGCATTCCCAACGGTTTGTCTTTCCGCTACTTGGATTTCCTGTAGTCTGGTCATCAGGTTTTCGTAGTTCTTTTGCGCCACAAGCAACCTTCGCTCTAAATATCCTTGCTGTTTTTCTAAATATGGCAGGATCGCAACCCTCTGCTTATAAGTTGCTTGAAGATGAGACAAAGTTTGTATTTTGCTTTCTAGACCTTGGTGTTGCGCCTGTAACTGTGCAAACTGACCTGCCAGATTTTCCTTGATTTTCCCTATCTGTAACTTGCCAAGGGGAACCTTTTCTTGAGAGCCTAAAACCTGCTGAATCCGAGAAAGCAATAAAGCATTCAGATTTGCCTCTTGATTCTTTAAATTAACGACAGATGGAGCTTCGTCCGTGTAACGTGCTTTTTCTATGACTAGCTTAGTTTGTACCTTTTGCAGTTCACCTAAGATATCCTGTACACCTGGTATCTGACTTAGGGAAGCAAATTCTAAAGGCTTTTGCCCAGACAACTTTAGTTGACTGCGTATTTGTGCTTCCTGAGCGCTCACATCTGCTAGCGCCGTCTGAGCTTGATTGATTTCCGCATCGATTTGGGCAATATTTTGAATGGAAGTCTTTGCCTCTTCCGTCAGTTGGATAGTTCTATTCCGATTTTTAAATTGACGTAATTCCTCTGATGCGTATTCTAATTCTCGGTTATTTTCTGGCAATTGTTTCTTGATAAATTCACCAGCAGCTAAGACTTCTTCTCGATTGGAGTACCTATTCTTCTCAACATAGGATTTCATCACCTGATTGATTACTGCTGCCGCCGACTTAGGGAGGTTTGAAGTGTAGGAAATCTTTAGTATATCTGTCCCGACAATTGGTTCAACATTGATGTGCAGTGAGTCTGTATCAAGGGTTTCACCTTGTTCATCTTTTAAGTCTAAAGTATGAATAACATCTGCTAAAATTGGCTGAGAATTCAAAATAACAGCTTGCGTTTGTAGCGGATTACCCTCGCGCATTACCGATTCAAGATCCCCTATTTTTTCTCCTACTTTCGTCAGCGATGAGGTTCGGTCTGATTTAAAAAGAAGCATTCCAGTCGCCTGGTATTCAGGTTTCCGCAGGAACAAAACCAACCCTGATAATCCTACCGAAGCTAGAACAGATCCCGCCACAAATCGCCATCGGCGTTTGAGAACTAGCCAATATTGTTGAATATCTGTTTCTTGTGAAGAGTCTTTAGTTTCCATGCAAAAAATCCGATCTAGAATACTACCAACGATGTTATATAAAATGGGGTTACATCCAGATATCACAAGTTTTCTAGTCAATGAAAACTGACCTAAGCGTCTATCCCGAAATTGATTTCAGAGCTATTTTCTCCAACTATGCAATAGTTAAGTAGAAAAAAAGCTTTAACGGGAGTATACCAGCTTCAGAATGAACGATAAAAATCCCAAGGACGATTATCTTCAGATATTTTCTTAAGTACACAAATATTGAGCGGCAGAAATCTTATGCCGTTGTGATCTCGTTCTAGAGGATTCTGAATCCAACGTCTTGCAGTTCTTTCTACACGTTTTTTCCAACTAATATCGCTATGATTTACTACGATTTCATAACCCCTATTTTTTAAGATAAAATACAGAACTTTTCTAATACCAGGCATCCAGATATCATCAAAAACCACGTACCCCCCTACTTCCAATAATTTGTCAACATAGAAGAAATCTACCAAAGTGTAGTCGAATTGATGTGACCCATCAATAAAGGCGAAATCGATTTTTTTTCCCTCAGCTAGAAGCTGAGGTAGAACTTCGTAAGAGAATGCCTCGAATAATTGCAATTTTTCTGACAATCCCGCTCTTTTAATATTAAGCATTCCAATAGATTTCCACATGGTACTTTGAAATGGATCGATAGCAATATGACTTCCTGATCCTTTGTCATGATGTGATTGACAAATAAACATTGTAGACAACCCATAAGCCATACCTATTTCGAGGGTTCTTTCAAGATGATTTTTTTGAATTAGCTCCTTGAAGATCATTCCCGTATCATAAGGAGTAGCTGTAGGAAAAGGATTGATCAAATTTCCTTGTGAATCCTCTAACACTTTGGTTTCATAAATTTTATCCAAGAGTTGATTCATGGTGATTTTTCCCTTGTAAATTACGGTAATTTTGTAAATTTTTTTGAAAGTTACACCCTGCCTGTCCTAGTTGACTTCGCTAGTTAATAAGCACCTGTCTTGTTCAGGACAACCTTTACAGTTTTTAGCAAAATTTTCAAATCGAGCCACAGTGACCAATTTTCAATGTAGGTAATATCTAATTCTACCCCATCTTCAAAGTTATCAATATCCGAGCGACCAGAAACCTGCCACAATCCTGTAATACCGGGTAGAACTTCTTGTCGGATAAAGTGCTTTGTTTTAAACTTCTCTACATCCCTCATAGGGAGAGGGCGGGGACCAACCAAACTCATCTGACCAAGTAAAACATTAAACAGTTGCGGCAATTCGTCTAGACTGTAACGGCGCAAAAATTTACCTACTGGTGTGATGCGAGGGTCATCTTTAAGTTTAAACAAGATACCATCCTTGATTTCATTCTTTGCTTCTAGGGTGAATTGCAATTTTTCTGCATCAGCAACCATTGTCCGGAATTTCCAAATCTTAAAATTCTGACCATGCAAACCAGCTCGATTTTGCTTGAAGAACACTGGTCCGGGAGAATCTAACTTAATCAGTATGGCTATCACCAAGTAAGCAGGAAACAGCAGAAGTAGCGCTACTATCGAGCAACAAAGATCAAAAAACCGCTTCACCAAAAAATCGCTGCCGGCAACCATTGGTACTGGAATTGTCATATAGGGGACGTAACCCATCATCGACAATATGGACTTAGGGTGATGAACCTCGCTCTGGTTTGACAGTATTCGTACGACAATGCCAGCAGTACGGAAATTCCAACAAACATATTGACGATTCTTGATTGCACTCCAAGAAACAAAAACTTCGACTATTTCCCGGTTGTGAAGATATTCCAATGTTGCCTCTCGGTTACATCTGTCTAGGCAGCTAGAGTCAGCTATTCCCTGTACAGTGTAGCAATTTTCTTGTTCGATTAACCTAACATGATCCTCTTGCTCTTGAGGATCAGTAATCAGAAAAACGGGATGACGAATTGCTCCTTGATTACGAAGCAGTTTAGTAGCAACATCAAAGATCACACGATCGCTACAGGTAAAGGCTACAGACAATAACCAAAATAATACAAAAGTTGAGTGCAAGACAGAAATCTCTGGTTCATAGAGAACAGCAATCAGCACGAGGAAACCAAATGACAGGGAGACTGCTTGAATCAGATTAGGGTAGTCACGACGATGTGTCCCTGACTGATATAATCCTTTTGCTGCAAGCATGCCTATTTCAACTGTCAGAATTAGCAGTAAGAAAGATGCTTTTTCTGTCCAAGTATATGCTAATGGAGTTCCATACAATACTGCAAAATTCCATGCTAAGGTCACAGAGAAGATATCTAGCAAGATAAGTGTTACTACCCGCATAAATCTGATAGCTAGTCCTTTCTGTATCCTCGGACCTCTAGCTGATCGTAAGTCAGGTTTAAAACTTGCAACTGATACAGTTGTGGAAGCCATGATTCATTCCTATACTTCTATTGTTGGCATCATAACTTTTGACTTCTGCAAAGGGGCTGACTGCTCTTTTTAGAATAAGACTAGCGACTAAATGGTGAATTCAGACAATGAATTAGCATTGTGACGATGGTTGATCGCGCTTTCTAAAATTCAAAATTTTTGTAAGTTGCTGCTGTAAAATACGGTAAAAAAACAGCGGATTGCCAATCACATAACGTTGCCACAGGCGTTGCGGTTCTGTGATCAATCGTGACAACCACTCAAGCCCACAACTCGTCATCCAACGGGGACCTCTATAGACGGTTTCAGTATAAAAATCAAGGCATGCACCCAGAGGCAGAAATACTTTTGTCTCTACTCGGTCTGAGTTATTCAGAATCCAACGTTCTTGCAATGGCATACCGAAGCCAATATACAAGACATCTGGCTTAAATTCATTGATTTGTTTGATCACATATTCGTTTTCCTCCCCAGACTTTTCAAAATAACCGTGATGTCCTTTTACTTTTAAGTTTGGTGCAATTGCTATCAGTTTAGCGATAGCTTTATCTACCGTACCTGGTTGACCAGCAAGCAGAAACAAAGAAACATTTTCCCGCTCACAAGCTAATGCCAAATCCTCAATGTAATCTGGACAGGTCATGCGATGAGATGAATTAACACGGCAACCGCAGATTTTTGCTCCTAATAAAACACCAAATCCATCGCAGAAAACTAAATCCGCTTTATTGAAGAAATCTTTATACCAATCTAGTTCATGGGCAAAGTTCATTGCCCGAACATTTACGTGACCTATGATCGTTTTCTTTTGAAGTTTTGCCGCTTCGACAGTATAATCAATCAGTTCATTAACTTTGAGTTTATGAAATCTAGTTCCAAGTAAAACTATTTCATCAAAATTTTTCATTTACATAGATCCTCCATATACGAAAAAGAAATGTTCGTTGTGATATGCGGCATTGAGACGTTAACGTTTCTGCGCTTGGTCAAATGCTCTTGCCATAGCATTCCATGCCAACTTGGGTTTGAGGTTTGAGTCTAGTGTTAAAGGACGTACTCCTATACCATCTGAGCGGGGACTAAACATTGAGTACCATGTGTGTCGATCGCTCAATCCCCACGTTAAGACTGCAATCACTGCTCGCTCATCTAGCACGACTGAAAGATAGTCTTCATAACAAGCGGCGATAATGCGATCGCGAACAGCAGGATCTGAAGGTAATTTTTGGTCTGAGACGTCTAGTTCAGTAATAAGAATTTTCAGACCCATACTGGCTACGTCAGATAGGAAACTCCGGAGTTTTTTCAGATTCAAGGCGGTTTCCTCGCCTCTTAAATGAGATTGGATACCAAGGGCATGAATCGGTGTTCCTCTCGCTTTTAAACGTTCTAGCAGCTTCAGAACAGCTGTTCTTTTAGCTTGATTAGGTGTGTCATACTCCAAATCATTTTCGTTGTAAACCAACATGGTTTTGGGGTCAACAGCAGAGGCAACCCGAAATGCCAACTCTATGTAATCTGGCCCTAAAAACTCGAGCCACGGACTTTTTCGCAAGGCATTAGATTGTCCATCATTTGGTTCAATTGCCTCGTTGACAACATCCCAAGAGTGCATTTGACCAGCGTAGCGTTTAGTCACAGTTGTAATATGTTCCACCAAAAATTTTTCTGCATTTTGGCGGTTAACTACCTCCCTAAACCACTTAGGCAGCTGCTGATGCCAGACTAAAGTATGTCCTCGAAAAAGCATACCTTGAGTTCGAGCAAACCCAGCTAACCAATCTGATTTGGTAAACTCAAACCTGTCTGGGGCGGGTCGTACTGAGTCCCACTTGAGTTCGTTTTCCGGCACTAAGATGCCACACTCTCGAGCAAAGCTAGCCTTGAAATCCGCGTCTGATATGAGGAAATCTGACACGGTCGCTGCTCCGTAAATTAATCCCTTAGCAGCAGCATACCTCTTTAAGGGAGCTTGCGACGCTATTTCAAAATCTCTTTTTGAGAGACCAAGTGCTTGGCTGTTGTCGATTAAGCCTCGATTTTTTCTCACTACTACAGCGCTCGCTCCTGCCAAACCTGAGAGACCAATACACAACAAACGACGCCTGCTTAGTGATGAGATTTTAAACATAAGTGCAATGGTAATCAGTAATCAAAAACTGACACAAAGAATACTTGCAATGGTGAAACTCTTGCATTTCAGGCAACTGATATGAATAGTTTTTCCTTTTTCAGGAAAGAACTAGTAGGAAATGACTTTAGTTAGCATTTTTGAGCATGCTGTCACATGCTTTATCCGTGTAGATACACCATGCTTCGGTGTTATGTATAAAAGTGAAATGCTCCCCTTAACTACCAACCGTTCAATTACGGATAATTTACAGATGACAAATTTCGGTAGATCCCTGTATTCTTAGCACTTCCTGAACAGTATTTGTAAATTTGCCAGTAGTAGTATCTTTAATATTGAATCATACATTCTTTGTATTTAGTATAAAGCAATTCATTTAGTTCTTGAATTTTCCTTCATAATTTATACTCCACGTAATTGGTACACAGATTTTTTACTGAAAAAATACAAATACAATACTAGGAAATTAAGATTTATACTAAAAACAGCTAATTGCTGGACTTTTGCCTGTAACCTTCTTGGCGATTTTATAAAGTAAAGCTCTAAACCATTTTTAGTATATGTATTGACAAATAACACTATCTATGTATTTCCCATCATGCGATCGCTGCTAATATAACGTAGATTGATTGAATTTCAACCAATAACTCATTAATTCAGCGTTTTTTGGGTTGCTGTAAATCTTTTTTGTTACTGTAGGCAAAATCTGACTATCTTGCCTACACTACACTTATCGGTATATTTCATAACCCAAGGATGCTGTAGATGATAGCCCAAATCCAAGAATTTGATGCCTCACACTGGGTGAAAACTCGTTCATCCCTCGACCCTACCCAATCAACCTTTCTGACTTGGACGGGTTCAATTTACGCTTTTATTCCAGGAGAGAAGAAAAAACTCCTGTTTAAGATATTGGGTATGAGTGTGAGTAGGTGTATTCTCACACAAGAGGATCAGTGGGATTTTACCTCCAGAGAACTCACTTACTATCTTGATCCAAAAACAAGTAAAGTTTTACACCAGTGGGAGAATCCCTGGATAGGAGAAACAGTTCCGGTAATACACGTTGCCAATAATCCGGTGCAGGGACACTTTGAAGGTAAGTTTTCCGCACCTGTAGATCAGGAAAATACAACCTTCGTATTTGACATATTTCCCACTTACCCCAATCCTTTGGCAGAAGATCCCAAATTTGCTCAGTACAGTCCACAACCTATTTATCAGGCGGCGGAGTTGTTTAAACTTACTGTCCCAACAGCAGATTTATTGAACCCAGAAAAACTCTCGGTTTCGCAACTTCGGCTGATCTGGGATCGGATTGGGCCGTGGCTTCCTTGGATGAAAATGGGTACTAGCCCTGGTCATCTCATTTACAGTGCTTATGGCAGCAAAGTCAATAGCTTTACTGAATTGCCGCAACTGTTTCAGGATGAAATCAATAGTCGCATTCCTTCATACCACAATGCTCCCCAATCTTTGCTTGATATAGAAGATATGACATCCTGGCTATACTTCAAACAGCATTTTGATGCTTACTTGAGTGGGAAAAGGTTTCCTTTGGCGGAGGGGGGGTAGAGAGTGTGGGGGGGTGTGGGGAGCAGGGGAGCAGGGAGCAGGGAGCAGGGAGCAGGGGGGGAAGGAAGACATTACTTCCCCCCCACACTCCCCACACTCCCCACACTCCAATTACTTAGTTCCCTGAAAAAATTTCATGTGGATGGTTTTAGCTTCCTCTCCATTGGCAGCAACAGCCTTCATAGCATAGTCTATCGACCTGTCTGTAAAAGGGATACGCAAGTGGAAAGTACCATCTGATTTAAGTTTGATGGTATGACCTTCAATAGTCACGGTTGAACCTGGTTCTGCTGCACCGTGGATAATGAGTTCGGCATCTGCCACAAACCAAAAATCTTGCTTGGTAGGGCTGACAACATGAATGATCGCTGAACGGGCTATTGGCAACCAACGATTGTTGTTCGTAGTATACCCAATTTCAGCCATGTAGTCGCGATCGCTTGCGGGAATAGCGACATAGCGATCGTGTATTGTCTCCTCACATTCATACTGCTGTATCTGTTGGGGACTCTGATTGCTATTAGTGACATCATACAGTCGCAGAACCAGTTGGGAACCCCCCTGCTGCCGCAGTGCTTGCTTTTGGTGGTCAGAAACTTCCCACAAGGCGTAAGCCCACTTGGGTGTACGGGATGTGAGGATAATATGACTCTCAAAACCTGCTTTACCCACGACGGGTGCAACATTTGTTCTCTCCTCTGGCTGTTGAGAGACTGTTTTAGTTTCCGCTTGTCTCGTCTGGGAAGTTGGTTCACCACCATCCGCTACCAGATCTAATGGAACTTGAGGAAGATCTGACTGTTTGGGAAATGCATCTGTCACTTCAGTGACTCTTGGTTCTACATTCGATGTTATGGGAACATCTGGCAGTTCAGGATATTTAGAATTGACCACCGTCACTGGTGATTCCAAATCAACTGAAACGGGAACATTTGGCTGTTTAGCAACTTCTGGTTCTCCATCGGCGACAATTTCTCTAGATCCAACAGGAGGAATTTCTGTTGAATTATTGTCTGACGTTCTCTTCTGAGTGACTTCTGAATTTGACACTCTGTCGAAAAATTTCAACCAGAGTGGTGATGAAGTGCCTACCGCTAAGACTGTACCATCTGCCAAGGTTGCACCGCCCCCATTGGTAGAATTCGCTACCTGATCCGATACAGATATAGTTGTATTGAGAGCCCGATTAGATGTTATCTGGGTAGAATTCTCTACGATGTGAGTGTTGCTCAGAGTAGATGCCATTGTTGTTGCAGAAACTTCTTGTAGGGGCAAATTCAGCATTGACTCCACCCCGGTGTCTGCTTCGTGTTCTGAAGAACGTTTTTCTCGGAACCACCATACTAAGAACCCACCTAAAGCAAAGAATGGCAACAGCGACAACAAAAGTGGTGTTAGCCCTTCCCAAATTCCATTTTTGACATTTTTGTGAGATGTCAGAAAGCTCTGATTATCAGCAGAAGTTTGATGACTAGTCGTCGTCTGGTTTGTCACCAGAATTTTGGGTGAGGTAGTCGCAATGGGTAAAGCAGTAGCGGCGATCGTTGCTTTTGAAATGTTTGCTGCATCAGGACTGGGTGAAGCAGTAGATGCTGTCTGAGTAGTGGTTGAGGTATTTGTTACTGTCACCACTGGCTCAGATCCGGTGGCTAGTGCTGTAGCTTCAGATGCGATCGCTTCTTCTATAGCTTTCTGTCCTAAAGGGGCGGTAGCGAAGTCAACCCAACTGCTGACTCTCGGATTAGAACTTTTCTTATAAACGTACACAGAAGGCAGTGAGAAGGGATATCTGGGGTCCTCTGGTAGAATGTGATTCATCTGGAGGACACGTACCCCTTGCAGTTTCGGTACTTGATTCGCTAAGACATAGCTGATCCCATCCTTCCCTAACTGCTTGACGATTTCAGGAGTGTTCTCTTCATCGAGTTGCAAAGCAGTAGAACCTGTGGCAAATTTAGCAGTCTGAAAGACTGGGTAGTTGCGAAAAGCCTCTCTGATATTGCTAGTTAGGGGGTGGTCAATGAACCGAATTTTCCCTCCATGACCCCCCACTTGCGACCAATCTGTAATTTCTCCCCGAAAAATCTTGGCAAATCGCTTACTGGTCAGGTTTCCTGGGAAAGGATTATCTTTACCCACCACTATCGCAATCTTTTCTCGGTGTAACAGGACTTGCTTGAGACCTTGCGCTTCTTCTTCTGGCGTCAACTCTCGACTAATGGCTGCGAGGTCGATTTTCCCATCTTTCAAAGCTTTTATTGCAGCATCAGTCCCATTGGCAGCAAGATCCACCTTGGTTCCAGAGGACTGTTTCTCAAAACGTTGTTTCAAGGTTTGATTAATTGCAGCCATGCTACTCGAACCATCGATTCGTACTGTTGTAGTACTCGTCGGAGTAGTTGTCGAGAGCGTCGGTGACGGTGCATTCGTAGAAGATTGTGCTAAGGCGGATTGCAATGCAGTAACAGTTGCTGCCGTAGGGATGGTAGCTAAGGCAAGCAGTAATGTCATGACTATCGAACTATCTTTTTTTTCTTTTTGCCACATATGCCTCTTATCAAGGTAGAGGAAACAGAAAGCTGGCTAGTCTTAATCGTTCTTTTTTTAAACGAGACTTGTATACTTCACCTGTCTCATGAGTTGTAGGAGATACTTAGGTTGAAATATACATCGGTTCTACAACTACATTTAGTCGTTCTTTTTCCTCGTTTGTGTAATAAGTTTGACGATTTTATCCTGGAGTTCGCCTTCTAGATTCAGAAACATTTTAAACTCTCTCTCTTAAGATGCGCATTATTTATACCTTAAGTCACAGCCACTATTTACTAAAAAGTAGTAAAATATATTGCGAATCATACCAGATTTTTGGATTGTAGCCAAAATATTTGTTTGACAGGAAATAAGGGCACTCATACCCCTCTGCCCTCAGCCAGTCAAATCGTCCAATCTTCGATCTTGAGCGTACTGATGGGACTGAAGTCTTTGATATTGCGGGTGAGGAGAATGGCTTCATGGGATAGGGCAATTGCAGCGATCTTCAAATCCATAGAACCGAGACGCGGATGTTGAGTTCGCAGGGTTTGAAAAATATCTCCAGCTTTGTGATCAAAACTTAGGACTTGAATCTTACGATAGTTGGCAAGGTGAAGTTCTAGTTTACAATAGGCAGTAATTTGGTCAGCGATCTGATTGCTTTTCGCGGTATAGCTTAACCAACCCCGCATTTGTTCTTCATAAGTAATAATTGTGGTGATAACGTCATTGGGATTGATGAGCGCAAGTTTAGCAAGTATTGGTCGCGCAGCTTGACCCCCGCGATCAAAGATGCTGATGTGATCCGTATCAAAAATATACATTGCTAGTCCAACTCTGGAGGAGCAGTCGATCTCAGGGATTCCCGATATTCCCGACCGAGGCGCATCGCCTCGTCGTAGACAGGATCTTCGGCAAAGGTGCCTAGAATTGATTCCCACCAGGGGGTTTGATTCGCGGTCTGAATTTGTGCTTTGAGGTGGGACACTTCCGTTTCTAATTTTGCGAATCTGGCTTCAATTTCAGCGTTAGACATAGCAGTTCTCTGGTGAAGACACTTTGATTTTATCGTAGAGATACAGTAAAATTCCCAATAATGGGTAGTCCCAACAAATGAGCTGATTCCGGCTCGACTGTATCAATCTTTGTTGTGCTTGTTGTCGTGGATAGGTTGTTGTTTGATCCAGAAGTCCCTAATTTTCCAAATCTCGGCTCAGGTAACAATGACAATCAGGCTTCTCAATGAGTGATCCAACTAAAGAATTCAGGGTAGTTGCAGCTAACAAGCCGCCGCCTAAAGTCCCTTCAATTGTGATGAAAGGCACACTTGATTGCATCAGTTGTCGCTTAGCAGCAGGGGCATGGCTAAAGCCTATCGGCATCCCAATCACTAGTGCAGGTTGAATTCTGTGCTTGTGGATGGCTTCTGTCGCAAGTAGTAATACACTGGGGGCATAGCCTACCACCAGTATACAACCCTGAGGGACTTGCTGTAATTTTTCCTGCCATTCCTGATGCTGCCAAAAGGCAAGTTCTGCCTCTGTGGCAGTCGTGACGTGGGGGTTATCAATTAATGTTTCAACCCTACATCCCAAATGAACTAATCGCGTCTGATCAAGGGCGGCTGCTACTGTTGGCACATCGACAACCACTTGACACCCTGACTTGAGGGCTTCACGACTCGCGGCGATCGCCCCACGCTTCAACTTTACAAACGATACCAAGCTGACATCTCCACAAGCCAAAACCAACTGAGCAATGAGGTCTTGTTCAATTTCCGAAAGGTGGTCAAGGTCAGGTAATAAATGTTGTAAAGATTCTTGAAAAACTTCCGGATGAAAATGGACTTGATCATCTAAACCACCCCAGAGTTTTTCCAGTCCCCCCAGTCCTACCTTGGTTTCTACTTCGATTAACTTGAGTTGCGCTAAGACCTCGGCTTGCATGATTTGACAATGGTGATCTCGCCCCAATAAACCTTCTAGTGCGGATGCAGTTTGCCTAAGTTGAGCAATTTGCTGGATCACTACCCGATATTGCTGCTGTAAAGAAGTGATAAATTGTGTCTCTACCCTCATGTCTGCTTCTGGTTCGACTGCCAATATTTGGCGGATGTGGTTGAGTTGGAACCCTTGCTGCTTGAGAGCAACAATGCGCTGTAACCTGACAACATCTTTGTCGGTGTAAAGGCGGTAGTTGCTAGGCGATCGCACTGGTTGCGGTAACAGCCCCAACTGATGGTAGTGGCGGACCATACGCGGAGTGATGTTGCCTCCCACTGCATCAGTGAGTTCTTTGATGGTAAGGCTTGTGGTCATTTGTGAGTGTTTAATATATTAGCTTGACATTAACATTAATGTTAAGGTTTAGCATCAGAGAACACAACTGACTTAACTAGAGATGCTCTACCCACAACGTTTCACCCAATTCACTCAAGAACATACAGATGCCCTAGCAGCAATCCTTTGTGGAGTGCTGTTATTTCTAGGATGGTTTGCTTTACATCTTGGTTTTTTAGGATGGGCACTGCTGCTTCTACCTGCTGCATATGTTGTTGGTGGCTATGAAAGCGCCCGTGAGGGGCTGACTACCCTGATCAAAGAAAAGGAACTGGATGTCGATTTATTGATGATTGTGGCGGCGCTGGGTGCAGCCAGTTTAGGTTTATGGCGAAGGGAGTACCACTTGATTATTGATGGGGCAATCTTGATTCTCATCTTTGCCATTAGTGGGGCACTGGAAGGCTATGCTATGCAGCGAACGGAGCGCAGTATCCGCAGTTTGATGAGTCTAACACAAGATACTGCAAGGGTTTTGCGTTTGGGGCGGGAAGAGGTGGTTCCCATTAACCAGCTAAAGGTAGGAGATGAGATTGTTGTCAAACCAGGGGAGTTAATTCCTACTGATGCGGTGATTGTTTCTGGTTATAGTACTGTCAATCAAGCTGCTATTACAGGTGAGTCTTTACCTGTAGAGAAGACGGTAGGTGAAGAAGTATTTGCAGGTACACTCAATGGCTATGGTGCGCTTCATCTTAAGGTGCATCAATCACCAGAGAGCAGTTTAATTCAGCGAGTGATTCGTCTGGTAGAACAAGCAAAAGACTCTGCACCCCCTTCCCAACAGTTTATTGAGGGATTTGAACGGGGGTATGCGCGGGTGATTGTAGTAGCCGGATTGTTGTTAGCAATTTTACCACCATTTATTTGGGGTTGGAATTGGGAAGTAACGATTTACCGTGCCCTGACTTTTCTGGTGGTGGCTTCTCCCTGTGCGCTGATGGCATCAATTATGCCAACACTGCTTTCTGGAATTGCTCATGGTGCAAGACAGGGGATTTTGTTCAAAAATGGTGCCCAGTTGGAAATGATTGGTAAGGTTAGGGCGATCGCCTTTGACAAAACGGGTACTCTCACAACTGGACAGCTTCGGGTATTTAAGGCAATCCCGACTACGGGATACTCCGAAGGCGATGTATTAACAACTGCAGCGGCAGTGGAATCCTATTCTGAACATCCCATTGGTCATGCTATCGTGGGGGCAGCTCGTGATTTGGATTGGAAGAGTGCAGTTGGGGTACGTGCTATTCCTGGACAGGGGATTGTTGGTACTCTATCAGGCTCACAGGTGATTGTGGGTAATGCTGCTTTTGTACAGCAGTATGTAACTCATTTACCGAAAGAATTGCAGGACTCAGCATTGCTTCTGGAACAGGAGGGAAAAACAGTTGTTTGGGTGGTGCAGGAATCGGTGGTGCTGGGTTTGATTGCGATCGCAGACTTTGTCCGACCAGAAGCAGCAGCGGCGATCGCCGACTTGCGATCGCTTGGTGTTGAACATATTGTGATGTTAACTGGCGATAACGAGCAAACTGCTCAGAATATTGCCCAAGCAGTCGGCGTGGATCAGGTATATGCACAACTTCTGCCAGAAGATAAACTTCATATCATCCGCCGTTTGCAGCAACAGTATAAAACTGTAGCAATGGTAGGGGATGGAATCAATGATGCACCAGCACTTGCTCAGGCCTCTGTGGGGATTGCAATGGGAGGGGCTGGTAGCGATGTCGCATTGGAAACCGCAGATATTATACTGATGGCAGACCGTTTGGAAAAAATCGCGGTGGCGAAGCGTTTGGGTAAAAGAGCACAAACGACAGTGAAACAGAATATTGCCTTTGCCCTAAGTTTCATTATTTTGCTTTTAGTGGGCAACTTTCTTGGGGGTATTAACCTACCCATTGGAGTGATTGGACATGAAGGTTCTACTGTGCTTGTCACTCTTAGTGGTCTGCGGCTATTGAGAAACTAAAATTAAACTGGGCATGGGGCATGGGGGATTGTTTATCGTCAGTCTTCCAGTGTTCCATTGCCCATGTGCAAGGGAAATTTCTACCCTTGTATCTAAGCGGTTCAGTAAAAAAACTAGTATAGTTTGACAGAAATGACCAGACAGGTATAAACAATTTTTAGCTGACCAAATCAACTAATGCATCACCGCGAAAGCGAACTATACTTGAGACTAAGCAGCCACGATAATGCTCAGATGTGAATACTGAGAGTGTAATATTAGGCTGATCAGTATTCAATATACTTTTCACCTTGCAGATTTGCATTTTGTTATTGCAGTAGGCAATGATCCGATCGCCACTCTTAACATTCAATGCTTGAATTTTCAATTAATACTCAACTTCATCAAAGGATTTACTTAATTCACACTCCTATTCCTAGAAGGAGTAGGATTCTACGCTGACCAATAAAATTAATGATCATTAACTAACGATCCTTATTCAGTGTAACACAAAAATTAAAGTTATTTACGCTCTTCCAAGAAATCTCAAAAGTCCTGCTGTCTTTAATTCAGACACCTCCCTCAGACCTGACGGGGCGCTTTAATTGCTGGACTGGTGATGGCAACCAATGTCTTAGTGGTTGTCACGGTGGGAACTTTAACACGACTCGGGTTCAAGCCGTTCCAATCCAAAATTTCCTCTTCCCATGGCAAAGCTTTGGATTATGAGGTATGATTAAGGCATATAAACAGCGATAACGCTACTCGTTGCGAGGCAGCCGATATGGATGCCAATGAACTCTTAAGCCGATATGCAGTTGGACAAAGGGATTTTAGGAATCTGAACTTGATTGCGTTTAATTTCAAGAGTGTAAACCTGAGTGGTGCTAATTTCAGTGGTGCGAATCTCTCGAAGGCTAACCTCATTCAGACGAATTTAAGTCGGGTCAATCTCACTGGTGCCATCTTAACAGGGGCAAATTTAACTGAAACCAACCTGACTCAAGCCAACCTCCAAAAGGTCGATCTGAGTGGTGTAAATCTCAGTCGGGCTGACCTACGTGGGACAATCATGCCTGATGGAAAGATCTCCAGTTCTAGATCTAAATCTAATCGCCTAGTCATCTAAAATTATTAGAGATTTGACGGCAAGCGTTGTCTGTGTAGCTTGCAATTCAACGTTGGTATTGAACTGTTAAGACAAGTTTTACCTAGCTAATATGCTTGGAGAACAGACTTTCCGAGGGTTTTTCTTTAACTATAGTGCTTTTCATCTGCGTGAAGCACACACGATGTAGGGGTGCAAAGCCTTGCGCCCTTACAACTGGCTAAAACAGATCAACGGATGGGCTAGGATGAACGATACTTCTAGCACCAAGCGTCTCACTAACCATCATATCTATTTGGGTTTTTTTTCTCCTTTTTTTTATCAGGATCTTTTTTTGGTTTTTTAGCTTCTTTATTGCTCTTTTTTTCCTTAGACATTATTTTTCTCCAATATGGTGATAGTAAAGTGGTTATAACTTAAGTTTAATCTTTCTATAGGACTCGTACTTGATTTTTGAACGACACGTAGGGTGGGCACTGCCTACCCTCCCCCTGCAAGGGCGGGGAGAAGATCGCCCCTACGAACAGACAATGCCGAATGCCCAATTCAAATAGTTCGTCCAGCTAAGTTGGCAACCATGAAGATCAATTGAGTGAGGTTGATGGGTTTAGCGATGTGCATTTGGAAACCGGCTAACCTAGACTTTTCGAGATCACTACTATTGACGTACCCTGTCAGTGCTGCTGCGGGAATTTGTCCCCCAGTCTCAGGGCTAAGGGTCCGCACTCGCTGCATCAGGGTATAGCCATCTTGGTTTGGCATCCCAATGTCGGACAATAGCACATCATACATCCTCGGTTGACTTGTGAGTGTTGAGAACGCTTCGTCAGCAGATCCAACAGCAGTGACTTCAGCCCCGACACTTTGCAGCATAGCGATTATTAACTCACGCATGTCAGCCGAGTCATCTACAACGAGTACGTGCAAGCCTTCCAATGATGGAATGTTATCAGCAGATAGTTTGAGATCACTTGAAAAACCTATAACCTCAGCATCAGTTGGCAACAAACGCTCCTCAAGATTGGCGGAGAGTGGTAGTCTGACAATGATAGTTGTTCCTAGCCCTTCACCTGGACTTTCGGCATGAACTGTGCCACCGTGAAGTTCGACCAGATAGCGGACAAGGGACAGTCCTATCCCCAGTCCTTGGTTCGCACGAGTTCTGCTACTGTCAGCCTGGCGGAAGCGTTCAAAGACATAAGGAAGAAAGTCATTAGGGATGCCAATACCTGTGTCCCTAACTCGAATCTCGGCTTGGGAATTAACATCATCTAGTGTGATATCAACCCGTCCCCCAGGCGGAGTAAATTTGATCGCATTAGAAAGCAAATTCCAGATTACCTGTTGCAAGCGCGACCCATCCCCTAGTACCTGTCCAATCAGAGGTTGCAGTTGACATTCAACCTGAATATTTTTAGCTTCTGCTGATAACCGGACGGCTTCAAGGGCTGTCTCAATCACAGCAGCGAGATCAATTGGATAAATGTCGAGACGAAGTTTGCCCGTCGTAATGCGCGAGATATCTAGGAGATCCTCAATCATTTGGGTTTGTGCCCTAGCGCTATGTTGGATCATGTCAATGGCATGATCCAACATTGCTGGATCATGCTTTTCCAGATGGAGTAACTGAGACCATCCCAAAATGGCATTGAGCGGGTTGCGGAGTTCATGGGATAGAATAGATAAAAACTCATCCTTAGTTCGGTTAGATGCCTCTGCTTCTAGGCGGGCTGACTGTTCTTGCGCCCATAGCTGCACCCGTTCTACCTCAAACTGCTTCTGCTGTGTGATATCATGAAGCGCCAGCAGAATCATTTGGTGATTTCCTTCTTGCAGGATTTTATAACCATTGAGCAATATAGTTTTTTGCCCAATTTTCTCAAAGACACTGCAAACCTCAAAGCCTTCAATCTGAAGATCACGGGGGATAACTTCTTCTAGGAGTAATTTCAGTTCAGGAATGTTCCACTGACCGTTTCCTAGCTCAAAAATGAGTTGCTGTTCTGTCTGGGTGGGCGTTACCTGAAACATTTCGTAGAAAGCCCGATTGCTTTTGAGCACTCGTAAATCAGAATTGAGAACAAGGAAAGGTTCTGGCACAGTTTCCATAACAGCTTCAGTGTAATCAACGGCTGCTTGCAGCTGCTTTGTACTGCGTTTGAGAGCATCAATATCCATCAATACCATCACCAGACCATCAATCTGATTTTCCGTAGTCCTGTAAGGTCGAATCCGCAAATCATACCAACGCCCCTCAGTGTCTTGTGCTTCTAGTTCTTTGATAGTTAAGGTGTCAATCACTTCTATAAGCAATGACTCTAAATTAGGAATCTCAAGAGTGGGGCGGATATTGCTCAGTGGTCGCCCTACATCTGTAGGTATCAAATTGAATAAGCGCTGTGCAGTGGGAGTGAAGCGCCGAATTCGCAAATCGTTGGTCAGTATGAGGATGGGAATATTGACACTACTGATCAAATTCAAGAGGTCATTATTAACCTGGTGTAATTCCAGATTGCGACTGTGCAGTTCTTGGTTGGTTGTCTGAAGTTCTTCGTTGGTTGCTTGCACCTCTTCTTGAGATGTTTGCAACTCTTCATTAGTGCTTTGTAGTTCCTCATTGCTGGAGAGGATTTCTTCACTTGCTACTTTCAGGTTTTGAGTGGTGGCTTCATGCTCTTGGGTAATCAATTGCAAATATTCTTGAGTAGCAGCAAGTTCTTGTTTAGTCGTCGTCAGTTCTTGTTGGAGTCGGAGTCGTTCCTCGGTATCTGCTTGTGCTACATTATTTCCAGGTGTGACTGGGCTAAATTGATTGACTGAGGCAGGTACATCCTCAAATAAGACAAGAAAGCAGCGCGTTTCTTCTGAGTCAGCCTGGAAGGGAATCACTTCAACGTTGACTTTCCTACACGGGTCGCTTCCTTCGACTTGTATCTGTTCCTTTCTCACAGAAACATCCTGCCGTTTTACCTGATGAATCGCAGTACGCAACTCTTCCATCAGTCCTTTTCGTGCCATTTTCAACACATTAAAACTGGGTTCGCCAGGGGCTGGTCTCAAATAGGGACTGGTTTCCCCTCGAAATTGTAGAATGTCCATATTTTCGTTAATCATCACGCCAACTGGGGCATAACGATTTAAGACAATCTGGTCAGCTTGTTTATTTAAGTCAACAACATCCCAAGTTTTATGACTCATGGGTTGATAAGGAGTTACTTTTGCTATGGGAGATGTACTGGTCTTAAAGTTAAATTGAAGGGGAGTGGGTATTAATTTTTTGGTATAAATATTGTTTTTTTTGTCCACTGAAGTAAATAAATTAGAGAATTCTCCTGCACTCTCGGCGATCCCTAACATCAAAAACCCAGTGGGCTTGAGACTATAATGGAAGATTGGCATCACTTGCTTTTGCAAAACAGATTCAAAGTAAATCAGCACATTCCGACAACTAATGAGATCTAGATTGGAAAATGGCGGATCGCCGATCAAGTTTTGTCTAGCAAAGACACAAAGTTCACGAATCGACTTGCTGATCTGATAGCCACTCTCTACTGGGTTAAAGAAGCGTCTGATCTGTTCTGGTGAGACATCAACGACTTCGTTCTGCTTATAGATTCCTAAGCGGGCTTTTTCAATGACTCTCTCGTTAATGTCTGTAGCAAAAATTTGGATCGCAGGTTTAGGAAACACATTCTCCAAAAACTCCAGCAGACAAATGGCAATGGAGTATACCTCCTCCCCGGTAGCACAGCCTGACACCCAGATCCGAATGGGCAAATCAACTGACTTCCCTTTGGCGATCGCCGGAAATACTCGCTCCTTCAAAGCTTGATAAGCTTCCGGATCACGAAAAAAACTAGTGACACTGATTAAAATTTCGTGGTACAGTGCTTGCATTTCATCTGGATCATCTTGCAGATATTGGACGTAATCTTCTAGGCGTTCCAGCTTGTACAGCAACATCCGCCGAGCAATTCGTCGCTTGAGAGTAGTTTGCTTATAGTGGGCAAAATCTACCCCAGTAGCGGTGAAAAGCATTGCGAAGATTTCAGGCAAAGCATTTTCATTTTCAGAAAGTAGCTCCACTGTTTGTGAGTCAATCGGACGGGTAACGCTGGGATGGCGAGCAATCTGAGCTAGTTCCTCAGCAATTTTTGGTGGTGGTAGGATCAAGTCTACATCACCTGTAGCAACAGCATTGTACGGCATCTCACGAAATTGTGCCGATTCTTCAGACTGAGCAAAGGTAATACCGCCAGCCGCCTTAATTGCTTCTGATCCCTTTGCACCGTCTGTATCGCTTCCAGATAGGACAACACTGATGGCTTTGTTTCCCAATTCTGCCGCCAAGGAAGTAAAGAAAGCATCACCAGGCATATATTTTCCATGAACCTTCTCACGGAGCACCAGTTGCAGCACCCCTTGAGCAAGTGTCATCTTCGTGTTCGGCGGAATGACGTATACTTGGTTTGGTTCTACAGACATCCCATTCTGCACTTCACGGACAGGCATCTGGGTCGTCTTAGCCAGAATCTCAGTGAGCAGACTCCTTTGATTGGGATCTAAGTGCTGAATTAGCACAAATGCCATCCCGGTGTCAATGGGTAAGTGACTCAGTAACTGCGTAAATGCTTCCAATCCCCCCGCAGATGCGACAATCCCGACAATAGGAAATAATTTATTGCTTTGAGCTTGCTCCTTCTGTGTCGATCCTTCAACACCGATGGAATCCGATGATGATGACTCAGAAGACTGGTTAGAGTTCATTATCTTAATGAATACAATGCTAGAAAATTTAACATTTCAGTATATTTAGTTATAAGTCCGCTATTATTGTACCATCTATCTATGGGGAGATGGGGGAGAAATTCGATCTGTAGGATGCAAGCCCCAGCCCGAAAGCGATTGGTGGAAAATGGTTTTTCGCAAAGACATTTTTCCACCAATCTTGAAAATAATTTTTTCCTAACCAAAAAACATGTTATGGTATAGTGGTGTTCATAATTGTGATATAAATAATTCATGAGTCGCGAGAATCACCTGATTGTAATGACTCTTAGTTTGATTAATGTTCCTCTAGAAACTATAAATATCTTGACTCAAAGAATTACATCTTAGACAAAGATTGGTTGCAGTGATAACTGTTTATTGTTGTACCAAAATATGGTGATTATTTTAGAGCCTTCCATGCTTCTATCGTTTTATTTCCAATATCAAAAGAGACCTCTTTAATTTTGTTTTCTAGATACGCACGACAAATAATTTTTATTTTACTTTGGTTAGAAGTTTTCTTTAGTGCAGTTTGAATTTCATCACTCAAACTTATTGCTAGTGGAGGTTCATCGGCCCAAGTCACATTAGTGTGACCGTATTCGCAAGAATTTTCAAACATTTTCGCTATAATTCGATATTCCCTACCGTCAATACTTAAATTGAATTCAGTATTGTTGCGAGCCGAGTAAGTTAGTGGTTGATCTTCAGAATCTTTTGAAATAGTCCATTCCTGCCTTTTAACTAAATACTTAAACAACAAAAAATCTTTAGACCAAACAGTCAAGAATAACTTCTTTTTAGCTTTTGTCCGGTCAAATATTCCTTGAATAAAAGAATCTGTTGGGTTTGAGTACTCTTTATCTAAGATCACTGATATTTCATTGTTTTTAGCATCTGTAACTGATACAGGTTCGCTCCATTTTACTCCTTTTTTATTAGGGGATAAATCACAAATGGATGGAGAGCTAGGCGCTTGGTAATATGTTCTTGATTGGATGCTTCCGAGGGCTATACTTGAGGATGCTATGATAGAGATTAGAGAAAGGTTAATGACTGCGGCTAAGTTCATGATTGTTCTTCACTTTGATTGTGTTGTTTACACAAGACTTCAACTCCTTTGCTCATGTTCCCATTCCCTATTTAGGAAAGGATTTCATGGATTTTTTATCCTTATGCGGTAGTTGTTGCACTGGAAGAAACATTAACACAAGAACTGGAAGCTTCTAGGAACCGAAAGTATCCAACTGATTCAGATCCTAGAGCTTACGATTAGATATGTAAAATCAACCGCGCCACATCAAGATAGATGAGGATTCCTGCCAGATCCACCAGAGTAGCTCCCAAAGGTGCTGAAATTAGAGCAGGATCACATCCTAGAACTTGGAAGAAAAACGGCAGTACTGAACCACAGAAGGTGGCTAAGACTGATATCAAGAACAAACTTATCCCAACCACAAGCGCCACTAAAGGATTATCTTGCAGCACAAGTGCCTCAAGAGTGACTAAGAGTCCTAAAATTGACCCCAGCAGAATACCAGCGGTCATCTCTCGGTACAAAACTCGTCCTAGCAGATCATAGTTGCACTCGTTCGTTAGGTGATAACTCGTTAGAAATATCTATATCATCTCGTTTTTTAAAGTCTTGAATCAGCCGCTGTTGCACGCTAGTATCTAGGAACTGATAAACAGCGATCGCCTAACATCTTGGCAACCGATGGAAGGCTGCTGCCTGCTGACTTTTGACTTTCGCGCAGCGGTGCTAGTCCTCTATATCTATCTCAATATCGTCATCATCGTCAAAATCGTAAGGAATATCATCAACTTCTATGATCTCTGAGATTTCTTCTACTTCGTTGACAAACTCTTGTTCTTGAGGTTCACGCTCTATTAAGCGACCAGTTGACCTTAACCATTCTAAAAGAAAAAACTCATTATTTGAACGAATGACAGCAGCTCGCTGACTACGAGGTTCTTCGCGCAAAGGACTGTTAATCATAAAAAAACTCACTTTGAATTGGGAAACAACTAGAATGCTTAAAAAGCTTGGATGTTCGTATGACTAAAAGCCATAAATAGCAAGCGGTTCAACTTTTACCTTAGTTGCAGACCCATTTTGAACGAACTCCTCGGCTGGGGCTAACTTGCTTATGCCGATGTCACATCTAAATCACACTTTACAGTATAAATCGGCTTGACAAAAAAAAGTATAGGTTTTAACCAGATTGACCAAAAAACGAGACGTTCTTCACCTAGCTTACAAGAGGGAGTAGGGAGTAGGGAGCTCTTAGCAGTGAAACTTTTTTCATTGGGACTCCCTTGCCTGAAGGGCGGTTCAAAAGCCCGAAACTTAGCTAGTCATTATTTATATAACTTCACATAACATAGCAGCCAAATATTCTCCCTAATATTTGGCTGCTATGTTATCCTGGAAACTGAGAATTAATTCGGTGACGGTGTTTGTTTTTAGTATTGACGGGCTTTTTCCTTTTGGTATTTGCAGACTTTTCTCCGATCTCTAAATCTCTACACATTTATGATTTTGGAGACGCTCTATGTCAGTTTATGTAGGCAACCTTTCCTACGAAGTTACACAAGATGCTTTGAATAATGTTTTTGCAGAATATGGTTCTGTAAGGCGGGTTCAGCTGCCTACTGACCGTGAAACAGGTCGCCTAAGGGGCTTTGCTTTCGTGGAAATGAGTTCAGATGCAGAAGAATTAGCCGCTATTGAAGCTCTTGATGGTGCTGAATGGATGGGTCGCGACCTCAAAGTCAATAAGGCTAAGCCTAAAGAAGACAGAAGTGGTTCATTTGATGGCAGACGGGGAAACAACAGCTTCCGTAGTCGCTACTAAATTCCACTTAGGGGGTGGAAGAGACAGGTGTCGGCTGCCTCTTCCACCCTCTGCCTTCTTAACTCTAAGAGGTTTCAATTTGAAATTGCATTCCGACTAAGTTTATATTTTTCCGGATCTGTTCTTAATTCGATATGTAAAAAATCGATGCCATCTTGCTCTAAAAATTCCAAAATGGCTAAGTTTAAGTTTTTCTCAGCATCAAAGTAGAGATTGTCATCATTGACAAATGCCATCATTTCAATGACGCGGGCATTATCTTCAATTTTTTTAAACCGCACTACACATGACGGGGAAAAACCCGGAATAGATTTTGGCATTTCTTGCATAGCATCGCAAATTCTGGCAGTTTGCTGTGCAGAAATTCCATCGATTTTAAGAATTAAATTAAGCCCCCATTTTAGCTCTTTGCCCGGATTTTGTGACCAATTTTCCACGATTCCAGAAATCATTTTAGAATTGGGCATTTTGACTATCGAACCCCATTTAGCTAAATGTAGAGTTGTGGTTCTAAATCCGATATTTTGTATTTGCACAAAACCATCTACTCCCGTTATTCCTACCCAATCCCCTTCTCGATACAGATGATCAGAGTAGATAATTAATGTACAAAACCAATCATAAACAATATCCTTCAACAGCAAACCTAAAGTGATACCAGCACCACCTAATATACCAACCAGTGCAGCCGCAGATTGTCCTAAAAATATTTCACAGACCTTGATGGTTAGGATAATAATTGCTGCTGATTGAAAAATCTTTGGCATTAAAGGTCTGAGCAGTTCATCAAGCTCAGTTTCAGTATGTAGCACTACGTTGGCAATGATCTGCCCTAAAATAGAAGAGCCTCGGTAAATAACGTAAGCAGCTATAAAAATAACTACTAAGTTGAGTGTCTTACCAATTGTTTCGTTCAGTTGGGGTCCTAAATTATCTGCCAGGATTTCCTTGATTAGCCAAAATGCACCTATCTGAATCAGCCAACTTAAAGAAGGCTTGATGACCATTAACAATTCATCGTCAAGTGTATTTTTTGTTTTGCTAGTAAACCGCTCAATGCTCTTAACTACGACTCCAACAAAAAACCTCCTCAACAGCTGTGTTACCGTCAGGATCAAAATAATGGCAGCAATTTTACCAATCGGTATACCGAAGTTATTGATATTATTTAG
Organism: uncultured cyanobacterium; assembly: GCA_903903925.1. Classification (GTDB taxonomy): domain Bacteria; phylum Cyanobacteriota; class Cyanobacteriia; order Cyanobacteriales; family Nostocaceae; genus Stigonema. The sequence goes on from CAIVAU010000095.1 coordinate 42,868, forward strand.
TGTGTTCCAAGCTGCTTCCATGTTCATTGATCTACTTAAAGTGTAGTTAATTTTTTTTAGTTTCCGTCAAAGTGTCTGAGCAAGTTTATCTATCCCAGTCGGGGATAAGGTAGAAAGTCAGGTATGGGGCATTCGTAACAGGTCAAGATAAAATCAATTTTGTCGATAGCTTCGCGCTATAAATCAAACTCTTAGTAGAGTCTCAAAATCAGCTTTATATTGAGGGTTTAGGGTAAGAATAAAACGCCTTCTACCCCGCCTTGCCCAAAACAAGTACATGCCTACGGATTTATCCGTGTAGCACATAGCTTACTGCTCAACCATCAATATTGCATATTTCGTTATTTAAAACAATACATATTAAGTAGGTGGGTGGAAAAGTTTATCACTATGTAACAAGATGTAAAACGTCTAAAATTGGCTCGTAGTAGGGTGTTCATGAGAGCGTTGTTCGGCTCTGAGTAATACTCAATTACCCGTATTTCCTTAAAGTTGACAAGATTTTTTACCAATGTAAATACTGGGCTTGACAATTTACCCTTTTCCAGCAACAACCATAGGCGATCGCCCTTACGGTGTCGCAAAAAGCACTTATTTTTTAATGAGTGGTATTTTCCCAAAATGCCACGTATTATTACTAATGGCAACACTATATTTATATACTCGTTCAGAGGGAGCAGGGGGGACGTGGGATTGGAACTTTTCTGACGAATGTTTTTCGCACTACGTGTCTCGCAACACATCTTTTTTTTTCAAAGTGGGCGCTACTCCCACAACGCGCATTTTTCTGGTTTCTTTATTCCCTGCTCCCTGCTCCCTTCTTTTGTAATTTTGCTAAAAAAGTATAGTCCCATAGTTTCTCGCATGACATCTTGTTCTGTATTAGATTAAGATTTTGTTTCAGAAGGAAACACTAAAAACTTCTCCGCTTTGATGTAGAAAATCGCTTCCTAAGCGATAAAAAATTAGTCTCTAGAAATATTGGCTTATCTAATGGTCAATTTATACAATTAAATGTGTCTTAGTTGATTCTCTCAAAACAACATATAAACTATTAGGTAGGCAATGAAGAATTTTCTCATTAAAAATCAAAACAAAGCGCTGTTCATTCTATTATTAGCGGAAACAATATTGTATTATTTTTGTGGCCATCTATTGATAGAGTCAGCATATAAATCCGAGTCAATTTCTGTTTTTAATGACCTCTTTAAAGGCAGAACAAAAAACTCTCTTGTATTTTATTTACACAGAGCAGATTTATTTTATTCTACTATCAATATAGTATTGTATTCTTTTATCTATGCCTTATCTTTATTATTAAGAACATTTTCTGAGCAAAAACAAAGTTCAAGAAATATTCAAATTAACATAACAAGAACTAACCTGCTATCAATCATTAAAAACAAAGAAATTCTGCCTTCATTTATATTATTCTTTATTTTCTCTATTTTGTATATTTATTTAGGATTATCCCTCGTAGGTCAGCATGATAAAATAGATTTTTTGGGGGGGGATATTTGGAAAGCTGGTCGCGCTTGGACAACTTTTTCTGCTACAAAGCCCACTTACTTTAAAGGTTCGCATCCGCTGTTTTTATTATTCGTGTGTCCTTGGGGTTCACTGTTAAATTCATTGACTAAATCACCTGAAGTAACTGTAACAATATTAGATTCTTTATTTGGTGCTTTTGCTGTTTTTCTGTCATCTATATTTTTCAAAAAACTCACGAATAAATCTACTCAAGCTTTACTTTTAGCTACTGTATTCGGTTTAAGTATGAGTCAATTAGTTTTTTCTTCTGTGCCAGAAACTTATGCTTTAGCTGGTTGCAGTATTATTACAACTTATATATTATTTTTAACTTGTTTGCAAGAGAAAAAGTTATATATTGGATACTGGATTTTAGCCGGGCTATTCACTTTTAGTGTAACAATTACTAACTTTACTCAAACCTTGATTTGTTTTATTATAACTGTCTTAATTTTAAGAAGAGGTAAGACTACATTGACTGTAATTTTAGAATTTATAGGCTCTGTAGTCGCTCTGGCGTTTATCTTAAGTATTTTTCAAAAAATTATAATTACTCATGCTCCTTATTTCTTTATGCCTGATACGGTAGGTACGGAGACAAAGTATATACATTCATTCTTATCGGCACAGCCATTAATAGTTATGAAAGAATTAGTTAAGCACTTTTTCGTAGTGAACTTTGTTTCTCCATATCCATTTATGGGTATTAGTTCAGAGAATCACTCTCAAATAGAGTTAACATTTTTCATGCATAAATTAAACTATAGCTTGATTGGTGGCATAGGAACAATTATTTGGTTATGTTTATTAATTCCTGGATTTTTAAAAAATATCTTATCTGTTCACAAGAATGCTTTAATTTTAGCTCTTGGGGGAAGCCTATTATTTAATATGGCTTTTCATTCTTTTTTTGGAACTGATGAGATGTTTCTTTATACTTGCAATTTTACTTTTATAGTTTTAGCTTTAGCTATTCATAAACTTTTTTTAAATCAAGTTTATTTTAAAATAGGATTAGTATTACTAATTATTTTTATGTTAATTAATAACTTAATGATTATGGAAAAAATAATAAACCTGTAAGTATGATTGAGAAAAGGTAACAGGAGAAAGGGCAAGTTTCAAGCACGTTTGGCTAAAAAGATTACCAAAATTCCACTCAATAGCAAGCCCACTCCCAACCATTGAGAAAACAATACTTTTTCTTTGAAAATGGTAGAGCCGACTATTGTTGTCGCCACAACCGTTAATCCAATGACTACAGGGTAGGCAATAGATAAATTAAATTTTCCCAAAATCAAAATATAAAATATTGTACTCATACCGTATAAACAAATACCTCCAATCAAATAGATATTTAAGGGATTTGAACCTGCTCCTAGTTTCAAGAAAGTCTGAGCGCTGGTATTTAAAGCAACTGTTAGTAAAATAAGCAAGTTAAAAAAAAGCTGGCTACTCATGATCAAAAATTATCGGTACTTAGTAACATCAAATTCCCAAATTTCGTGTCCGGGTGGATATGGTTGTTGAACCCATTTTCCTGCAAGTTTTTCCCACCATCGGGGGGGATGTGGCAAAGTAGCAACTTGGATGTAGCTACACCCACAGAGCCATGCTCCCACAAAATCGGTATGCAAACTATCGCCAATTACGACTACGTGTTTGGCTCGCAGCTGCATATGAGCCATTGCATGGCGAAATGCCGGGGGAAATGGCTTTTTGGCTGGACTCAGAGATGGAATATCGAGATGATGAGACCAAAATTTGACCCGATAGCGACGTTTCCCATTAGAGAGAATAAAAAATTGCAATCCGGCCAATTTTGCTTGTGTGATCCATTCTTGGGCCCTAGGAGATAGGTAGCGGTCATCTTCCGAAACTATCGTGTTATCTAAATCGAGGATGATCCCTTGAATGCCACAGGTTTTTAGCCAGTCAATTTCGATGCTTGCCAGTGTATCGGCTTGTCGCGGTAGTCTGTGAAGGTTCCTTTTAAAACCTAGTCGGTCGTCTCCCTGGATGCGCAAACGCAGCCAAGAGGTAAAAGTCCTGGACAGTTTTCTAAAAACATCCTTGGGCTGTCTCACACTTAGTCCTAACTCCTAACTCCTAACTATTTATACAATCATTCCTTGCTTTTTCAGCCAGAGAATTGCAAAGCAGGTGATAATCCAACTGATCACAGTGACAAGGATCGGTATGTCTTTTAACAAGACTTCTTCAGGTTGCTCACTGCGTCCGCCTTGCGGAAGGTTGTCACTGTGATTGGCAATCTCGTGAGGATCACTCAGAAGTTGATAGCGAAAAATGCCATACAAGACAAACGGCAAAGTGACCAGCATCCAGGAGGTGGATGCTCCATGAAGGGAGGGACCAGCACTCCAGAGAGCATAGGTGACAACTGTGCCAGTAGTGACGACATTTTCCATGCGACTTAACAGGGGTAGGGAGTAGCGTTTGAGTACAGCACGGGGTTTAGTACCATTGATTTGCGTCAACCGCAGTTCTGCTTTACGTTTCTCTATCCCTAAAAACAGCGCCAGCATTGCCGTACAGAGTAAAAACCAAGCTGATAAAACAATGTTGGTGGCAGCAGCACCAGCCAAGGCTCGCAGGACAAATCCGGTAGCGATCGCCCCAATGTCCAAAATCACCATCCGTTTTAGGCGCACATTATAGGCGATTTGCAGTAGGGCGTATGCAGTGATAGCTGCACCCAATTGGGGAGACCTCAACCAGCCAACAATCAAAGCAATACCCAATAGTACGAATGCCAGAAGTGTTGCTACTCGGATGTTAACTAATCCCGCAGCAATTGGTCGCTTACACTTGACAGGATGCTGACGGTCAGATTCGACATCTACAATGTCATTGATTAAATAAAAACCACTTGATGCACAACAAAATAATATAAATGCTAGTAGGCTACCTAACAAAGATTCCAAATTGATACTAAAAGCAAACAGCGGTGCTGCAAATACTACTAAGTTTTTTGTCCATTGTCGCGGTCGTAGAGCAGCTAAATGATACTTTAATCTCTTGGAGCTAGCTGCTATGAAAACTGAATATTTTTCTAGGAGCGAATTACGCCGCGAGTCCATAAATATAACGCCTTTGTATCTCCAGAGAATAGAGAGTTTCTGTAACCTTTAGTTGCAAAATCCCAACGTTTATTGTATTTTAAAATACTAAATATCAACAACAGCATATATACCCAAAGTAAAGCGATACTAGTGTTGGCTAGGTAAAAAGATTTGAACAGGAGCGTAAATCCAAAAGAGTTAGAAATAGAGTTTTGGCAAGACTTAACAACATTGGAACAGGACCGTAAAATGGCTTACATTACCACAGGCGAACGCATTGGCTATAAGCGCGGAATAGAGGAAGGTGAGCAGAGGCAGCAGAGGCTAATTCTACGGCTACTACAAAAACGAGTCGGAGAGTTGACAGAAGAAGCGATCGCCTCTGTTCAGTCGCTAAATGTGACTCAGTTGGAAGAATTAGGTGAAGCTCTGCTAGATTTTACACAGATTGATGATTTGCTTCACTGGCTGGAAGCTAATCGAGGAGTTAGGAGTTAGGAGTTTTTTAAGACTACAATTTGGGCAATATTTCTGGTAATAACTGACCAGGAATTTTAGATAAAGCAAGATTTTGCCCATGTATTCCTAATTCATTATGAAAAGCGCGAATAGTTTTTACTATGTAAGCGATGGTTGTTTGATAAACCTCAGATTGTTTGTTCAACACATTTAGGGCATGTAGATGATTGTCTAGTGCTGCTTCTAGATGATGAGAACGAATTTCTTTGTCACCATGAAAATAAGGATCTGTTACGAGTTGATAATGGGCTAGTCCCAAGTTGTTATGAGTTGTCCCCGCATCAAAACTCAAAGACACTCCACTCAGTGAGTGAGCCAGAGCAAGTGCTTCGTCGTAAGCGGTGATGCACATTTCTAATAACTTCTGACGCTCTTCGTTGGTTGTTTGCGGGAGGGTGGCTAAATGCCAGTAAGCTGTGCCAAGATTATTTTGGGTGGCGGAGCAAGCGGCTGGAACGTTTGCTGCAGTGCGGTACTTTAATGCTTCCCCATAAGCATCAATAGCTAACTGGAGATTTTCCTGTGGCTGTTCGTATTGTGCAATATTCCAGTAAGCAGTGCCAATGTTATTTTGAATCATGCCATACTTGAAAGGCTCCTGTTCAACGCTGTAGTGAGCTAGTGCCAGGTTATAAGCGATGATCGCTTTCTTCAGATTTTCGACAGGTTGATTGTGTTGTGCTAGATGCCAGTATGCTGTACCCAAATTGTTTTGGCAAGCAGCATACTTCAAAGGCTCCATCTCAGATGTACGCAAGCGGATTGCTTCGCTATAAGCTAAAACTGCTTGCTGCCAGTTTTCCGCTGGTGCAGAAAAACGAGCTAAATCACCGTAAGCTGTCCCCAGATTATTTTGCACGCGAGCATAAGTTTCAGAATGTGTCTGGGATGAAATCAGCTTTAAAGCTAACTGGTAAAATTCAATTCCCTGTTCTATGTAAGCTTGTCCTTCTTCAGAGTTGGGTGGTGTGCGAGACAACATCCAGTAAAGTGTACCTAAGTCATTTAAAATATCCGGCACTTGGGGTGAGGAATCATCGTAAGTGATTGCCTCTTGATAAGCCAGAATTGCCACCATCAGGTTTTCTAGTGTTGAGTGTCCTTGCTCTACACGAAGACGATATAAGTTGCCTAAGCGATGATAAGCTGCGGCTAGTCCTCCCCCGGAAACTTTCTTGGAGTGTAATTCCCCAATTTCATGCAGAATTTGCTGCACTTGCAAGTTCTGGTCTTTGTCTTCAATTGTGGTATTGATCGTTGCCAGTACTAGTTCTGTTAACTCTTTGCTAATGTGGGACAAACTCTCTGATGATGGGCTATTGCTAGCACTTGCTTTGTGGGTTGGTTCTTCTTGATCAGGTTTGGCTGCAAATAATTCCAATTTTGATAAGGGACTTTCCTGCAGTTTGTGTCCGCGATTCGCTTGAGTATCTGTCTGGAAATCAAAATCTTCCTGAGTGACTGATTCTTCCAAAATGGATTGCTCAATATTCCCTAAATCTAAATTTCTTGAACTTGAACTAGGAAAACGTTCTGGTGAGCTTTTACCTTTAGTCGTTGGTGTTGGTTCTCCGGCAAACACAAAAATACCAGTACGGCAACGCCAAAACTGTGGCGCTGACTGCTGAATAGCATACAACCAAGGACGTGGTATCCACAATAGTAGGCTGGATTCAAGGAAACGGTTGGACTCAATGTCCGATAAATTCTGTTCAGTTGAGCGCAAATAGTGTAAAAATAGACGCTGTACTGTCACTTGCTGTCTAGTCAGCTGCTCAACACCCACAATCTGAAATGCTGGTATTGGCAAGGATCGTCCGGGGGTGTCTTGGGATGCTCCAACGATCGGCGGTGGATAATTGGCTAACCATTGATTGATCTGCGCTATAGGATTAGGATCACTTAAATTTAACCGCAAGGTCACTAATCGCGGATAGGCTGGCGTACTGGCTTCCTGTGAATCTGATGGCTGATAGAGGACTTGTCCGACTGGAAAAGCCAAAGTAGAATGCAAACGAGCCGCTACCTGATTTCTTAAATTTAAGTCATCACATACCGCCAAAAAAATTTGTCGCCGCAAACCAAGACTTAAGGCAAGTTTCAGACGGTGATATACTTGCCGATTCCAAGCAAAATTGGGGGAGTGTGCAGTATCATTCACGCTCATGGTGGCTAAAGAGCCAAAACGCAGTGTATAAACCCTTACAGAATAATTCAGGAGTAGCGGCGGGGTAATCCCCTCCGTACAGAAGTCTGAAGTAAAAAAGACTTTGTGTCTAGCTTTTAGACAAAAGCATTGTACTTCACTTACTTGCAATCTGCTGTAAGGGGTGTAAGCAGCTATAATCTTAACTATGCCTATGGTTTTCAGGTAGTCGTTGCTTTGCTCAGGATAAATCTAGGCTTTATAATCCAAAGGGTTAAAAAGTGTCTAATTATACTAAAAACCGATGTGATTGTAACATACAAAAAAACCAGGTTCCTAGACAGTTGGGAACCTGCAAGAAGACAAAAATTGGTTTCCTAAAACAGTTGATTATCAAGTAGCATTTGAAACAGAGAAGGCGACGAAAATCAAACCACCTACTAAAATTACAGCAGTGAGTCCTAGAATAATATAATTTCGCTTTTGCCCTCCCGTGGGAGGTTCTGCTCGATAAACTTTTGGTTCATTAGCAAAGTTATTCAGACGACCACCATCTTCTGTTGTGTAGGGCATGAATTAAGTTCCTGATTCTGCTCATTTATTTTATGTTACATAATTTTTGTCATTAGTCATTAGTAATTGTGCCAGTCATGGGTGAACTAGCGCTGGCGGAACTTTTAGTCGGCATTCTACCTGCAATATATGCCAGACGACCAGCAAGTGTTGCTAGATTCATTGCTTGAGCCATTGCAGGTGGATTTTTTGCTAGTGCGATCGCGCTATTAACCAATAAAGCATCTGCACCCATTTCCATTGATTGTGCTGCTTCAGATGGCGTTCCAATGCCAGCGTCTACAACTACCGGCACACTAGCATTTTCAATAATGATCGCGATATTAGCTGTTGTTTTCAACCCCTGTCCAGAACCAATGGGTGAAGCCAAAGGCATTACCGTAGCACAGCCTACTTCTTCCAAGCGCTTTGCCAACATTGGATCGGCGTTGATGTAGGGCAACACAGCAAAACCTTCTTTCACCAGTTGTTCTGCTGCTTGTAGAGTGCCAATGGGGTCTGGAAGGAGATATTTGAGGTCAGGAATGACTTCTAACTTGACGAAGTTGTTATCTTCCTGTCCTAGGAGTTTTGCCATTTCCCGCCCCAAACGTGCCACGCGAATTGCTTCGTCTGCAGTTTGACAACCTGCGGTGTTAGGTAACATCCAAATCTTTGTCCAATCCAGTGCTTGGGCTAAACCTTCGTGTCCAGGCGCATTGGTTTGTACCCGTCGCACTGCTACAGTCACAATTTGACAACCGCTAGCGGCGATGCTTTGCTGCATTTCCTCAATACTACGGTACTTACCGGTTCCTGTCATTAAGCGAGATTGAAAAGTTTTACCAGCGATAATCAATCCTGAGTCTGGAATGGAAACTCTTGTAGAGATAGGGGTTAGCGCTTCTGGAGTGGGAATAGAAAGTGTGAGCATGGGTTTGGTGGTAGATGGCTTGGCTTGGAAGCGTGAGTAGTTGAAATGAGTCAGTAGAGGGTCAGACTTTTGCTCCCAAATCAATTCAGCAATCAATTTCGCTGTTACAGGTGCTAAGAGAATACCATTGCGGTAATGACCAGTCGCAAATGTTAAGTTATTGCAGGGGCTGGTTCCAAGGATGGGTAATTCATCAGGGGTGGTAGGACGAAATCCCCACCACAATTCCTGAATAGGATAATCCTGTAATTGAGGATATAACCGAATAGCTCTTTCCAGTAAGCTTTGAATGCCCTTGGGAGTGTTGTGGGGAGTGAAGCCCACATCTTCGCAAGTCGCCCCAATGATAATTTGCCGATCTCGTCGGGGTACGATGTAAATATTCTGCCCATACAAAATCCGTGCTAACGGCAATTCCGGCAGAAATTCCGGCACTCTTACACTGAGCATTTGCCCTTTTACTGGACGCAAGGGAAGCGGTAACAATTCCTTCGACCAAGCACCTGCGGCTAGAACATAATGTTCGGCGCGAATTTCTCCGGCGTTTGTTTGGACGCCAATAACTTGCCGCTGCTGCTGCCTAATTCCTTCTACTGTGATGCCTTCTTTGAGTTCAACGCCAAGGGATTGAGCCGTGTTCAACAGTGCTTGTGCGAGTGTGCGATTGTCTACTTGTGCGTCTTCGGGATACCACCAACCACCAGCCACTTCTTTTCCCAAACCTGGCTGATGTTGATGAACACCTTCTCTATCTAACCAGTAGGAGGAGAGATGGGGGGGAGGAGAGAGAGGGGGGAGATGGGGGGGAAAAGAAGAATGACTTTCCCTGTCTCCATCTCCGCTTCCCACCTCTTCTTCATAAACTGGTGCTAAGATGCCACAGGGCCAGAAACCTGTGTTTAAACCTGTGAATTCTTCTAATTTGCAAGTCCAGTCATGATATAAAAACAGAGATCGTCGGCACATCTCTAACATTGGCCCTTCAGGAATTTTTTCAGCACTTGGTGCTAACATTCCTGCGGCAGCATGGGTGGCGGCGGCGCGGAAGCGGCGGCTGATAACGGTGACTCTTGCCCCGCGCAATTTTAGTTCAACAGCGATCGCCAAGCCAATAACGCCGCCACCAATAATTAAAACGTCATTAGTCATTAGTCATTAGTCATTAGTCATTAGTCACTCTTAACTTCTGTGGAGACGCGATAGCCCTTGTCTCAACAATTCCTAACTTCTAACTCCTAACGCACAACCACTACCACTACCATAAGGCTTGAATTGGTTTACTGTTGTTGCTGTTCTGAGTTGCATCATTATTGTCTGTCGTATTCGTCTCTTGTGTAGTCTCAGGGGATGTTGAGTCATTAGTGGCGTTGGGGCTGCTATTCTGGGCAACGTTGCTTCTGTTGGCAGTAGTAGAAGTATTCCCACTAGCCGTGCTATTAACATTAATATTAGCCGGAAGGACTTTTGATGTTTTGCTACCGACATTGGTAGGAACCTGGGCAGTGTTTTGTCCGCCCATAGGGAAGCTGATTCCCAGCAATGTACCAAGCAAAATCGCTAAGCCTCCAGCCATAAGAATTAGTGGTGTCCATCTACCCATCTTGTTTTTCTCCTTTTTAACCTTGTAATATCCAAACTATTTGAGAACTTTGCAAAAACTGGAGAATTTTATTACCTTCACATTGTCTAAAACCCTAGTTTATGTTGCTAAGCGTGGGTTGATTGAGGGAGAATGGGGAGGCAACTGTTGCGTTGCACGTACACTCTAGCATGGGTAATTCTGGAATCTGAATATGGACGCTGTAGTGTATTGCGCTTTATTGATCTGTACACAGAAAAATAACCGTTAACTCTCCAGTAGTCTATTACCTTAACACTGCTCTTGTATACGTCAACTGTATTGGTCTACACCAACCTTAGGCAAATATTGCCGCCGATTGACTCTGCGCTCACAATTTATTTTCAATCAATAAAAACAAAGAAATACTACATTACTATATCATTCACCATCTGATGACCGCAAACTCCTCACACCAACTTTCGATCTATGACACCACACTTCGGGATGGCACTTAGGGTGAAGGTCCAATCAGTCATCAATCATCAGTCATTTGTCAACAAAAAACAACAATTCCCCAAATACTTCCCAACCGACATACTGGTACGTCAGCACAAACCCGTGTTTTGGTAGAATCACGTAATGGCTATCAAGCAGAGAGTAAGGGCGGGGTTACCCCACCCTCACAGGGAGTTAGGAAAAATTAATTCATCAAGTTTTGCCTTTTACCAACCCAATTGCTAATTCCAGACGATTCTTAACACTCCCACACCACAAGGGTAATTGGCAATTTGTGTTTGTTATTTACAACTCCTAACTCCTAACTCTCCTAAGAAAAGCTTTCCCAGACTTGGGCAACCACTTGGCTGAGCCAGCGTCGTTGTTGCTTATCCAGCAGGCTGTCATCTGCTAGCACCTGAGCGGTTGTTTCTTCTAATGATTGACCCTGAGCGCGGACAATTTTAATGACTCCTGCGATCGCAGCAGCAACCAGTTCTTCATCAACAGGCTTTTGTCTTAGCGCAAAGATTTCTTTGGGGCTGTCTGGGATGGGATAATTCATGGCGTGCGTTTATAAAAACACAGAATGAACAATAAATTAGAGCAAAACTGAAACTTATTTCCTGAGTATTATTGCGAGGGATAGGGCGGAGTCTACCTCACTTTATGCCCTTTTTAAATCTGTCTTAATGCGTAGATTTATTGGAGATTTCCGAAAAAATGAAAGAAATACTTTACTTAGAAATACCAACTCAGGATATAGCCGCTGTACGCAATTGGTTGCAAGCAGATTTTGAACCAGGAATTGGTGAAAAATTTCTGACTCCATCAGGCTTTCGCCTCAGGATGCTTAAAAATACAGATCGTGAAGTGAGTTTTTCGGAAAAATTAAGAAATGAAATTTCTGTATTCCTCTGGTCGGTGCAGCGAACCACTTATTTGAAAGCATTTCGTTGGGCAGATAAACCTATTCCTTGGGAGCGGAAAATTCTCAAACGCCTCACAACTGGAATCCGTAGCCACTTTCCCCATCATTACCCCGAACCACCGGCGATTGATTTATCAGGACAATCAATTTTTGAGGCGCTTGCTACCAATTATCCCCTTACTGTCAAATATTTTCAGAAAATGCCCAACGGGGAATATGACCTGCAACGGGTTTACTGGTGGGAACAAAGATGGCGTGAAGGTGTCCGCAATCCCCAGAAGCCTAGGCAGGTTGTGTTCTCCCATCAGGGAAGTGTGGGGAGTGTGGGGAGTAAGGAAGACATTTCTCCCACCTACGACTTGATCTACATCGGTGGCGCACTTGGCGTGATCCATGCTGCTGTGATGGCGAAAAGAGGATATCGAGTGTTGCTTGTAGAAAGATTGCTCTTTGGACGGATGAACCGGGAGTGGAATATTTCCCGAGATGAAATCCAATGCTTGGTTAACTTGGGTTTGCTAACGCCTGCTGAGGTGGAATCCGTAATAGCACGGGAGTACAAAGACGGATTTAATAAATTTTGTGATGCTAATGTTCCTAACCATTTAAAAGCACCGATCTTGCACACCCCTACAGTGCTGAATTTGGGTTTGGATTCCGAAAAACTACTGCAACTGCTTGGGCAAAAGCTGCAAGCAGCAGGCGGTGAAATTTGGGATGAGACCGAGTTTATCAGAGCGGATATTTATAGTACACAAATTATCATTAAAGTCAAGCATTTACCGAGCAAAATGGACAAACAAGTGAGTGGGCGACTGCTCGTGGATGCGATGGGAACCGCTTCGCCAGTTGCATGGCAGTTGAATGGAGGTCGTGCCTTCGACAGTGTATGTCCGACGGTAGGAGCAGTGATTGAGCGGGGATTTGAGCCAGGGGTGTGGAATTCCGAGTATGGGGATGTGCTGAACAGTCACGGCGATATCTCACGGGGACGACAGTTAATTTGGGAATTGTTTCCAGGCGCAAATGAAGAGCTAACAATTTATTTATTTCATTACCACGAAGTCAATCCTGAAAACCCAGGTTCTCTATTGGAGATGTACGAAGACTTTTTCACAATTTTGCCAGAGTATAGGCGGTGCGATCTGGATCAACTGGTGTGGAAAAAGCCGACCTTTGGCTATATTCCTGGACATTTTAGTATAGGAAGTAGCGATCGCACGATAGCGTTTGACCGTTTGATTGCGATCGGTGATGCAGCATCACTCCAATCTCCCTTGGTTTTTACCGGCTTTGGTTCCCTAGTTCGCAACTTAGAACGCCTCACAACTCTTTTAGATACTGCCCTTAAACACGACCTACTGAATAAGCGGCATTTGAATCGAATTCGCGCCTTCCAAAGCAACATTGCCGTCACGTGGATGTTTTCTAAAGGCATGATGGTTCCTACTGGGAAATTTATCCCACCCCAGAGAATCAACTCCATGCTGAATAACTTTTTTGGGTTGTTAGTAGATGAACCCCTAAAAGTGGCAGATGACTTTATTAAAGATCGATTTGATTGGTTAACCTTTAATCGCCTAGCAATGAAAGCAGCCAGTAAAAACCCATTATTGCTGGTGTGGATTTGGGAACTTGCTGGTGCAAGTGATTTGCTGCGGTGGTTGTGGAACTACGTTGACTTTAGTCGTCATGCGCTTGTCAGCACTGTGCTAAAGGGATGGTTCTCACACTTCCTCCGCCAGATACAACCTTGGCTTGAACCCCGCTATCCAGCATTATGGTTGCGGCTGCTGGTAATTAGCTACGCGCTTATTACCTCTCAGGCACGTTACCAACAACACGTGGTAGCTACAAGGAGTCAGGAGTCAGGAGTCAGGAGTCAGGAGTCGGGAGTCGGGAGTTAGGACTCAGGAGTCGGGAGTCAGGAGTCAGGAGTTAGGAGTCAGGAGTCAGGAGTCAGGAGTCAGGAGTCAGGAGTCAGGAGTCAGGAGTCAGGAGTCAGGAGTCAGGAGTCAGGAGTCAAGAGTCAGGAACACTCAC